>NZ_JAPVYV010000001.1:0-555586 GCF_041432055.1 Streptococcus sp. 27098_8_186
TGACCATACTCCCATCGACACCAGAATCCGGCTCATCCATAAAGAGGATTTCAGGGCGCGTGATGTATTCCATAGCAATCGTGAGTTTTTTCTTTTGTCCGCCAGATAGAGAAGAACACTTGGATCCTTTGACAGATTCTAAGTCCAGTTTTCTCAGAACAGATAGCACTTCTTCTTTACGAAGTTCAGGATTGTCTGCTAATTCGGATGGACCGTAGAGCTTTGCTGCATCTTCGAGATTCATATAGACCGTGTCTTCCATGCGGTAATGCTCGTCAGGGGATTGAGGAGCCAGGGTGATGACACCTTGTTTTTTTCCATCATTTAACAGATCCACGCCATGAAAATAAGCACTGGTATTTGAATGAACAAGTCCTGTCACTGCTTCCATAAAGGTTGATTTTCCAGCACCAGAACCACCCAGAATTAAAATCATTTCCTTGGGTTTAAATTCAACCTGAATATCCTTGAGGATGGTCTTACGATTTAAGAGATTTCCGACCGTTACATCTTGAATAGCAATCGTTAGTGATGAATGGGAAAAATCATTGTGCTCCCTCGTTGAAACAGATGAATCTGCAGCTGCTGCCTGAAGATCCTGGTAAATGATCTGATCTCCTAATCGGACAACCAACTGATTTGATAAGACTGCACAATCAATCCTAGCAAGCGAGGACAGATCCATCGGAAATGCATCTTTTGCAATGGTCTTCCACTCTAGAGATTGCATTTCAACAATAATGAATTTTGAGCGAAAAACATGGCCGTCGGCGTCACAAAGGTGGATAATGGAACGATGATTTAATAAAGCTCGTTCATTTTTCGGATAGGTGACACCATCCACTTCGATTATCCCTGATAAACACTCAAGCAGCCATTGACCGTTTAGAAAATGGAAAACAGCCTCAGAGGGGGACTGAAAATCATCAGCCAGATGCAAATCTGCCTGACTTCCTTGAGAAACACCATCGACGCTCAATCCATCAAAAAGTGGAATAGCTGTAAAATCCTGATTGAGATAGGTATAGATGGTTGGGTTTTGCATACATGTAAACCTTTCGAAATAAACTAATTGGCTAGACAGTCAAAACCACCCTATAAGGGTGGTTCAAACACGATGGCGTTACCTCGTGAGCACTATCTAGCTTATCGAATTTGCTCAAAATGCAAATGCACGGCGATGTGATCACCATAACCACTCCGTTCCAAATCGCGTTGCAAGCGATAAGAAATGTAGTGTTCTGCAATGGTAATATAACCTGCTCCCAGCAAGCGTTGTTCCACTAATGATTGGATCATACTGATGGTTGCGCGTTCTACTTGAGCTTCATCTAAATCCATAGCAACTTTCTTGGTCACTTGAGCTAGGTTTTGTCGCAAATCATCTGTCAAAACATAGACAACTTGCGCAGCTTTCAAAATAGCTTGGTAAATTTTATCTGGGTTGAATTCAACCACTTCTCCACTACGTTTAATGACTTCCATCGGAGTCTCCTTTATGTTTAAATTTTCATGAATACTCCATTTCCATTATAAAGAAATGAAGACCTACTACTTTATTATATAATTTTTTTGTCAAGAATCAAAGCTCTTTCAAAAAATAGCTTCATTCATTGAGATGTTAATTTATTCATGTTCAAACAAAAAATTCTGCAATTAAACATTAATAATCCGGTCTTAAAACTCCCGTAATGATCTCTTTAGATGCATGGTAATCCCCATCTACTACAACCTTGATAATGCGCTTCGCTTCTTCTGCTGGTGCTGGCACCAATGGCAAACGAGTTGGCCCTGCTTCAAAGCCCATATAGTTCAAGACAGCTTTGACAGGAGCTGGACTTGGATATGAGAAGAGAGCGTTGACTTTAGGGATAAACTGACGTTGGATAGCCGCAGCCTTTTTAATATCGTTGTGTTCAATGGCTTGGAACATCTCATGCATTTCATCTCCATTTGTATGAGAAGCCACTGAGATCACTCCATCAGCCCCAAGGTTCATCGCGTGGAAAGCATCTCCATCTTCCCCTGTATAGATGAGAAATTCTTCTGGCTTGTGTTCAATCAAATAGGCCATATTAGCAAGGGTTGTACACTCTTTGACCCCGATGATATTTGGGTGCTCTGCCAAACGAAGCATGGTTTCAGGTGTCATTTCTACTACCACGCGCCCTGGAATATTGTAAATAATAATCGGAAGATTAGATGCATCCGCAATCGCTTTAAAGTGTTGATACATTCCTTCTTGGGATGGTTTATTGTAGTAAGGGACGATAGCCAATCCTGCTGCAAAGCCACCAAAAGCATCCACTTCTTTAACGAACTCAATCGAGTCGCGGGTTTCATTGGTTCCGACACCAGCGATCAAAGGGACCCGTCCATTGACAATCTTTTGAACGGCCGCAAAGAGTTGCAATTCCTCATCGTGGGTCAGAGTTGGACTTTCTGCAGTCGTTCCAGCTAAGAGAATCCCATCTGTATGATGTGCCAAGAGGTGCTCGATCAAGGCAGGAAGAGCGTCAAAATTAATGGTTCCATCTTCATGGAAGGGAGTGATAAATGCAGTGATGATTTTACAATCTTTCAAATCATTATAAGACATAGAAAAAACCTTTCTCTATATAAGAAAGAGGCTGGGGCCTGCTTGCCTTTGCCTCATGATCTGTTTATAAAACAAGTTGATTTGCTAGTTAGCTAAGGAGAAATCAAACTCTTCGAGTTACTGATTTCTGTTTTGCTCCCTATTTCAATTCAAACTTCAATTCAGCTGTTGGTCGTACGAGTCCACGTTCATGAAGGGTTTCTGCGATTTGGACTGAGTTCCAAGCAGCTCCTTTAAGAAGGTTATCTGAAACCACCCACATGTGAATTCCTTTTTCAGCATCCAAGTCTTTACGAATCCGTCCAACGAAAGTATCGCGTGAACCGACCGCATTAACGGCTTGTGGGTAGATTTGGTGAGCAACATCGTCTTCAAGGACTGCACCTGGGAAGGCAGCAATAGCAGCTTTCACTTCGTCAATTGGTGCCACTTCTTTTGTTTCAATGTAGACTGACTCTGAGTGAGCTGACAAGACTGGAATCCGCACACAAGTTGCTGAAACGGCAATGCTATCATCTTCCATGATTTTCTTGGTTTCATTCGTCATCTTCATTTCTTCGTAAGTATAGTCATTTTCTGTGAAGACGTCGATTTGTGGAAGAGCGTTGAAAGCAATTGGGTAATGTTTTTTATCACCACCGCATGGCAAGATTTCCGCTTGGACATCGCGTGGGTTGACACCATCATTCAAAACTTCCTTCAACTCACGTTGGGTTTCAAGAATAGCTCCCATACCAGCCCCTGATACAGCTTGGTAAGTAGACACGATGATACGGTCCAAGCCCCATTTTTGACGAACCGGCTCAAGAGCGACCATCATTTGGATGGTTGAACAGTTTGGACAAGAGATAATTCCGTTATGAGCATCAAGCGCATGTGCATTCACTTCAGGAACAACCAATGGGACATCCGGATTTTGACGGAAATATGAAGTGTTATCGACCACTACTGCGCCTGCTTTCACCGCATAAGGTGCATATTTGGCAGATGTTGAACCACCAGCTGAGAAAAGGGCAATATCAACCCCTTCAAAAGCATCTTCAGTCGTTTCTTCAATGGTCACGTCTTGCCCTTTAAATTGCAAAACTTTTCCTGCAGAACGTGCAGACGCAAGGTAGCGAATCTTATCGATTGGAAGAGTAGATTCTTCCAACATTTTGATCATTTGAGCACCAACGGCACCTGTAGCACCGACAACAGCAACTGTGTATCCCATAGTAAATCCTCTTTCAAAATTTTCTAAAAATTGAGTATTTGTACTATTATACAATTTTTTGTCATAAATGAAAAGTACCAACAGTAGGAAAAAATCCTGATTCTAAGACCAGGATTTTTGATGGTTAATTATAATAAATATCTATTTAGTCAAGGTCATAATTCAAATCACTTAAATCCTTCTTACCTTGAGTATCTTCCAATAGAAACTGGACCTGTTGCATCCCTTTGATACCCGCAACTACTGAAGTTGGGAAGGTTACAATGGCTTGGTTGATTTGGCTAATATTGCTATTGACAATGCGTTTAGAAGCTGCCAAATCTTCATTTTCGTCTGCAATTTCTTTTTGCAAGGCCAAGAATTGGTTAGAAGATAAGAGCTCCGGATAATTCTCACCCACTGCTCGGATTTGTGCCAAAACATCATTTTGATTGGCAATAACTTGATTGGATTCTTGGATAGAGGCACCTTGGCGAAGGGCTACCAATTCGCTAAAGACTTTCTCTTCATGTTTGGCATAAGCCTTAGCAACCTTCAACATTTCCGAAATGGTGTCGTAGCGTTTAACCAAGGTGATATCAACCGTCCTCTTTGATTCTTCAATCATGACCTGATAACGGTTCAAGCGATTGCTTTCTCCGATAAACCACATAACAACTACTAGTGCAAAAACAATAAGTGCAATAATGAAACCTGACATCGTCATTCTCCTTTAAAAATATTGGTTAATTCATCAATGATATCAATCTCCATACAGAGTTTTTGATACTCTGCAGCTAAGGAAAGATTCTCAACAGCTTGTTTCTTTCTTGGTGTTGGAAAAATATAGCGATTGGTATACAAGGAAATATAGAGACGATCCTCTACCAAGTAGACACACATCGCATTTTGAGCAATCTGCTTGTCGAACCAATCTAACACCTTAGGCTTCAAAAATTTTCGAGCAGCAAATTCATCCGTACAATAGATATTGTAATTCTCGTTGTTCTGGATATCTTCTGTTTCAATTTGTACCTCATTTTTTCCAGGACCTGGATAGGCTCCTTTGACTTCTCTTTTGAAAAAGAGGGATTTCTTGGTCGGAACTACCCGCATATGTCCTGGGAAGGGACTCGGAGCCTTTAGAGAAAAGAGTTGACCAACGAAATCCGTCACTTCTTCTTGGACGGTTCTGGTGTGTCCATTTGAGTCTGTTTCATACCTGGTCTCTGTATGGTGAGCATAAAGGTTGGCGACTGTGAGATTACTTTCATCATGGAAGGACAGTTGATTAAAGAGATTAAACTTGGTTGACCGAGGACTAACTACCTGTAAAGCATCCATAGCATAGTTAGCTGTCAAGGTTAACTCTGCTTGAGGAAAGACTTCTTTCAGAATAGGACAGAGAAAATCGTTAATATAAATTTCATCATTGGACCTAACATTATCCCCGAATAAAGCCTGCCTTTTTTTGTATTGAGGTAAATAATAGAAAACGAGAACAGGAAGAATGATAATAACTGCTCGCAATCTAAAAAGTAGGAAAGATAGTATAGCTAAAATAATACCAAGAATGGTGACGGCCCTCCAATGAAGATTGCTCTTCATCTGTTCCTTCATAAGAAACAGCCGGTCTTGATACTCTTTTGAATTTTCCAGCTCACTAATTCGCTGAAATTTTTCTTGCGACCATCTAGTCTTTGACTGGTTTTGTTCAACTTCCATAGACATCTCCTTTCCATGGGTGGTATGAAAGATAGGGCTATATCTTTTCACCTATTATACCACTGTGATAAAATTAGAGCAAACATACTATGGTAGTCTCTTCTTTTTTAGAAGGGTTTATTGGACAACAGATTAGATAACCAATCTAATCGAAAAGCTCCTCAGCTAAGGAACAAACAAAAAAATCCCCTACCAAATGGTAAGGGATTCGAGGCACCTTTCGATGAGAACAGCCGGTTCACACAACTGCTCAAGGTCCGCTCCTGCGTTACAATTGAATGTAGACCTCCTCAGCGCAAAAGGCTCCTAAGAGCCAATCGACTCATCGCATAAAACTAGTTTACCATGAACGGCCAAAAAATGTCAAGAGGGTAGGTACTTGCTTCCTTCTCGAATGCTCAAAGGAGACAACTGATCTCGATAGCGGTCAATAAAGGCCCCTACCCAATCCGGATTAACCTTGGAATAATTGCGTAAACTCCAGCCAATTGCCTTATTTATAAAGAACTCGCTTTGACCTAGATTATTGAGGATCACTTTTTCTAACAAATCCGTATCTGTTTTTTCTTTCATCATAAGCTGGTGGTCAATGGCAATCCGCATCAACCAAAAGTCCTGATCCTTACTCCAATCCAGCATAACCTGCTTAGTTTCTGGATAGTGCAAAGTAATCTCTCCGATGATAAGGTCCAATTGATCTATACTGTCCCACCATGATTTGGTTAGAGCCAATTCCTTTAGCTTTGGAAAATCTTCAGGTCTAAGCTCCTTCTTCTTTTTATCCAGATAATCCATAGCAATATATTGAAACTCTCGGTAAGGTTGCTGCCAACATTCTTCCACAAAAGTCCAATCAATTGTATCCTTTATGAAAGGTTTAAAAAATTCTCTTTCAATCTTTTTGAGAATTGGTTTTTGAACGCCAAGAAAGCTGAATTTATTTTTCATATAAGCTTCCATTGCTGGGACTTTCGCTAGATCAGCTTGGTCTTCTAACAATTTCAAAAGAATTTTTGTATCCATATGATTCCTCCTTTTTTACATCAAAGGCCCAATTAAAGAAAAGAGATAGCCACCCAGACGATGAGCCATAGGAATTTTAGATAAACTTTCTAGAGTGACTTCCTCTGAGAGCGCCTGGGTTCTCTCAAAATCTTGTTCAATATGAAGCACTTCCAGATTTTTGTAGAGAAAAACCCCATCTTCAAAATTTTGATAGAGACTTCGGTAGTCTGTATTAATGGTTCCTACCACAGCTTGTTGGCTATCAGAAACATAAACTTTAGCATGGACAAAGCCTGGGGTATAACGGAAAATACGGACGCCAGCATCCAAGAGGGATTTAAAATAGGTCGTCGCAATATCAAAGGCATACTGTTTATCTGGAATCCCTGGCATAATGATACGAACATCCACACCTCGTCTGGCCGCAAAGGTCATGGCTCGAACCAATTCATCATCCAAAATCAAATAAGGCGTCATGATATAGACATAATTAGTTGATGTATTCAGAAGATGTAAATAAACATTTTCTGCAACCTTGTGGTAGGTCAGTGGCGAATTGCCATAAGGGAGTACAAAGCCCTGGCCCTTTCTTTGCTGAGGTTTTTCTTGTAGATAGTGTTCCATATCCCTTTTATCTTCTATTCCAATCACTGTCCACATGGTCAAAAAGAGAGCTTTCAGTGTTTGAACTGCTGAACCATCTAAGCGAAGGGCCGTGTCCTTCCAATGACCAAAGCGTTCTCGTTTATTGACATACTCATCAGCGATATTAACGCCACCAGTATAAGCAACTTGACCATCAATTACTGTAATTTTTCGATGGTCTCGGTAATTGTAATAGGTTGATAGAATAGGCTTGACTGGTGAGAAGGTCTGAGCTTTTATCCCAGCCTTGTGCAAGCGCTCGATATAATCATAGGACAAGGTAGTCATCTCATTCATCCCATCAAACATGACACGAACGTCCAGACCTGCATTGGCCTTCTCCTCTAAAATGGCTAAAATCTCACCCCACATGATCCCTTCGTCAATGATGAAATATTCCATGAAGATATAACGCTCGGCCTTTTTCAAATCCTCCAACAAGGATGGAAGCATGTCATCTCCAAGCGGAAAATAGGTAACCTCTGTGTTGCTGTAGATAGGAAACTGGGCTGGACTATGCTCCAAAAAATAAGCTAATTTCTGTAATTGGCGATCACTTTGGGATAAATAATCAGCAACTTCTGGATCGGTACTTAGATAGTCAGATGCCTGCACTGTAGCATCCTCAAGCCGTTTCTTCAAGCGTCTTACACCCAAATCAGCTAACGAAAAATAGAGCAGAGCCGTCCCAAAAATTGGAAAGAGGGCAATGATAATTATCCAGGACAGTTTGGAACGAGAATCCATGGAACGATTGAGCAAGTAAAAGAAGGTAAAGACACTCAACAAGTGTTCCCATAAGATAATGGACGGGAAATGCTCTTGTAGGCTGAGATATGAAAAGACAAGAAAGGCCAATTCCAGTAAGAAGAACAGGAGAATGGGAACCTTTCGGTTAAGTAGAATTTTGGCCCATCTGGAGGGCTTTTGGGGTAACAGTCTAGCACTTTGTTCTTGAGTCATAAAAACCTCTTTCGTATAAAAACATCTTCTATGCTGAATAATTTATGGATTGTTTCAAGTGATATGGAGCGTTCATTTCATTTAGCTACTACTCCTTAACAGCTCTTACTTGATTTTTCTCACAGGCCCTTCGATCGTCTTTTGCATCCAGACGATATCATGCCATTTGTTAAACTTATAGCCAATCTTTGGGGAATGAGCCACTTGGACATAGCCTCGCTTTTCATGCATGGAAATGCTCGCTTCGTTCGGGACTGCGATACAGGCCAGAAAGCGTAAGTAGCCTCGTGCTTGCAACTCCTCTTCTAAGGCAGTATAAAGGTCCGATCCAACCCCTTGTCCACGCGCTTCTTTTGATACATAAATAGACAATTCAGTGGTCCAATCATAGGCAGCGCGTGCATAATAGGTGGAGGCATAGGCATACCCCACAACTTTCCCATCCACTTCTGCTACCAAATAAGGAAATTGGGGCAGCGTTTTTGTGATGCGGCTTTCAAATTCCTGGACAGTCGGCACATCAACCTCAAAGGTAATGGCTGTCTCTGTCACATAAGGTTGGTAAATCGCTCGGATAGCTGCTGCATCGCTGAGCTGAACGGGTCGAATCATCATGATGGCCTCCTAATTAGATTATACCTAGTATACCGATATGCCTTCTCACTGTCAATGAAGAGAGGCAATGATCTAATAGTTTCATTTTTTGCAAAAGGACTTATAGAAAATAGGTTGAGAAATCTATCTCAACCTATTTAGCTTATTCCGCTTTTTTATTTGAAAATTGGCTATTGTAGAGCTCATAGTAGAATCCTTTATCTGCTAACAAGGATTGGTGATTTCCTTGCTCGATGATTTGGCCATCTTTGAGGACAAGGATTTTATCTGCTTCTTGAATGGTAGACAAGCGGTGAGCAATGACAAAGCTAGTCCGCCCTTTCATCAAATTCTTCATGGCTTTTTGAATCAATAGCTCTAAACGCGTATCGACAGAAGACGTCGCTTCATCCAAAATCAAGATTTTAGGATCCGCTAGGAGTGCACGCGCAATGGTAAGGAGTTGCTTTTGCCCTAGAGAAATATTGCTAGACTCCTGGTTCATTTCCATATTGTAACCACCAGGAAGCGTCCGGATAAAGTGATCGACATTGGCCGCCTTTGCGGCTTCAACAATTTCTTCATCCGTTGCCTCGAGATTACCAAAGCGAAGGTTTTCTTTGATGGTTCCTTCATATAACCAAGCATCCTGAAGCACCATTCCGAATTGTTTACGGTAATCTTGGCGAGATAGATGACGAATATCATGACCATCCACCGTAATCGATCCTGCAGTCACATCGTAAAAGCGCATGAGCAAATTAATCAGGGTTGTTTTCCCTGCTCCGGTTGGTCCGACAATGGCCACCATTTCACCTGGTTTGACTTCTAGTTTGAAATCACGAATCAAGGGTTTGTCCGCTACATATTGGAAATCCACGTTTTTAAAGCTGACTTGCCCTGTCAAATCTCCAGAGAGGGTTTCTGTCACATCTGCTACTTCATCTGGTTCATCCATGACTTGGAAAATCCGGTCTAGAGACGATTTGGCACTTTGTAGCTGACCTGCCAATTGGGTCAAGTTTTGAATGGGTTGGTTGATCTGCCAAACATATTGAACGAAGGCCTGCATATTCCCCACAGTCAAACGACCTGCCAACACTTGCAAACCACCCATCAAAGCGATAATGAGATAAGTTAAATCTGAAATCCCATTTAAAATCGGCATCATTAAGCCAGAAATGAAATTAGCCTTGAATCCTACTTTTTGAAGGTGATGGGTAATATCATGAAACTCTTCCTGAGAAGATTTTTCCCGAACATACAGTTTGAGGACATTAAAGCCTGTTAAATTTTCTTGCACAAAGCCGTTCATTGCTCCCAAAACATCTGCCTGCTCTTTAAAGTAAGGCTGAGATTTTTTCATGATAAATCGAGCACTGAAATAAGTGATCGGAATGGACAAGATGACCACTAGCCCCAGCTGGATGTTTAAGTACAAGACCATGCTGATGACAAAGAGCAAGGTAAAGATAGCATTAACGATTTGTAAGAAGGACTGTTGCAAGGCATTCGAGACGGTTTCGACATCGCTAGTAAAACGTCCTAGCAAATCTCCAAACTGATGCCGGTCAAAATAAGAAACGGGAATGTGGTTGATTTTATGAGACAAATCATTTCGCATGTCCTGAACGGTCTTTTGAACAGCATTAGTCATGAAATAGTTGGAATAATAAGATCCCAACTCATAGAGGACCCCACGGAATAGATAGAGCGTCATAATGATCGCGATATAGGAGGTGTTAAGACCAGCTCCCGCAAGGCCTTTTGCCATATCCATGAGATTTTTTGTCAACTCAGTAATCGCAAGCCCCAAAACAAAGGGTTCGACAACACTCATGACGACACTCAGAATTTTTAAGAAAATGGACAAGCAAACTTCCAATCGATAGGCTCTCAAATAAGTCCATAGTCTACTAAAACTGTTTTGTTCTTGTTTCATCTGCTTCTCCTTTCTATTCTTCTGTTAATGACGGACTATCGAGCTGCGAATTGGCAATTTCACGATAGATCTCATTGCTTTCCATCAATTCATCGTGGGTTCCTCGACCGACGATTTCCCCTTGGTCCAAGACAATAATTTGATCCGCATCCATAATGGTTCCCACGCGTTGCGCTACGATTAAGACGGTCGCATCTCCTGTGACTTCTTTGAGACGCTTCCGCAAAGTGGCATCCGTCTTGTAGTCTAGGGCTGAGAAGGAATCATCAAAGATAAAAATAACAGGATCTTTGACAACGGCACGAGCGATGGACAAGCGTTGTTTTTGGCCACCTGAAAGGTTGCTACCACCTTCTGCCAAATGCGTGTCAAAGCGTTCCTCGCGACTGTCAATAAATTCTTTGGCTTGGGAAATTTCAGCCGCTTGTTCTAGCTCTTGTACAGATGCATCTTCTTTCCCATAACGAAGGTTTTCAGCAATGGTTCCTGTAAAGAGCAAAGCCTTTTGCGGAATAAAACCAATCTTTTGGCGAAGGGCTTTCAGATTGTAATCTCGGACATCCACACCATCGACCAAAATTTTTCCTAAGGTGACATCATAGAATCGAGGAATCAACTGCACAAGCGAAGATTTCCCAGAACCAGTCGAGCCGATAAAGGCAATCGTTTCACCAGGTTTGGCTTGAAAGGAAATGTTGTGAAGAACCGGACTTTCTGTCTCACCTGGATAAGCAAAGGTGACATTGTCAAATTCCAAATAGCCACGAGACGCTGTTTCTGTTACACCATTCTCATTTGGATCAATCGAAATGGGCATGTCCATGATTTCCTTGAGACGACGGCTAGAAACCGCAGTCCGAGGATACATAGTAAAGAGATTGGCTAAAAAGAGGAAAGATAAGAGCGCGTGGAAGCTATACTCAATAAAGGCAACCAGATCCCCAATTTTCAAACTACCGTCATGAAGAGGATCCAAGGCAAACCAGACAATCGCCACAATCATAGCTATGATGATCTGCACAAATAGGGGTTCTGTCAAACCAGTTAGTTTGAACAATTTATTCGAGTTTTCTGCGTAGACTTCATTTTCAGCCGCAAATTTATCCTCTTGGAATTCTTCACGGGCAAAGGCACGAATCACACGAAGTCCAGTCAAATTTTCACGCGCAAATTGATTGAGATGGTCGAGGGTCTTTTGTTGTTTATCAGAAAGAGGACGTGTCTTAACTGCCACATACCAGACGACGACCGCAAGAAATGGTACAGAAACCGCTACAATCCACGCTAAAGAAGGACTGGTTGTCAAAATCAAGAGAACACTGGAAACCATCATCAAGGGTGTGATGACCCCCATCTTCAACATAGAATCCGCAAACTGCATCAAAACAAAGGCATCCGAAGTCAAGCGAGTGACCAATGACGATACCCCAATTTGCTCATACTCGCGATGCGAGTACTCCTGTAACTTAGCATAGAGGTCATTGCGCATATCGCGGACCATGGTGGTCGTTAGCTGACCAACCGCGTAAGACAAGATAATCCGCCCCACAATCCCAAGCAAAATAATCGCAAACATGACCCAGCCCCAGAAATACAGCCGGTCCACATCACGCGGGTTAATCCCTTCATCAATCATGCGAGCTAGAACCGTTGGCAAGCCCAAATTGACAATAACAAACAGGACCGCCGAAAATAGATTCAGGGCTAGCCACTTGGGATACTTTTTCAAGTAAGACCAAATATAAAGCATAGATGATTCTCCTTTTCCATAAATAATAACCTTGATCACACAGAAAAGAGGGAGCGAGACGAAATCATTTTCAAAGAAAATCATTCCTGCCCCAGTCCCATCTGTAGTCTCATTCATTATACCAAACTAGGCATAAAAGTAAAGCAAAAGAGCAGGTTTCCCCCGCTCTTCACTTGCATTATTTCGTGCGTTTGAGTTTAGCGTTTTTAAGAATCATAAGATCCCCTTGGTTGCTATTACTTAACTTAGAAATATCAAATGTCAAATAGTCACCATCGACCTTGTATGTAATCTTTTCTCCTCTACCATCATTTGACGAGATTGTTTTCTCTTTTTGATTGATTTTGACATCATAAGATCGCTCATTCTTTTGACCAGCGACTTCACCCGCGATGCTGAGGGTTCCTTTAGAATTTTTGATCTTAATAGAAACTTCAAAATTAATAACGTCTCCAATAGACTCTAATTGACTACCTGATAAGCCTTGATCTTCAAGAATTTTCTTGAGTTCAGTTTTTGATGGTTTGTAGACATAAGTCCCATTATCACTTTTGGCACCACATGCCACCAAGAGGACTGCTGCAAAAACTGCAACGAAAGCTAAAAGAATACGTTTAATATTTTTCATAATCAATCTCCTAATGTATTTTATAATCAGATTTTACCACTATTTTAATACCGATTCAAGATGTTTTAAAGAAGAAAAAGAGCAGATACTCTCTGCCCTTCTCTTGTATTATTTTGTACGTTTGAATTTAGCGTTTTTGAACATTTCCAAAGCGGCTTCATGACCTGAACTCTTTTCACCAGATAAATCAAAAGTGAACACATCGCCTGAAACTTTGTATTTAACCTTTTCACCTTTACCTGTTTTAGATTGAAGAGTTTTCTTTTGTTGGTCAACTTTCATATCAAATGATTGGTCTGTTTTTTGTCCCATCATTTCACCTTTAATTTTAAGGCTACCTGTTTTATCTTTAATGGTCACTGAAACTTCCAATTTAACATTGTCGATCAATGCATCTACACTTGAACTTGGAGCACCTTGTTCTTCAAGGATTTCCTTCACTTCAGTTTTTGATGGTTTGTAGACATAAGTCCCGTTATCACTTTTGGCACCACATGCCACCAAGAGGACGGCTGCAAAAACAGCTACTACAGCCAAAAGAATACGTTTAAAGTTTTTCATAACTTCTCCTTTTTAGTTAGATTCACCCTATTATATCAACAATTCAGGCACACGGCAATGAACGTTTATAAATGTCATATCCTTGTAATATTTCTTGTATCAACAAAGAAATATTACAAGGCGGAATTTAAATCCCGCCATGATTGCTTATTTAACTTTTTTGAACTTAGCAATTTTCATGTAGTTATTAAACATGTCTGTGTCACCCATCAAAGAATTCTTCACATCCTTAATCGTTAACACATTTCCTGAAACTTGATAAGTAATTTCCGCTTTCCCATACTCATTTTCTGAGACAAGAGTTTTAGCTTTTTGGTCTACTTCCAAATCAATCACTTGATTTACATTTTGACCACCTGCATTGGTGTCTACTTTCATCTCACCTTTCTTATCATTGATTGTAATCGAAATAGTGAATGAGTAATTATCACCTATCAAAGATTGAAATTCACTTGGCATAATATCTTTGATCTCATCCTTAGTAGGCTCAAACACGTAAGTCCCATTATCGCTTTTAGCGCCACAAGCTACCAAAAGGACGGCTGCAAAGACAGCTACAACAGCTAACAAAAGACGTTTAAAATTTTTCATCATCTTCTCCTTTATGATATGATTTATAGCCATTATAGCAACAAATTAGCAACATCTCAAGGGAACATAGCAAATGTAAAATCATTGTAACATCATTAAAACTGCACTATTTAGTAGGTTTAGAGAAAATAAAGAGAGCTACACATGTTAGCATTATAAAAGCCCTCTATTCACATTCTATCATCATTATTTTCAACGACAAAAAAACCGAGGCCTAAACCTCGGTTTTCATTTTGATTGGAAACTCGATTATTTAAGAGTAACTGAAGCGTCGTTGCTTTAGTTGTTCTCACACAGCTATTTTTTACTTGGTTTCTTTACTTGGCGGGATTGTGGCGGGATTTGCAATTAATCCCAGCTCTCCTAATGCCTCTGTTATCTCAGCACCACCAGTAACAACTTGTCTATCATAGAAATGAGAATAGGTGTTTAGTGTTGTAGCCTTGTCTGTTCTTCCTGAGCGGGCCGATACATACAAAACATCTTTTTTTAGAACGTTTATCATAAATGAATCATGACTATGACGTAGACCTTTCCCAGTAATAACCGGAACCTTTGCCACTAGTGCATGCCTTTTTAACATTCGACTTAAGGTAGATTTGTTCATGGGAGAGTTAAACCGTGCTAATACGAAATTATCTTCTCTATTATACACTTGTACAGTTCTCCAATTTTTCAACACTTTAACAGTTTCGTCATCTATTTCTAAGAAACGCATTCCTGCCCTAGTTTTTGTCTGCTCTTTTCGAACGTATTTCCCATTCCCTTGATATTCGAGGGTAGACTGAATATGAATAACCTTATTTTTAAGATCTATGTCTGACCACTTTAAACTAAGACCCTCAGAGACTCGCATCCCCGTCATAAAATAGAGCCAGATAGTCGTATAAAACTGCCTCTCTTCATAAACTGTCTGATCAAAAGTTTTTAAAACCTTATCAAGTTCCTCTACAGTCCAAAATTCAGTTTTCGGTTTTTCTCCTTTAGGATTGTCTAACTTTCGACAAGGATTATTCTCGATGTATTCCAAGCGTTCTGCATAATTTAAGCACTTCTTCAGTTTACACCAAAGTCCTTTTGCGTAGTTTGGAGAGTAGTCTTCCATTAAAGATAATCTAAAATCCTCGCATTCCCGAATATTGATTTCAGACAGTTTCTTGTCAGCAAAAACCTCAATAAAAGTCTTATACTGAGGATAAGCAGTTTGATAGGTTACGGACTGAACAGTTTTCTTATAATAAGGCAAATAAACATCTTCCATAAATTTTGAAAATGGAATATCTAATTGTGGCCTATTTGCACTGGCACTAGCTATTTTAGCATTGTATTCAGTTCTTATCCTACAGACTTCGTCAAAGGCTTGCTTTTCTGTTTTAAAATCAATTCCAAATTGATCTTTATAAGATTTAACCCTAAACCTCTTTCGGTCACCCGTAGAAGGATCTACACTGAATTCAACTTCATAGTAAATTTTTCCTTTCTTATTTCGACTTACGCATTTATATTTTTTACTCATTTTGTTCCTTTCTTTCAGAAAGCAACTTAAAGCCGAGTAATTCTTCTACAATATACGTAGGAGCTAAATTAAGACGAGAATTATCAAATGGTGATTTACTTAATTCTACCACATTATTCGATAAAGCTCTAGATTCTTCAAATTGTCGAACAGCAATTAACTTTGCTTGTCTTATAATATCCCGTGCCGTATGTTCAGGAAAACCTAATTTCATTAATTCTGTATGATTTATTGTTTGCATTATCTCTTCCTTCTAATTCTTAATTACAGAGATTTCCATCTTTTGATAAGGCTTATAATAGTTCAACAAATTAGATCATTAACCAAAAGCCTTAAACTACTTTTCTTTAAAATAATTGTACATCGCATAATAGTCAAATTCCATCTTAATGCCAGTTCTTCCATTACGATTTTTTAAAACCACTAACTCAATCTCTCGTGGATTTCTCGATTTAGCTTCATTAACATCAAAGTGTTCTCGTCCAGTACCTTTAAGTTGAAGTCCAATTAAAACATCACTAGAGTATTCGATGGCTCCACTTTCCTTGAAAGACTGCATACTTACAATAGATTTGTAGTTTTCTCTATTAAAAGAAGAGATAGCGATCACTGGTGTTTTAAAGTCTCGGCTGATCCTTTTCAATTCTATTACCGATCTATCTGTATTTTGTTTTTCAGTTAATCGTACATCCACCGGATATAGAATTTGTAAGTAATCAATAATAACCACGGGTACTTTTCCAGTATATTTGATATGCTTTTCAACAGTTTCCCGAATTAGTCCCACACCAATAAGTCCAGTACCTTCTACAATGTAAATATTTTTGCAGTATTGAGCGTAATTTTCTCTAGCTTTTTTAATCAAATCAATCTCTGGGGTGCTGTAACCTGCATATCTACTCCCCTCAGTAATTCCTCGTGCTGTTTTTGCATTCCTGATATCACTATTAGAGGCAATAGATTCGATAACAGTGTGACGACTAATACTTTTACTAATTATTTCCCACCTAGACATTTCAATACTAAAAATCAAAACATCTGTTCCCTGTGCTGCAATTTGATCAGCAATCTGAGTTACAAATGTTGTCTTTCCAAGGGAGGAAATTGCACCAACACAATACAAGCCTTCGTAAAGACCACCTTCTAACAGATCATCTAGACCTTCAAAATTTGTTTTAATACATGTATTATTAGAACCATTCGTAATGCCATTAAAAAACTTCGAAAGATGATTAGCTGTTGAATATTCAAGATACCGTTCTTTTTCACTTTTTGTTTGATTGATTGCATTTTCCACCATTTTGTTAAATACTCCTTTATTTTTCACTAACATTTCGTTAGGATCTTTTACATCATCAATAGTTAATTTGTAAGAAATAAATTTTATCTTCTTACTTCTAAATTGCTCTGCTAATTTTAGTTCAGCCTCTCTCCCCTTTTCATCTTGGTCCAATGAGAGAATGAATGTACGATCAACTTTTAGATCAGAAATAAGATTAATTAATTTATTTATATTTCCAATGCTCCCAAGTCCTACTGCCTTTCCACCAACTTCAACGATGCTCATGGCATCTATTTCGCCTTCTACAATAAAAATTGGATCCGTTGAATTTTTGAAGAGTTCACTTTTATTAAAAAGATCGCTTCCTCCCACTTTCTGTTTAGTATAGTTCAATTGATATTCTGGTACAATTTCTCTTGTATCACGAGCAAAATAACAACTTTCACTTAAAGGAATAATTAACCGAGGTGTTTCAGGAACATTAGGATTAGTCACATGAGGATGTTTCCATTTTTTTACGTAGCCAACTTTAAATCGGTGGACTGTTGAAAAACTCAACCCTCGTTTAAGAAAAAAGTCAGTTTCACAGAGATGCTTTGTGGCCTCATTATAAAAGCTTAAATAATTATCTTTTTTCTCTTCTTCCTTTAAAGGAAAGATAACATTGGAATTCAAACATTCAGTCCTCTGGTCCTTGAATTCATCACATTCAGTTGATAGATTAAACAACTCTCTGACACGCTTCAATTGATCCTTAAATTTATCAATTCCTTCTACATAGCCGATAAGATCAAAGATATCTCCACCTCTATCGCAAGAGAAACACTTCCATTGGGTTTCAGCGTAAATATGAAAAGCACCAGTTCTGTTTCTTCCTTCACCACTGTGGCAGAGGGGGCAAATATATGCTCCTTTACCACCTTTACGACTTGATTCAGAGATTTGTTCAATGTATGCTTTCAAATAAGATTTTTCTTCTTCAAACATTTTTTTCTCCTCTTGTAGTTTCCAGTAAAAAAATAAAATCCGGACTTTTTTTCTTACAGGCAAAATTATAGCATTGCCTTCAATACGAAAATTGAAGGCATATGCTGCTTATTAATATTATTAGTATTGAAAATCAGAGATGCTAAAATATCAGTTATACCAAGGGTGAAAAATTTTTTTACAAAATCAACATACCCCAAATTCTAATTCAACATACCCCAAATTCTAATTCAACATACCCCATAAATCCTGATTTAATCGAAGTAAATCGATAAATCAGTAAATTTAAATCCCTAAAACTTTAAAACGAATTCTAAAATTTTTAAATTCAAAAAATGATTCCATTTCTAACTGTTTATCCGATAAAGGATTGTTATTAGAATCACAGTATTCCCAACTTATCAGGATTTTATCATTGACTAGTTTAGTAAGTGAATTATCAAGGCTCTCCTCAATTCTTGAATTCCAACCACCTTTTTTCAATCTAACTTCTTCGATTGCAGGAATTTCAGGACATACATTCAATAGAACTTCAACTGATATGACTTCATTAGTCTTTTTTCTTCGATTATTATGGTTACTTTGATGGTAGATTAGTTTCTTTGCAAGAGAATAAACATTTTTACTACGCTCATCAATTTTAAAAAGTCTGATGGGGAAATTAGTAACATAAGAAGTAATTAAATATCTAACGAATTTTTCAGTCAATTGAACTGTATAAACTTCTTTTTTGCATTTGAATTCCTCAATCAGTTTCATATCTTTGAATTCTTTGATTTCCGATTTTCTCTTTTCGGCGGTACTAATAGAAAGATCGTTTAGCAAGCTTAATGCCTCTTCGATGATACGACGTACATTTTTCTTCGTTGAAGTACTTTTTGGATTATTTTTCCCCATCAGTTCTGCATACTGTTTAATTGAAAATTCAACAAAGCAGTCAACAGCCTCTTCTTCACTTAGTCTATATTTGTTCTTCTTCCCGACAAGAAGAATCAATAAATCCAACATCTTCAAAACTCGGAGTTTGAAATAATCTTTGTTAGCGTCAAAGTTTTCAATATGAATCGTACCAGTCCCTAAATGAATCGAGGTTCGATTAGTGATCGGATCCCTCACTTTGTCAACTGTTTTCGAATTAACAGAAGGTAGCAAATTCAAAGTCGGTGTATTTAAAATCTTCTCGATTTTCTTGTTTTTATCAACAGGCATTATATAACCTCTTTTTTACTTATTTGAAAAGATTTTTGAGAGCAAAAAAAAGAGTTGTAGCGATGAAGCTACAACTCTCTTGCACTCAATAAATTTTCTTTTCATACTTATAGTCTGCCATTTTTTGATGAAAGTAAAAAAAAGAAAAATCAAAAAAAGTCGCTTTTTCTACCAAAAATTGCTCAATTTTCTACTAAAATTTAAAAAGGACACTTTACAAAGTGCCCTTTAAAATAGCGGAAATAGCGATATTTTAAGGATTTTAATACACATTATAAGATCTTCCATATAGGATTAAAATTTTTTTAAAAAAATTTTTAATGACCAAATTAAAAAAATTTTTTAATTTCATACCTAGGATTATAGTTTCAACTGAAGAACACTAAATCATTCCTATACGGAGAGACAATTTGTATAGTTATTTATGATTTATTTCAATCCAAAGCCTATTTTTCTTCTAATTCCAAGATTTGATTTTACCTGAAAAAGAAAGCTGATAAATTAACATTCTATTTATGTTCACGGTGAAAAAATAAAACATTTTGTCTGTTTAGCTACCAAAATGATACCAAACACATTTTGGTAGCTAAACAGAATTTAATTATACTACAAACACATTTTTACTTATCTCAACCGCCTCCAATATTTCTTTCTCAGTAATTCTTTCTCTATCTTTTATGACAGATTCCACATGTTTTTCAATAAAATCTCTCGCGTACTTTCTACTTTCCTTTTTCTTCTGAAACATATTTTTAAGTAAGTTGTCTAACTTATCGTTAAAAATAGCTTTCTGAACTTTTTCTAATTCATCTTCTGACAATGCAACAATAATTATGATATCAATAAATTCTTCTTTTAATTGAGCAAACATCTCTACTCTATCATCTACAATCATTGAATTTCCCAAAGTTAAATTATCTCTCAGTGTCCCTTCAAATACATAGGGATCCTGACTAACGTATGCTAACTTACTTCTTATATGAAGGAGAGAACCAATTTAGTCCTCTCCAGATTGTAACTTTTTATCAAGCCACTACAGTTGACAATGAGCCTTTATTATTAATTTGACCCTAAGTCTTTTTCTACGATTCTTAATCCGATTGGAAAATCATCTTTTCCCAATTTTAATTTCTGTTTCTCAATCAACTTAGCATCCTTGAGACTATATTGTAATAAATGTCGACCAGTAGTTAGATACAACATATTTTCATTTGAAATTGTAAGAGAATTTATTTCTTTTGGTGTTTCACCTGAATCGTCATCCAACACAATGGCTTTTATAGTTTCATTTTGTAAATCAAGAACAGATAAAATATTCTTTCCTTCTACCTCGTGCTTGACGACAAGGTAATGATTATCTGGACTTGGATAAAGCATATTAGGATAAGGATTGGGTAAGGTAAATAATTTCCTTTCTCCAGTGTGCAAATCGATTGACAACAATTGGTTTCCTGCCACCTTCTCAAAAGTATCTGTATCACGAATTGCAGAGATACTTACGAATGCCCTATCTTTGACAATTGCCAAGCCTTCTAACATTTCAACCTTTTTACCATCTGAAGTTAATCGAATTCTATCTTTTTCTTTCCAATGCTCTTTTTCATTTAGAACTATTAAGTCTGAATCCAACACGCCTTCTGGACGATTTCGTTTTGGATCTTGATAAGCAATCTCAGCATATACGTTAGAATTATTTGCAACAATCTGACTCGAAATTGCTGTCATTTGGTTAAATTTTTTCTGAAAAACTTGCTTTCCATTAAGAGAAAAGACTGTTAATATTCCTGAGTTTGCATCTGTTTGAGCAGTATAAAAGTAATTAGAAGAGATACCTGATCCCATCATTGCATAATTCTTAGTATGATTTTTCCTCATCTCACCTTTAGAAAAATCAATTGAAATGATATTTTGATGATCTATTGGTGCAAAATCATCACCTTCCGTTACGATCATCTTATCACCACTGTTTAAACACGAAAACCAGAGATTAACATACGTTGCTACATCAATTTTTTCTACTCGATGTAACTCAAGCTTATTCTCTTTCTTAGTATATGATTGAATACTTTTTGAGGTGACCAAGTAAAGATTCGATTCTGGATCAACTTGAAACATTGGTGTTTGGACCTTAGAACAAGAAAGCAAAAGGAAGAATAGAAATAAAATCCCAAAAAGATAAGAGCGTTTCATAGGTTATCCCTCCTATCCATTTCACGACTCACTTTCTCACCAAGCATAATTTTTCTCACCGCATGTGACCATGGCTGCTAATAACTCCTCTGGTGTCAGTTTCTTCAAGCCTCCATAGTTTGGATCCTGTACATGTGTATCGGGGTCTAGATAATAGATTGCTGAGATGTCCTTACCATCTGCTGTCAATTCATAGCCTACTCCAATCACATTATGTTCCCCACTTTTTCCAGGATAGATTTGTGCTACATTGAAGGTGTAATAGAGAGGATACCCATCATCAATATCTTTGCGAACACGTTCTTTAAAGAGCCGGATATCTTCAGAACCTGGACGAGCATCTGTTACAGTAACCAGTCGATAACCTGCTTGGTTTCCACTTGGTTCTGGATAGCCAAATAGATTCTGATTCAAGACGCGAATGGCATCTCGATTATGCGTCCCATAGGGATTATAAGTCCCCATTTCCTTAGCTAATTGATGTTGAGAGACGCTAACTCCTCGACTAGCCAGCATCATATGGACTGTCGCAGGAGCACAGAAATACCATTCTTCTTGAAGTTTTAAAGAAATAGGCAATAGTTTTCGGATTCCTTGATTCTCTTTTGACGATGTTTCTTTTTTGACCGACTGAGAAGGTTGCGTATTCTCTTTCAATGAAGCTTGTTCCTGTTTTGAAGATGGCAATGTTTCCTGACCACCGGCTTCCGTATTGCCTTCCTTAATTTTTAATCGCTCTGCTACCTCTGCTGGCATTGGAGGATTAGGTTCTGTACGCTCCTTTGTTTTTACACTAACTGTTGTTGATGAGGAGGATGTAACCTTACGAGAGCTGGAAGGACTTGTTTGGCTTTCTTTTGGTGTCTCTGTACAGCCAGATAAACCAAGCAAAGTCAGAAGTACAAGGAATAAATGAACTTTTCTCATGATTTTTCTCCTTTCTACCATTCTTGATAGCGCATTACGGAGTTTTCATTTCGATAGATTTCACCTTTTGGAATCTCACTATCTTTCTTTTTGAATTGAATCCATAGAATCCCTTTATCCGATAGTAAAATGGGGCCATGATCATATAAATAATGAATCCGATGCCTCAAATCCCACAAATAATATTGAGATTTAACACGCTCCTCATTTCTTCTTTCTCCCATATATGTGAGATAAATATTGCGATATATGGAGGTTTCTGCCTGTGAAGTAGAAAATATCTTTTTATGGTTTTTATTTTCGAAGGTAAACGAAGCATCTTTATTATTTGCAACCAAGTAAAGGAGATTGTGCCCGTTCGTCAATAAATCGACATAATAGCGTTGATCATCCTTTGTTTGATCTATAACTTTTTTCTGCCCATCATTTAAGGAGTAGGCTACAATTTTTGTAGTTAAAGCTGTGTTATCAATTTGTACATAATACAAGTGATCTTTAAAGACAGTCGGAAAACCGCTATTTTCTGATTCAATCGTCTGATGAGTCCCTGTTTCAAGGTCAAATTCTTCAATTTGATATAGGCTATCGCCTACTTCATAATTTATAAAGAGTTTCTGGTTGGATCGAGCTACTTGAGTAACTGGAACCGTTCCAATAGGTCTCCTATCGATCAGTGTCGTTAAAGATTTGTCTTTTATCTTCCAAAGATAGTAGATCCCTGTCTGATTGAGTTGATCATACTCTTCAAAAACAACAATATCATGATCTACATAGCTAACAGCTACATGAGTCAGATTGGATGTCCTTTCAACATCTTTTATCTTTTGAAATTCCTTGGTATGTAAATTCATACTGGCAAGATAATTCTGATCTTCGTGTCCTTGGTCAACAGCCTCGCCATAAGCAATCCCATCATTTGACAGCGCGGTAGGTGTAAAGATTTTCGCATCTGGATAAGGGATAGAAATAGAATTTTTTAATAAATCTTCTGCCTTTCTTTCCTCGAATCCTATTTTCCTAGACACATTGGTACTACCGGAAGGAGATTTTTTTGTGGTCCTACAAGAGTGCAGGTTGATAAGAGGTGGTCCTACAAGAGTGCAGGTTGATAAGAGAATGATAATACCAAGGATGATAAAAGTTAAAAATTTTTGTTTGACAAGATCTTTTTTCTTCATCAGCCTATACCTCCTGACTTAAGCATTACTTCATTACCTATTTATCTACAATAAAAAGATAACGAACGATTTTAAAATTGAAATCTTTTTTTCTTTCTAGAATAATAATACACAAAATAAAAAAGCAAATGTCAAATTGTCTCTTATATACACATTTTATACTTAGATAAATGAACTCAAAATATTTTCCTCAGTATTTATTGGTTCAAACTATGCTATCAAAGTCTTCTGAACGGAAATCTCTTTATGTGATAATTGAAAATAATTGTATTTCATATTAAAATCACCTCAAATATTAGATGAACTCTAACATTTGAGGTGCAATTCAAAATTATTATTTGTTAAATTAAATGATCATTTTTTCAAATATTGCTTAACTAGCTGATCTAACGGGATAATGTGTAGGTTGCCATCCCTTACCCAATAACCATTGAGCATGGATACAACAATATGTCGATTATATCTTCAAACCGTTTTATGACTAAATCCATTTAGAAACTCATTCCTTGAAAAAACGATTCACATCTGACTGACATGCTTCCAATAGTGTTTGTTCATCCGTTAATTCGAGTAGTTGCAATCCTTCATCAACTAGCTTTTTATCACTTAAACAAATTCCAAGTGTCACTTTGGCATTTCCTAGAAAATCATATCGCTTACTTTTTTTTGCCGTATCTAACAATAGATAACTGATCCTCGTACATTTCTCCATCAAACCATTCCACAGAAAAATACTGGCTAAATTTGAGAGTAATTTATACTTGGTGGGAAGAATCTCTGTATAATCAGAGTAATCATTGAGCCTATCTATCACTTCATCACAGATAGAAATCACTGTTTCTAGTGGAAGTGTAAATAAAATAACGACAATTAATTTGAGGTCACTATGATACCAGACATCCTGATTTTTAATTTCGTTCCAAGCTTCCGTTGCCATCATTCTTACCTTTTCATTTGGACCAGATTCTCGTAAACAAAGAATGACCTCTACTCTCTTTAGTATATTTGACACAGGAATATCATTAGGATGTTTTCTTAAATAAGCTACACTCTTATTCTTCAGTTCCAATAATTTATCATTTGATTGGTAGGCATTGTTATCTTCTGCCAATAAGATAATTTCTTCTCTATCGGAATGGTGGTAAGAATGACATATATATCGAAATTCTTCGAAATCTAGGCCAACTTGCTTTAGAAGATGCTCCATCAACTCAAAACTAGGCACTACTTGGTTCGATTCAATACGCGACAAGTGCGCTCTTGAAGTGTAATCCTGGCAAACTTCCTCTTGACTAATATGTTTTGATTTCCGTATTTTTTTATAGATCGTACCGTAATCCCAACGCATAACAACTTCACCTCTAATTATGTGTATAAATGTTACATTTTTACACTTCGTTATGTATTTAGTATATCATATATATAGAAGAAGGAGGTTCAGATATGCAAAAGAAAATCACTATTTATTTTTTGTATTAATGCTTTCACAATCCAAATAACTGGGGTGCATTTTCAAATTATTACCATGATTACAAATATCACTGGTCAAGCGTAACTCGTGCAAGAGATAGTAAATCATCATATGCTTACGCTCCTTCTCATCAGACCTCAAGAGCTTTTATAAATAGAAATTTTGGTGAAACAGTATATTTTAACTACGGATTTAAAAAAATTCATAGCTCATAGAAAAGATTATATTACTATTCATGAAAATTTTAGAAAGTGAGTAAAGTATGAAGCGCTTATTTGTCATCCTTTCAAATATCTTTATAACAAGTTTTCTACTTTGGATTTGTTTTTCAACCTCATATGTGGTTATTCACAATAGTTTTCCAGCTATTAGTATTTTTTCCCAGAACAAAGAGGTATCAAAAGATCAGGTAAAATACAGTTTAGATCAATTAGCAAATGAAACAGACAGTGTGATTGGTGAACAAATTGAAACAATAGACGATAAAGGTAAGGTTCATTTTTCCTATGCAATATTTGGATCTGGCCATATCCCAAACGGCCTTGTTAAAGCTAGTGAAGAAGATTTTTACAATAGTGGCTTATTGTCCAATTATTATATTTTATCTGGAAATCTCACTCTAGATAGATTAAATCATGAACTTCAATCATTGGGTTTCACACAAACATTTGTTTCATATCCAAATATTTTTCTTAGCTTATTTACGTATATGGGAAATGGTAGTCAATTACTCGTTTTGGTCATTTTTCTACTAACTTTTATAGCCTTAATGATTATTCAAAAAACCAAGGAAATGCGAACAGTTGGGATTCGATATATTTCTGGATTGCACCTAACTCAGATTTTTGGAAACTCAATGATTAGTGATTGTGGAGATTTACTTTTAGGGATAATTACAGGGGTTTTTCTTGGAATCTGTGGTGTAAGTCTATTCCATATCACACCATTTTCTATTCCAGTTATTTTTTCAGCTAGCATAACTTATAATTTGTTACTTTTGTTCCTTTCTATACTCTTTAGCTTTCTTTATGTTTTAAGTATTAAAGCGGTACATTTGGTTTCTTTACTCAAAGGAAAGTTACCTTTGAAACAGATTATGGGTATTCTTTACTTGGGGCAATTGGTTGCTTTTCTTTTAATAGTACTTACCATTCATAGAACAAGTATCTATTCAACTATTTGGCAATTGCATCAGTCTGGAGATACAGCATGGTCAAATCAAAAAGATTGGGTATTGCTTTCAACAAATAGGGAGTTTGGGGCAGAGGCTAGAAATCAGGATAGTAGAAAAATGTTGGAAGAACAATGGAAAAGCTTCATAGAAACTGGCATTCAGAATGGAGGAATGCTTGTTCAGCATCCACTTGCATCATTCGATCTAAAAGGTCTGTCTTCACATCCCTTAATGGGAAAAATGTCGATAAATGACTACAATCCGTATGCTAATAGCTTATATGTGACTCCTAATTATCTAGATGTTCAGAATGTAGAATTAAATGAAGAAGATAAGAAGAGCATTAATAGCCTTGGAGAAGGAGAATTTGGACTACTATTGCCTGAAAAATTAAAAGATCAAGAAGATAAATTGCGTCAAATTTATGAAGATTTCCTAGCGATTCGAAACGATAAGGGAAATAAAATTCAACAGGCTATGAAAGCTCGTGTTTTCTATATTTCAAACAATAAGAAGCGTTTCGTATATAATTCTACACCAATCTCATATCAACAATTTCTAAGTGATCCTATACTTATTGTCCTTAAACCAAGCTCTTTTGGAAAAAATCGAAATGATTTCTTCACTTATCCATCTGATTATCTGTATTTTAAAGGTTTGGATGCCACTAAAAAACTAGTTGAACAAGGTGGAATAAAGAAATATATCAGTCAGTATGATCTTGCCTATTATGTTTATCGTGGTATGAGTCACAACATTCAAGTTGAAATATTGACAATCATTGCTGGTGGTTTTCTAGGTATTGCTACCTCAATTCTACTCTTTAATACAATGACAATCCTCTACTTTGAAGAATTTCGTAAAACTATTCTTATTAAGAAAATATCAGGATTAAATTTTTTTGAGTTACACCAGAAATTTTTTATCTGGCAAATAGTTATCTTCATTTTGGGAGGGGCTATTGGTCTTTTGCTAACAAATAAACTTTGGGTAGTCTTTCTAACCTCTTGCGTCTTTGGTTTGAATTCTATTTTAATACTAATGCATCGTTCTCGTAAGGAAGATAGGATGGCTAGTATTATATTGAAAGGAGCATAGAAATGATTAAAATCCATCAACTAACAAAAACCTTTGGGGACCGGACGGTATTTAGTGATTTGAACTTAAATTTTGATGCAGGTAAAGTCTATGCTCTTATCGGAAATAGTGGTTGTGGCAAAACAACCTTACTAAATATGGTAGCCAAGCTAGAACCTTATGATCAGGGAAGTATTCAATATAAAGGAAAAGATTTACGAAAGATTAAACCAACAAACTATTTCAGAAATGAACTCGGTTATCTCTTCCAGAATTTTGGACTAATTGATAATAAAACTGTTTCAGAAAATTTAGATTTGGGATTAATTGGTCATAAATTAGACAAACAAAAAAAGAGAGAGACTAAAGAAGAAGTATTAGATAGAGTAGGACTATCTTATATTCAACTAGATCAAAAAGTATATGAGCTTTCTGGAGGAGAAGCACAACGTGTAGCCTTGGCAAAGATCATTTTAAAAGATCCTCCTCTAATTTTGGCAGATGAATTAACTGCCGCTCTTGATCCTGAAACCTCACAGGAGATTATGGACTTACTCCTAACATTAAAAAATAAGGAACGTCTGATCATTATTGCAACACATAATCCAACCATTTGGAAACAAGCTGATCAAGTGGTAAGCCTAAAAATTAGTCAATGAAGAATAGGGTAATAGCACAGATTTTCATTACGTTACATATTCATTTCCTAACAAAACATCCCGAAAGTTAAGTGCACCCAAATAGTTAGATTAATAATTTATCCAAAGGATTTAGTTCTGTATTGCACAGGACTGAGTCCTTTTCTACTATTTGTATAGAAGTGTATACATTTTTAATCTATAGTCGTAGAGATTTAGTAAAACTACAGCGCAAACTTCCTCTTGACTAATATGTTTTGATTTCCGTATTTTTTTATAGATCGTACCGTAAACCCAACGCATAACAGCTCCACCTCTAATTATGTGTATATATGTGACATTTTTACATCTCGATATATGTTTAGTATATAATATATATTAAAGAAAGATGTAGAAAACGTGAAAAAAATCACTATTTATTCTTTATAGCATCACTCCCACTCTTCAACTTGTTAGATAGTTGGCGATGGTGGGGATTCCATTCATTGAAGGGATGTGTCCATAGATGAATAAAAGAAGCTTCAAAAAAATGTTTCCAATATTTATTTTAGGTATCATTGTAGGTCTATTCTTAATCCCATTACTTAGACCACTTATAGTTGATTGGCTAAAAACTATATTTGGTTAATAGTAACGATAACCTTATTTAACAAAAAAGTTTTCCCTTTTATTTTTTAATAGCATTGTTTTGACAAATTAACTTCCACGTTTATTGGCGGTAGAAGTTGGTTTGAGAATTTAGCACTTTGATGACCTTAGATCATTATAATCCTACAAGTACAGGTATGACTTTTAGTTTTAGATATTCTCATTAGTTTAATTAAAGGAGGGACTGTGTTATGGTAACTAAGTATTACAAGTATATTCCTTGGTTGGTCTTAGGAGCTATTGGATCTTATGAGTCCGCAACTTATTTTGGACATAGTACATTTGATATGCTGTATTTATCTATTGTTTTTATGATTGTTTACGTAGCTTTGTTCATTCTACACGAAAAATATCTGAAATATAAATATAAAGAAATATTTACACAGATTATGAGCAATCCTGAAAAAGATCATCATCATTAGTAAGATAAAGCATAATAAAGCCCTAGCAACCAGATTGTACTGACCCAAAAAAAGTTAGGCAAATAGGCTATCCAAAGGATTTAGTTCTGTATTTTACAGGACTGAGTCCTTTTCTACTATTTGTATAGAAGTGTATACATTTTTAATCTATCTTTGTGTAACCAAAAATGTTTTTGAGCTAATCATTGTCAATTATATACTCTATTTAAGTGAACACTGGAAATTTTAAATGCTGGTCTTATACTGTAAAATGTACTTTATTTAAGGGAAAACTAAAAATTTTTCAAATGTACATTCATACAAAAACACGGCTCATGAATCATGGCCGTGTTATATTTTACTTAAGTTAGTTAACTAATTCTCTTAGTTAATATTTACTTACATTTTATTTGCTTTAATTCCTTCATCTCTTTTAGAATACTAAAAATATAGAAACTAAATAGAACTACACCTAAAAAAGATAAAACAAAGAAACCAGACGTAAGTTTTTCGCCTCTAACAGCTAGTACTCCAAGGGAAAAAATACCGATAGCCATTATGGAAATTATGAGGATAAACCACAAGTAAATCATATAAAACTTATAAAGATAGCAAAAGGACTTATTTTTTTGTTTAGGCTTATCCTTCCAATTTAAATAAAAGAAATAAGGCATATAAATAATTAAAATAAATAGAAATCTCATCTATAGCACAACCTCTCATCTTATTCCCCTTAATCAAATACATAATTTATAGCATATTAAAACTTTTTATTTAGGCAAACTAATGACAAAATCTAAATGCAAAATCATCGATTAATCAATTCCTCAATTTCCTTTACCCCTTCAAACTCTCCAACACTTTCGAAAAGTTCTATAGCTCGTTTGAAATGTGTGTTGGCTAATCCTTTATCTTCCAAGGCTAAATAGATTTCACCTAACCCTCTATAGCTACAAGCCTGAGAAATCACATCATCAGTCTCTAAAGATTGTTCCAGTGAAAGATTCATGAATGTAAGAGCTTCATTAAGATTGTTTAATTTCAATCTCAAATAGCCTTGTTCGTAGTTATTTATAGCTTTCTTTAGATTATCATTGGGAAAATACTCTTCAATTATCTTCTCTTCATCTTCAATGAGCTTTAAAGCCTTATGAAAATCACCCTGATCTCTGTAGATCATCGCTAATTGATGTAATCCAATGTGTTCATGTTCTTTATCTTCATTTTGTTGAGCTAATAAAATGTATTTCTCAAATATACGGGTACACGAGGCATAGTCTTTTTCTGCCAATAATAAATACCCCATCAGATTTAAAAGGCTAAAATCTGTACAGGTATCAATGGAAAAATCTTGTTCAACCAACTTTTTAGCTTCTGATGTTTTTCCCTCCAGAAACAAGTTCCAAGCTATATCAATTTCAGAGACCATCTATTTCCCCCTTTCAACTATAAACAACCTTCATTAAATAAAATCACTCTAAAAGAAGATGCTAAACACTAGTTTTATAGATTTAATCCACTAGGCTAAAATATAGCAAAAAGTCCAAATAACTACTATTTGGGCAAAATGTTACTTAGTTTCTTTTTAAACGAGCAATGAGTAACTTAATAAGATAAGCTAGAACTACAAGTGCTACTACGCGTGATAATAGATAGAAAATAGAATAAACAAAATAGATTTGCATATCTGACACCTCCCAAATAAAAGAGATAAACCATCTTGCCCTCAAAATTATTATACTCTCGTTCGAAAGCGGTGTCAAGAATTGTGACAAATAGTATCAACATCTAGAATGAAGTTAAAGCCTATAAAAAGTAAAATAAAGCAATCTGTTCCATTTTGAAATCCTTTAACGATTGTAAAATATATCCTATTTTAGAAGAGGTACGTAAGAAGTTATCAATTTAGATAATGTCAAAGCAAGAGAGAAATATAATGAGTAAACATAAATACAATATTTTCTACATTTTTTAATATACTTTTATTAGTATAATTGGTAAAATCTTAATTAACAAAAATTATGTTTTATCTACTATCCCGATTACCTTACAACACAGGTTGATTGAATAGGATTAGATAACCAAAGCAATGTTGACACGAATGGAGGGGATGAATATTAAGAATTTAATAAGTGATCAGATGTCAAATAGACAAATTATCAAAGACTTTATTAGTAGTTTTATTAGTTCTTTAAGTGGAAAAGCTTTTAATTTCGCTTTAGGATTAATGTTACTGGACCAAACAAAATCGGCAATGAGTTTTGGAATCAATATGATCATCTATCCTTTAGTTAGTTTGATTTTCTTAGTTCCAATCGGTAATTTAGTAGACCGATACCGTCATAAAAAGATCTTAATTTATAATTTTATCTTTAGACTTATAACCTTTCTTCTGTTTTATGCTTTTTATTTTTTAACGAATTCATCTACTATCTTATACCTCGTAATCCCGTTTGTCATACTCCACTCTATTACAGTTAACATCAATGATACTTGTTATTCAGCCTCTATCCACGAGTTAGTAAATGATACAAAAATTCAACGATTAAGCTCTGTTACACAAACTGCCATTGCTATCGCAACCATGCTTTCCCCAGCTATTGGAGTCATTCTTTATAATTGGTTAGGCTTCTCAGGCTTTATTCTTATAGAAATCATTGCAAATATCCTTTCTTTAGGTGTCTTACTTACCATGAAATTCTTCTATGAACATGAAGAGCAAGAAGCTAAGATTAAACAGAATGAAAAGCATCAACAGGGGTTCAAAGAAATTATCCGATTTTTAAAAGAAAATCAGATTGTCAAATATATTATTCTTGTTAGTGTTGTACTGAATTTTTTCTATACTTCCATTAGCATTGGAGTACCATTTGTAGTTAAAGAGCAACTCTTATTAGATAATGCAACAGTAGGTATCCTAGAAACTATGTCTGCAGTTGGAATGTTATTAGCCAGTGTGTCGATGTCGCTACTGCCAGACAAAAAAGAAAATAACACACTTCTCTCTAATAGAATTCGCATTCCACTTTTTCTTCTAACCATCGCTATCGTTGGTTTGGGTATTACATTTGCAACTAGTAACACCCAAGTGATTATTTCTTCCGTTGGCGGTTTATTTATGGGAATTATCGCATTCACTCTTGTTATTCTAAATATTGTCGTCATGACCTATCTTCAAAGTAGTATTGAAACAAATTATTTAGGAAGAGTAATGAGTACTTTGTTCACACTAAATACGTCTATCATGCCGATAGGTACCATTGTATTTACTTATCTATTTCAAAAGGACATAAACGGAGGTCTGATATTCATATTTGGAGGTGTTTCTCTCCTGATCTATACCATGATAATGTTACCTCGAATATATAGAATACTCCAAAAAGAACACACTTATTGACATTGAAACAAAAGCAATACTAAAATGAAAAAGACAAGGATAAAGCACCTTGTCTTTTTAAAATACTAGCAACTTAGACTAAAAATAAGACTTTTTTCATAATTTAGCACCTTTTTAGTAACCCAATAAAAATACGGATGTATAGTCCAGATAAAGACAATTCAAATTAGATTACGTCTATCTATTTACTTACCTTTTATTTGCTTTAATTCCTTTATCTCTTTTAGAATACTAAAAATATAGAAACTAAATAGAACTACACCTAGAAAGGATAAAATAAAGAAACCAAACGTAATTTTTTGTCCCATACCAGCTACTACTCCAAGGGATAAAATACCGATAGCCATTATGGTAATTATGAGAATAAACCACAAGTAAATCATGTAAAACATATAAAGATAGCAAAAGGACTTATTTTCTTGTTTAGGCTTATCTTTCCAATTTAAATAAAAGAAATAAGGCATAGAAATAATTAAAATAAATAAAAATTTCATCTCTAGCACAACTTTTTACTTTCTATTTTGGATTTCCCACAAGATCTCCCAACTTCCAAATACCAAGCCAAAAAGAAATTGTTAGCATGATAAAGAATGTAAGGAACATATTATCGACTAGATTTTTACTCATCAAGCATAGTTCTCTAGCTATATAAGGAGACACGGGAAACAAAATGCACTGTACTATGGTAATTATTTTTTTCATGATTCATTAACAATACTGTCACATATGATACAGTATACTCCTTTCTAGGAAGATTTCTTTTTATCCCTATCTTTATTATAGGACTACAGCAATTTAGATTCAATTTTTTTATATGAAAGTAGTTTCAGAATTCGAACTTTAATTTTTTTATTATACCTTGATTATCATTGAAAAAAATGTACAAATCAATTTCTTAGATTTGATAATATGATGAACTATAAAATATACAAAATACCACTCCAGAATAATATACAAAACGAAAATAAAGTACACTTTTTAACGAATGTACTTTATGCTTCTAATTCAGTTGTATCAATGGTTTAGCTCTAGTTTAGTCAATTGTACACAAATTTTTAGTTTTACAGAAAAGGAATGATCTTATACCAGATCATTCCTTTTCTCTCTTTTTCTCTAAGTAATTATATACAATGTACGACGAAGTCGTCATTGCAATGCTCATCCACCACCTAAAGGGAACTTTAAACAACATTGCTAAGATAAAGAATATAAACAACGAAAATACGTTATACCCAATTAATTTTATTATATATCTCATTATTAAAAGTTAATCCTTCCGTTGTTAGGAATGGCATCATTTTGATCCCATAATTACGCTAAATAAGTCCCCGGTGATAATAAATTCATAGCGAATTCTAAAGCAACATCATTTACAAACCAACTACCTAGATATCTAGAAATTGCTGAACGAATAGCACTTTTTGCTGCATGTTTTCCTTTTTATTTGTATTCGCTTACATTTTATCATATAATACTAATGTAGTAAAGGAAGAAGGTGTTCTTATGCTAAAAAAATATTTTTCAAAATATAAATGGACTGATTTATTTTGGATTCTATTTGTGATTTTGACATGCATCTATATAGGAAACCGTGATTTGCTTCCTCTTAATCATCAAGAATTTTCTCTTCGTGGTAGTTTCTGGGGATTTGTACTTGCATTATATCACTTACTATTCATTGATAAATTTGTTATCTCTAATCGGAAGTAAAACGATACTAGGTAAAAACTCAATTTCAGGAGAAAATAAAGTAAATCACCCCACAATAAAACGCATAGTATCAAGGTTCTTCAAAACCTAATATTATGCGTTTTTTGATCCTAAAGACTTTTCCCTATTCTTTTTTATTTTGATGTATAGTCCAGATAAAGACAATTCAAATTAGATTACGTCTATCTATTTATTTTATCTTTTATTTGCTTTAATTCCTTTATCTCTTTTAGAATACTAAAAATATAGAAACTAAATAGAACTACACCTAAAACAGATAAAACGAAGAAACCAAACGGAAGTTTTCTTCCCATACCAGCTACTACTCCAAGGGATAAAATACCGATAGCCATTATGGAAATTATTAGGATAAACCTCAAGTAAATCATGTAAAACTTATAAAGATAACAAAAGGACTTATTTTTTTGTTTAGGCTTATCCTTCCATTTTAAATAAAAGAAATTTAAATTATTTATCCAACATATTGGGTTCAATATAAAATCAAGTCTTTCTTAGTTCAATGACTTGATCGTATCGACTTTCATTATCAATATGGTGAGCGATTTCTAACACCATCATCGGTAGTGAGAAAATCAAGTCTCGAACCATCTGGCTATTTTCTACGTCAAGAGCTGCAGTTACCTCATCTGCTAATAAAATATCCTTTTTACGAAGAAGGAAGCGGGCTAGTTCAATCCGGACACGTTGTCCGCCTGAAATATTTTCTCCGTTATTAGTGATTACAAAATCAAGCCCATCAGTTAGTTCATGGTCGAGTTTGACCTGTCTTAAAACAGTCTCTAATTCTTGATCTGAAAACTCCTGTCCCAAACTGAGATTGTAGCGAATAGTATCATTAAAGAGGAAAGGATGCTGGCTGATAATGCCTACCTGACGAACAAAGTGACTTGTTTTAACTCCATCCCTTGTACGACAAGTAATCGTTCCGGCATCCGGCTTTTCTTCCCCTGTGATCATTCTAAAGAGGGTTGATTTCCCACAGCCACTTGGCCCTTTGATGAGGACTTTTTCGCCTTGTCGAATGGCTAGATTAAGATCGCGAAGAATCTCTCTACCGTTATAAGATTTACTTAAATGAGAAATTTCTAGCTCTTCTACTTGGGAGATCGAATGATTATCCGATTCACTATCATCTGCTCGATTTAAAATTCCGAAAATCTTTTCGGCCGTTGTTTTGGCTCCTTGTACTTCAACCACATCATACATGATATTTTGGATAGGCCCTACCAGTTGACCAGCAGCAATATACATAGCAACCAGGCTAGCCACTGAAACATGATGACCCTGCATAGCAAGGAAGAACCCTAATACCAAGGGGAGTACTTGGCTCAGAAAGACCATAAAACCATTACAAAAGAAAACAATATTATGGGTAAAAGCAAACCTTTGAATAGCTCGTTGATAACGAAGATTGATATTCCAGACGCGCTGAGAATTTTCAGGCAAGGCTTGATTCATCCGCAAGGTCTGAGCTCCTCGAATACTATCAGAGATTTGGTTATGAACAGCTGTTCTTCCCTGAGACATTTCATCCCCTGAATTCTTTAGCTTATTATTCATCAAGAATTGTGGAATGGGACGTAAGATCGTGAAGAAAACAAAGATAGAACCCAATAAAACATTTTGGGCAATGATATAGATCGCCGTAATCAGTGCCCCAAATCCCCAACATGAAATAGACATATAGCGTTCAAAAAAGTTATCTCCTAAAAATTCCATATCCTGTGTCAGCATGGTAATCTTTTCATCTTCACTATATTCCCTGTCTTCCATTAACTTCTGAAAAAGTGCCGTTCGGATATTCATGTGAATTTCGCGTCTAAAGACATTATTTGCATGATTACAAAATAACATTAGACTATACAAAGCGAAATAGACAGAAAAACCAAAGAGGGCAAATTTCCAAATAGAAGAATAGGTAAGGTTATTTTGATCTATCGATAATGCTTTGGCAACAACCAAAGGTTGACCTAATGCGAGACCCCCATTTGCCAGTGCTCCAATAATGGTTAGGTATTTTGTTTTTTTATCAAGATATTTAAAGATATGAATCATAAATCTCTCCTAGAAAATAGAACCCTATGGTTGAGAAATATCAGATGTAATCATTAAATCTTATTACATATTATTCTTTGTGATATATTTTACATGCTCATTATACATCTAAAAATAAGTCTGGTCAATGAATATTCAAAAGTTTAGAAAAGTTTAAACTTTTAATGATATTCTGAGTTTTCCCCCGTAAGTGTTCATCTCATCCATCATAATAAAAAGTTACTGTTGGAAACATATTGGAGATATGAATCTATGATATACTAGTGATAATAAATAGTTATCGGTAGGAGAAATCTGGCGTGAATAATAAAAAAATAAGAGTTTTTTTGAGTAGACCCAATCCATTTACTAAAGAACAACAGTACTTTATAGAAAAATTAAAAAGTACCTTAGATAAGTACAATATCGAAAGTATAAAATTACAGTATAATAAAGTTAACTAGTCTTGTAAAAATTATTTTATCGTCATATCTGAGAGTTAATCAGCTATTGCGTGAAAATTATTAATCTTTGGCTGAGATACATTTGTCACAATCATAAATAGCTTATAGTTCTTGACATATAGACTTGTATATGAAAAAATACTTGTTGGAGGCTAATAATATGACTGAAAAAATCAAAAACTGGGTTAACATTTGCGTTTTGAAAAATCAAGAAATTTTATTACTTAATAGACAGCACGATAATTTTCCTGGCTGGATTCCACCGGGTGGAAAAGTTGAATTTCCTGAAAGTTTTTTTGAAGCTGCATTACGGGAACTTAAGGAAGAGACTGGACTTACCGCATTAAATCTTGAATTAAAAGGAATTTCAGGCTTTACTAATTCAATTGGTAATGAGAGATTTGTCTTCTATGACTTTTTATGTACTCAGTTTACTGGTGAACTAAGCACATCTGATGAAGGTGAGCCAAAATGGTGGAATCTAAAAGAAATCGATAAAATACCAATGCAAGATGAAATAAGAAAAAGGCTACCCCTTTATTTAAGAAAAGGAAGCTTTGAAAGTATTAACTATTGGGATGATAATAAGAAATGCATTAGCGAAAATAAAACAATTTTATTTGACTAATATTCTCTACAGTATAATCAAATGCAAAATTCTCAATCCATTAGTAATTTTTGTATAATTCAGTACTCAATACAATCTGTCTTTAATAACATATAGTTTAATATTTTACAAAACAAGGGTATCTAATAAAATCATCTACTCTAGCAACTTTTTCCTTGTATCTATAGATAGCTAAAAAGCCTTGGAATCATTCCAAGGCTTTCTCTATATTCTATTGCATCAATTTTCTTATTCCGATTTCAGTTGCGATAATTTCACGTATATTTAAAATAGATACTTAAATTATATTACTGTTTTTCAAAAGTTCCGTCTGCTACACGAAAATCACTGTTAACAGTTTCAATTGAATTAAATTGAATCTTTAAATATTTTACTTCTTTTTCATCTTTTCCAGGTAATTCAGCTTTAGCACTCGCTGCACTAGAAACCTTTAATTTGACGTATTTCCCAGCGATTTTCCAAGTTCCATCTCTAGATTCGTCTTTATTATTTGTTACTTCTAGTGTTTTATCGCTATTGAAAACGATAGTTGAATCGTGTTTACTATCATACCAAGTTCCAATAATTTGCTTCTCTGGTCCTGAATTTTGATTCAAGAAAAAGAATACCCCACCTGCAACCGCAAGTACTAAAACAACTAAAGCAATAATTTTTTTCATTATTTTTCCTCCTATAAATATCTAAAGATATTTATTATTTTTTTCATATACTTAATTTCACTAAAATTATTAGTAAAAAATCAAATTTTGAATGATAAACTTTTTTTCACTACTACAATAAGAAATACTTAACCAACTTTTATTAATCACGATGTTTCCGTGATACTGAAATACCAAAACTACAAAGAACAATTCCCATTGCAAACACTAACCAATTCTCAATTGAACTTGTATTAGGCAAGGCTCTATTTGCAGCATATTTAGCTTGATTTCCAGCATAGCTATATACTCGTTCATTAGAAGTACTTTCTGGTATACTCTTTTCTAACGCAGGATTCAGAGAAATCATCTTGTGATCTACTTTATCGTTAAAGACTTCGCTTTGTCTTGTACGAGTATTTAAATAGGCTTCCCTAACTGCTTCATATTGCGCAGTTGCATCTAATTGATCTTGTAGAAGTGATTTAAGTTTAGCTTCCTCTCTTGCTACATTCTCAAGTGCTAAACGGTGCTCTTCAACTGCATTATCATATGCTTCTTTTGCTTTTTTCAAATATACATCAGCATTTTCAAGATGATCCAAAAGTGTTTCTAAAGCAACTAAATTAGTCTTTACTTTAGAAATTTCATTCTTTATTTGACTTTCTTTAGCTTTTAACTCTTCAACCTTATTCTGACGGTTTCTGAGTTCTGCTTCATCTGTAGCTTTTACAGCTTTCAGATCTGAAAGAACTTTAAGTTCTTTATCCAATTCTGCACGCGCATCTGCTAAAACTTTTTGTTTTGTTTGAATATCTGCATTTAGATTTTCAACCGCTGTTTGGGCTTTTGCATAACGAGTCTTGGCAGCAATCAATTGTTGAGAAGCTTCATCTAGATTCTTTTGTGCAAGAGGCGTCTTATCTGAGATTGAGTTTAATCTTGCAATCGTTTGACGTGTAGTATTTAAGGCTGCCAAATGTTTTTCATGAATTTTTGTTACTTCATCTAAATTGTTTCTTGCAGTCTTATCTGTTGCTTTTGCTTTCTCAAGCTCCTCTTTTGCAGTTTCTAATGCTTTTTGCTTAACTTGAAGGTCTGCATTTAAGTTATCTAAAGCTGTTTGAGCTTTGATATATCTTGTTTCAGCTTCTTCTTTTTGTTGTTTCGCATTGTCGTATTTCTTCTGTGCATCTGGAGTTTGATCAGGAACTGACATCAATTCTGCTACTAGTTTTTGAGTTTGTTTCAGATTTTGATTTGCATTTTGATTTTCTACTTTTGCTTTTTCAAGATCAGATTTAGCTTTTACTTCTGCTGTTGTGGCCTGGTCTAAATTATCTTTTGCATTTGCTAAAGCTTGACGCTTGCTTTGAATATCAGCATTTAATTGATCAAGTGCATCTTGAGCCTTATTAAATTGGGTTTGGGCTTCATTATAATTTTGTGTAGCGATTTCCAATTTAGTAGTAGCTGCAGGTGTTTGATCAGGAGTAGCTTTCAGAGCATCTAATTTTGCTGTCGTTTCTTTGAGAGCTTTTGTACTTTTATCGTTTTCTGATTTAGCTTTTTTCAAACGATTCTGTGCAGAATCATTTGCCGTATTTGCTGTAGTCTGCTTAGCTTTAGCAGCTGTTAATTCATCTTCCATTTTTGAAGTATCAAATGGAGTAGCTAGAGGTTTAGCAATCCCTTTATCATAATAATCGTCAACAGTTACAAAATGGTATTCACCAGTTTGTTCATCTTTAACATATTCAAGATGTGCATCTTGACCTTTGAATTCAATAAAGTGCATGCGTCCAACACCACTTGGTGTGAAACTATTTGCAGCTCCAATTGCCCGAATATTTGTAGGAGCTTTCTGCCCAATCATAAGTTTCATATGTCCAAAATAAGCATGAACATCATTTGTCATAAAACTAATTACAGCATCATATACCTCACGATACAATTGAGACATTGTTGCTTTACGAGTTTCTTTAGCTTCTGAATAATACGCACCATAACCAAGCAAAGTATTATCATAGCTCATGTTTTCTCCAGTCCATACGATGGAATCTAATCCATCTTTCGCTAAAGCAGTATCGCTGTGACTTGTGCTATATGGTTTATTTTCTTCAGCATAGGCTTTTGCAATGTTTTTGACACCCTGAACAGATTCTTCAGTGACAATATAATGATGACTACCCCAAACTTGGTCTTGCAGATTGTTGGCGAGAAGTGCATAATATTGGCTCAAAGCTTCAATTTGCTTGTCAGTTAAATTGTCTAAATCTACGACTGAATCATCGATCGGCAAAACAATATCCTTGTTTGACCATTCCTTTATGAATATATTTTGGTGTTCAGGGGAATATTCTGTTAATGCAGTTCCAAAATCATATTTACTATCTTTGAACCATTTTTGAATAACGTCGTTTAAGGCATTTTTATTTGCGTCTGAGTCATCAGCAAGGTAAGCCTTATAGGCATCAATGACATCTTGAGGCAATTGAGGAATAGTGAGATTTTTAATTGCTGCAATTTGTTGATTCAGCATTTCAACTGCTTGATCAGCCTTCTCTTTATTCTCTTTTGCTTCCTGAGCTACTGATGTTGCACTCGCTAGCTCATTTGAAGTTTCATTTACTTTAGCCTCTTCTTGGTTTTTCTTAGTAGTTAAAGCTGAAATTTCTGAAGCTTTTTTAGCATCATTTTGTTTAGCTGTTTTGAGCTCTTCTTCTGCACGAATCTTACTATTTTGTTTATTTGCTAAATCATTTGCTTTACTATCACGATTTGCAATTGTTTGGGCAAGTTGTGATTCAGAAGCATCAAGATTACTTTGCGCTGATACCTTATTTTCTTGAGCTTTCTTTAGATTCTCTTGTGCTTGTTTTTGTTTTTCCTCAGCAGATGACAAGTTTTTCGCCGTTTCTTGGCTTTTCTTTATTTGATCTGTTTCGACAGACTTTGCATTTTTTAGTGCAGTAGCTTTTTTATCATCCGCTTCTTTGGCACGATCGAGTTCCTGTTTTGCTGTATTTTCAGTTGCTGTTTTAGCATCTAAATTTATTTTAGCAGCATCACGTTCTGCTACAATTTCTTCAACGCCAGTACCGTCTAAAACTTTCTGAGCAGTTTCTTTCACTTTTTGAGCCTTCACTAATGCACTCGCTGCTTCTTCTGCAACCTTTTTAGCATCTGCTAATTGTTTAGCAGAAACCTGACTAGCACTAAGTTGCGTTTTTTCATCAGCTGAAGCTTTACTGAGTTCTTCAGCTTTATTTTTGTCTTCGCTAATAGCATTTTCCAAAGCCTTTTTCGCTGATTCTTCTGCTGATTCTTTTTCCGCTACATCACTTTTTGCTTTGTCTCTTTCAGCAATGATTTCCGATGCTCCAGTACCATCAAGATTTTTTTGTGCAGTTTCTACTGCTTCCTCAGCTGTCGAAACTTTCTTTTCTTGCTCTGAAATTTTATCTTGATCTTTTTTAATAACCTCTGATTGCTGATTACGTTTCTTCTCAGCTTCTAGAACTTTATCAGTTGCATCTTTTTGTGAAGTTTCCTTTTTCTCAATATCAGCTTTTACTTCTGATATTTCATTCTTGGTTTTTTCAATTTTTTCAGGCGTAGCTGATAATTTATTTTCCTCAGCATTTATTAAGTCAACATTTGCCTCGGAAACTTTTGTTGCAGCAGTTGCTTCCGAAGCCTTAGCGTTTTCTAATGCACTTTCTTGATTTGAAACCGATTGATCCGCTTCTTCCTTGATCGCTCTTGCTTCTTCTACAACTTCAGAAGTTGGCGTTTTCGTTACAGTTGTAACCCCATTATTGATAAATACCCCGTCTACTTGTTTTATATTTGTAAACGAAGGAGCCTTCGATTCAACACTTAATGCTGACTCATTTGGCTGAGTTGCAGTTACGTCTTCTGCTTTCACAACGGAAATTCCCGCAAAAGCTGTAGCTATTGATACAGCAGATACAGTTGCTTTGATCGTTTTCTTTTTCATAATTCCCACCTTTATGATAGAGTATTGAACAAATTATCACTATATAATTATAAACAACCGAATTATACTATATTTTATCAACTTTGTAAAGTTGTAACCAACCTTTTAAGAACTAGAACCTAACCTTATAAGGCTGTAAAATAGTCTTAAGAGGTGAGCAATGTCAGAATTACAAAAGTATATAAGCAAACGAATACGGATTCTGCGGACCCAGTCAGGAATGACTCAGGAACAATTAGAAGAAAAAGCAGATCTTGGTACCAATTACGCGTATAAGTTAGAAAATTTAGAGCCCAATATAAAAATTAGTACTCTGGAGAAAATTATAGATGCGTTGAATGTTGATCTACAAACTTTTTTTGATTTAACACTTAAAGAAGAAAGTACTGACTTAGCACAGCTTATCGACACTATCAAATCTTTACCAGAGTACAAACAAAATAAAGTCATTTCAGCTATTAACACAATTATTAACGAGACAAAATAAAAAGAGTGGAAAAGGATAAGTATAAAAACGATTCCTTTCCCACTCTTTTTGTGCGTAAAAAAATGGTTATTAGCTATTGGAGCCTGCGATTCTTGGGTAACCAAACGTCATATCGAGCTCGTCTTCCTCGTAATTCTTGATCAATTCCCAGAAATCTGCAACTGATAACGCTGCAACTGATTCATGCCAATTGAATTTAAAAAACAAATCTAAGAGAAATTTAATTACTTGGTGAACTTTGGCTGTCTGTTCTACAGTATCAAATGTAATCAAAATTTTCTCACACAATGGATCAATCAATTCAATTTCAATGCTATCATTTACAAAATTGAATGACACTTCTTGATCTTGATCATTCAAGATTGAAATATACTGATCCTCATCAAATGTTGAATAAAACATTCTAATATTGACTTCTTCATTGTGATTAATTAATTCTGAAATATATTGTTGACTTGTAAAAACTACATACTTTTTATATGTTTTCATTTTGTTTTCCTCCAAATATTATTTTTAAATAAGATTTTTCATTCGTGAATTTTCACGGTGGCCTTACTCTCTTTAATATTATTATTAAACGATTGTTCCTGGGCATCTGCTACCTCCTTTATTGAGAAATAAAAAAAGACAGTTCACCACTGCCTTTTTTTATCTATACTATTATTATGCCATTTTTCTGTAAAAATAAAAACAACATTTCCATCCCTAAAATAACGATGTTTTTTCTTTGATCTTTATTTTTATCAAAATATGGCATACTATTATTGTAAATTAAATTGATTAAGTAGAGCCATTACCATTAGTCATATGGTGAGAAAGTTTGTTACTGGGCACGGTAAACGTACTTATCTCTCATATGCTAGTCATTGCAAAGGAAAAAACTAAGAAAAAAAGAAAGAAAATCTAAATGGTTATTCTCTACTGAATAACATGAAGTAAAGAATAACCATTTAGTAGATAAAAAAGTAAAGAAAAACGTGTTTAAGGTAAAATAAAAAAGGTAAAAATAAAAGTAAATACTAAAAAAATAACTAGTTTAGTAAAGCAAAAGAATAATGTAAAAAAAAAAGTAAAATAGAAAAGTTTTATAAGCTCGAACAAGCAATGACATCTTTATGATCCTTCCAAACATAGATCACGGTGAGTACTGAAAATCTATCGCAAACATTAAACTTCAAGAGTTAGCCTCGATGGGAAGTATCAAAAGCATACCCAGCTTTTAAAAAAAGGGTGGGAGGCAGTTTAACAATAATATGTAATTATTTTAGAAAGGAATGTATAATGCCAAGAAAAAGGAATTCTCTCAAGCACGATTTATTTAATGCAGCTTCAAAAAATATCACAAACAATCGAACGAGGACAAGCTATAAAAGAGCAATTACTCGATTCACAAAGTGGGCTAAAGAACACAATATTAAGAAAATTTCAGATATTACAGAAGAAGTGATTCAATTATATCAACTAGATCTAAACGATGATCCAAAACAATACTCTGTTGCTACCATTCATACTTATTTAGCACCTGTTTGTAAATCAGTTGATATCAACATGAATCGTATTAGAAAAGACAAGCGTTCTAGTGACAAAATTATCCGAGGTCGTGTAAAATCAAAAAACTCACAAGGTAAACATCAAGAAACAGACTCTCGCTTCTCTCGGCTGGTTAATTTTCAGAGGGCAGTTGGGATTCGTAGATCCGAATTAAAAAAATTAAAAGGAAAAGATATTCGAAACGATAATAATGGAAATTACTATGTTTTAGTTCAGCGTGGGAAGGGAGGAAAATTTCAACCTCAACTTATTCTTCCTCAGGATGTTCCAGTAGTCCTCGATACCTTTAAAAATAAACAAGAGGATGATTATATCTTTACAGATGTGGAAATGAATAATCTAATCAATCTACATGGGATGCGAGCCCAACATGCAAGAGAGTGTTATTACTTCTACTTGAAGAAACTCCAAGATAATCCTAATTTCAAGGTGAATTTAAAAAATTTTTTAATAGAACGTTGGGAAGTTGGCCACCAAAATTTAAGAAATAAATCATTAAAGAAATTTGAGAAACAAAAAAAAACATTCATTAATGAACTAAGAGATGAACCCTATAAAATTCGTGGATCAAACTATAAAAAAGCCTTAAATTCAGCCATGCCTACAAAATATAATCGTTTAGCCTTGATGGCGGTCTCGGTCTTCCATCTTTCCCATTGGCGTCTATCTGTTACAGTGACCAACTATATTCTTTAATGTTTCTCATTTTCTACTAAAAAATGAAGAAAAAAAACGGAAAAAAACAGTTTTTCAACGTTTTTATGGCATACTTAAAATATGGGTTGTTGTATGGCTAATAGTTTTAACACATTTTACAGACATGGTATAAATTTAAAGGAGAAAAAGATGTCAATTAAAAATCAGTTACAAAGAGAATTCAAAGGTTCAAATTTTGAAATTCGTGAAAAATTAATAACAGATACCTACTTCACTAGCTTTTTAGAATACGTTAGTTCACCTGAATCAATCTCAAAATTAATTGAAGAAGGCTATTCTGATAAAAGAAATCAGTTAGATGAATACATTGATTTTGCACTTTATCATAATTTAATTACTATGCGAAATAGTATTATTCAAGCTACTGATCTTGGTTTAGCTTGGGTGTGGTGGGCATATGCACCAGTTGAAGGCGATGATTGGATTTAGGTTAAAACATCACCATGCTTTCTGCATAAGGTAAAACTAACAAAGGAATTATATAGTCTATTTTGTTGTAGAAAAAAATCCCCGCCAAGATCTATCTTGGCGGGGATTTGGTGGGGAATAACTCCCCTCTTTAAGATTTAAATCACCTTAAGCAATTCTTAACCTTAATATACTAGGCTTTCGCATTCAATTTGCGTTACTCTATTATTTAAGAGTAACTGAAGCTCCAGCTTCTTCCAATTTACCTTTGATTTCTTCAGCTTCAGCAGCTGCAACACCTTCTTTGATGACACCAGGTGCACCATCAACAAGTTCTTTAGCTTCTTTAAGACCAAGACCAGTGATTTCACGTACAACTTTGATAACGCCGACTTTCTTGTCGCCTGCAGATGTCAATTCGATATCGAATGAATCTTTAGCAGCACCTGCATCAGCAGCACCAGCTGCAGCAACAGCTACAGGAGCAGCTGCAGTTACACCAAATTCTTCTTCGATAGCTTTTACAAGGTCGTTCAATTCAAGGATTGAAGCTTCTTTAATTTCAGCAATAATGTTTTCAATGTTCAATGCCATTGTTATTTCCTCCAAATAAGTTTTAATTTTATATTTTTATTCTTTTGTAGCTAGGCTACGCTGCGTAGCTTAAGATTAAGCTGCGTCTTCTTTGTTGTCTGCAACCGCTTTGACTGCAAGAGCAACGTTGCGCACTGGCGCTTGAAGTACAGAAAGGAGCATAGAAAGAAGTCCTTCGCGGTTTGGAAGAGTTGCAAGTGCAAGAATCTCTTCTTTAGATGCGACAGCGCCTTCGATTGCACCACCTTTGATTTCAAGTGCTTCAGCGTCTTTTGCAAAATCGTTCAAGATTTTCGCAGGTGCGATAACATCTTCGTTAGAAAATGCTACTGCAGAAGGTCCAACGAATACAGATGCAAGATCTTCAAGACCAGCTTTTTCAGCTGCACGACGCAAGATTGAGTTTTTGATAACTTTAAACTCAACTTCGCTTCCGCGAAGGTTGCGACGGAGAACTGTATCTTGCTCAACTGTCAAACCGCGAGAATCTACAACGACGATTGATGCAGCAGCTTTCATTTTTTCAGCTACCACGTCAACAAGTTCCGCTTTTTTAGCAATAATTGCTTCACTCATTAGTGTGTTCACCTCCGTAATTATTTTGCTTGGGGAATTTTCCAAAAGAAAAACGCGCCCAAACCTAGACACGAAAGTACAATACGCTTCTTTTAATTGATACGTTTTGTCCTCGGTAGGATCTTTATGAGTCGAGCTCCCCTACTGTCTTAGGCAGTTTTTTCAAACCGTAGATTAGTTTATCATATATAAAAAAAGAATGCAAGTACTTTTGCAAACTTTTTTTATATTTTTTAATCGTTGTAGAGACTCTTGATATTATTCAACCAAGCATAGGCCAGTCCCATTAGGACTCCTCCTCCTACCCAGTTGGCAAAGAAGGTGACACCATAGTGACGTAAAATATTTAAAAACTCAAAATGTGGCAATTGGCTAGAAACAGAATTAAAGCTCAATAATGAGAAAGAAGCAAAGTTTGCAGCCAAGTGTTCGTTGGTCATAAAGACAAACATATAAATAGCAGAGAGGGCTAAGAGCACCTTGGCTGTTTCATCTTTGAAATATAGATAAGAAAGAATAGCAATATTGACGAAGATATTGGCAATAATTCCTTCAAAGAAAACCACTTGATTGCTGCGTTGGAGTTTATTTTCTGCCACAGTAGCTAGGAATCCTTTTGGATCGACATGAGCAAAGGCTGTTGTCTGATTGAAAAGAAAAGCCACGATTAAAGCACCAATTAAATTAAAGAAGGTACAATAAAGAAGAATTTCCAGCGCTTTCTTCCAATGAATTTTCTTTAGATAGGTCCCCGCCGTCAAATACATCATATTTGAGGTGGTTAATTCCGCATTTAAGAATAAGAGGTAAACCAAGCCCCAGGCAAAGATGAATGGAAATAGAAAACGACCCGATCCAGGTACAAAGGTATTTAATAAGTCTGCGGCAACTGCTCCGACCGCCGTACTTAAAGTAAGAAATCCTCCAGCAAAAATAGAACGTACAGCATAGCGAGTTTTAGATTTCTGATAGAGATCTTCCTTCTTATTACACGCCACTCCAACTTTTTGAATAAAATTAGATTCAGACATACTATTCTCCTTATATAATGTTTGTGAATAAAATCATTATATCATAGAGAGAAAAGTTTGAAAAGGTTTTCAGGAAAAATTCTTAAATTTTCAGCATATACGTTTTATATCGAATATCGCAATTTGCTAAAAAACAACAAAAAACAGGCAGCTGCCTGCTTTAGTTTTAATAATTTAAACGGTTCGCCCAAGCGATATCCAAATTCAAGATTTCTTGTGAAGTGAACTGTTGGCGATATGGATTGTATACCGAACCTGTAATACCACCTTGAACATTTGGTGAATCGTATTGAGTCAAATTATAAGTTTCAATGATGTTATTAAGTTTTGCATAGTAGCTTGTGTCTGTCGCATAAACACCTGTCAAAGCTGCTGTTGCATCTTGGTAACTAGAGGTGTTGCTCTTCCATGCACCTGCAAAATGTCCTTGTTTTAATACTGCTACGTAGTCTTGCAATGATTCATAGTAAGATGGGTAAGAACGAAAAGCGTCATTAATCGTATAGGCATTTCCAGCACCGTCATCCTCCCAAGTTTGCATCACTGCGGATTGACCAGCATAACTTCCTTTAATACCGAAAAGGTTGTAATGCGGATAAGAAGACAAGCCAGACTGACCTGATCCACTTTCAAGGATAGCTTGTGCGATCATAACGGAAGCATAAAGGTCGTTCGCTTGACCGAGCTGACGAGCTGACTCACCAATTTGTGAGATGAAAGCTTCAGTAGGGTCTGAATAAGCTTGGTAAGTTCCATCATTAGCACCAACTGATGTGATGTGCTCGCTCATAGCAGCGGCAAATGTCCCCGCTGCTAATACAGAAACGAACAAACCAAATAATTTCGTTTTATTCCGTATTTTCTTTTTCATAATACAATTTATCTCCAATTAATTTTTTATCATCTTTTATCTTTATAGAGATTATAGCATATAAATAGAAGAAAACAAAGACACTTATATTACACTTGTATTACAATTGCGAGATAAATCCAAAACAAAAATGACATTTTCATGTCATTTCAATTTATTTCGTAAAATGCATTTTCTAAAATAGCATCCCATGACTTCTCTAATCCTTCCCTAGTTACAGAAGAAAAGACGATAAAGGTGTCAGCAGGATCAAAATCTAGTTTTTTCTTGATGATCGATTCATGTTTATTCCATTTTCCACGCGGAATCTTATCTGCCTTAGTCGCTACCAAGATCACAGGAATTTCGTAGTACTTTAAGAATTCATACATCTGGACATCATCTGCAGAAGGTTCATGTCGAAAATCGACTAGGCTAACGACTGCTTTTAAGTTCTCACGGCTGGTGAGGTATTCTTCAATCATCCGTCCCCACTTCTCGCGTTCTTTTTTAGAGACACGTGCATAGCCATAACCAGGTACGTCTACCAAGCGGAGTTTATCATCAATATTGAAGAAATTGAGCAATTGAGTTTTTCCTGGTTTGCCAGATGTTCTGGCCAGGTTTTTTCGATTTAAGAGAGTATTAATAAAAGAAGACTTGCCGACATTGGATCGACCGGCAAGTGCAACTTCTGGAATCTCATCTTGAGGATAATGACTCTTATTTGCAGCGCTTAAGAGGATATCCGCATTATGTGTGTTAATTTCCATATTTTATCTTTCTAGGCTGTTTCGAGAATTGGTTTTTCAGTTCCATCTACAGCTTCTTTTGTAATTCGAACAAGTTTGACATCTTCTTGACTTGGAATTTCAAACATGACATCCATCATCGTTTCTTCGATAATGGAGCGAAGTCCACGAGCTCCTGTTTTTCTTTCGATAGCTTTATTGGCAATCTCTTGAAGGGCTTCATCATCAAATTCCAATTCAACGTTATCATAAGAGAGCAAGGTTTGGTATTGTTTTACCAAGGCATTGCGTGGCTCTTTCAAGATACGGACAAGGTCGTCAACTGTCAATTGCTCAAGGGCCGCAAAGACTGGAAGACGTCCGATCAATTCTGGGATAATCCCGAATTTTTGAATATCTTCTGCAACGATTTCTTGCATGTAAGAGCTTGATTCATCAATGGCTTTATTGTTCTTACCGAAACCGATGACTTTTTCACCGAGACGTTGCTTAACAATTTCTTCGATCCCGTCAAAAGCTCCACCAACGATGAAGAGAATATTCTTGGTATCCACTTGAATCATCTCTTGTTGTGGGTGTTTGCGTCCACCTTGAGGTGGGACACTAGCGACGGTTCCTTCGATGATCTTCAAGAGAGCTTGTTGCACTCCTTCACCAGAAACGTCACGTGTGATAGAGACATTTTCACTTTTCTTAGCGATCTTATCAATTTCATCGACATAGATAATGCCTCGTTCAGCACGCTCAATATTGAAATCAGCTGCCTGGAGAAGTTTCAAGAGAATGTTTTCAACGTCTTCTCCCACATAACCAGCTTCTGTCAAGGCTGTTGCATCAGCAATAGCAAATGGGACATTCAAGCTACGAGCTAAGGTTTGGGCCAAGAAAGTCTTACCTGAACCAGTAGGGCCAATCATGAGGATGTTTGATTTTTGCAATTCAACATCAGTCTCGTCTTCTCGAGTATCGTGAAAGTTAATGCGTTTGTAGTGGTTGTATACCGCTACAGCAAGAGCACGTTTGGCACGATCTTGACCGATGACATAGTGGTTCAAGATATTGAGCAATTCGATTGGTTTTGGAACTTCGCTAAGGTCTGCAAGAACTTCTTCTGCTAGCTCCTCACGGATAATTTCTTGTGCTAACTCGACACATTCATTACAGATAAACGCGTTGTTTCCTGCAATGATTTTTTGGACTTCATCTTGACTCTTTCCGCAAAATGAACAATAAACCATCATATCATTATTTTGATTCGTTGGCATGTATTTCCTCTTTCTGTCATTTTCTGTTTCTATTTAGTTTAAAATAAGGTCATGTAAAAGGCGTGGATAGAATTCACAAGATTGGTAAAAGCATTTAGTAAGAATAAAATAGCGAGGCCGAACCGTTTTTTACGAAAGGTTTGTAAGGCGCAAATCAAACAGATGACACATAGGACAGCTGTAAAAAAACCAAAGACACTTCGCTCCATTAGTCTAAATCCTTTCTCTTATAATAGTTGATCGTAAAATCATATGGGTTCTTCTCATCTTTCGGATGATGGACTTGACGGACTCTTTCATAGCGGTTCTCTTCAAATCTCGGTGCCAATGTATCGCCATCAATATCCGCATGAATCATGGTCTGGATCAATTCTTCTAACTGGTCAGAAAAGAGCTTTAAAATCTGACTGCCACCGATAATATAAAGATTCTTCTCTTGGTTCTGGTACCAGTCCAAGACTTCTTCTTTGCTGTGCATGACGAGTACAGCATCGTTTTCAGGATCATAGGCTTGATCTTGCGTTAAGATAATGCTGGTCCGACCTGGTAGAACCCGTTTTTTCATACCATCAAAGGTCACTCTTCCCATAAGAATTGCTTGCCCCATGGTCGTTTCTTTGAAATGCTGAAGCTCAGCTGGCAGATGCCAAGGCATGACTTGGTCCTTTCCAATAATGCCGTTTTCAGTTTGAGCCCAGATACCAATTATCTTTTTCATTCTCTCATCCTTTACACTGATACTTCTATTTTATCAAATTTTCTTATAAAAGACTGATTTCAACTATCTAGTTTGGAGGATATTTTTTTAAATACAAACAGAAAAAACCGCGAGATTTTCGCGGTTTTTCTTAGCCACAAGTTAGCTTAGTCTTCTTTTTTGCGTTTTGCAAATCCGAATAATGAGAGACCTGCTAAAGCGCTAAAGATCGCAAGACCAGCAGTAGAAGATTCTTTTGTTCCTGTGTTTGGAAGTTGTGCAGTAGGATTTTGTGGATCAATATACTTCACTTCTTCTTTCGTTTCTGGAACGACAGGAATCGTTGGTTCTTCTGGTTTTGGTTGTGGAGTAGGTTGTGGTTGTGGTTCTGGTGTTGGTTGTGGAGTAGGCTGTGGCTGTGGCTCTGGTGTCGGAGTTGGATCCGGCATTGGAGTTGGTGTCACAGTCTTCTTGTAGATATGTTGAGTGTTTCCATCTTTATCTACAACAGTCTTCACGAAGTCATAACCTGGGATATCCTTCTTCGGTTGTTCCCCATCTTCTGTTGGGTTACCTGGGATTGGATCCCCATTTTCGTCTACATATGAAGTCGTAACTTTTTCATAGACGTGTTCAGTATCACCATTAGGCAATTTCTTCGTTTCTACAAAGCGGTAACCTGGAATTTCAGCTTTTGGTTCTTCTCCATCAACTGTAGGATATCCTGGGATTTCCTTACCTTCTTTATCAACAAACTTAGTGATTGGAAGGACAGTTGGTGTGTAAGTCGCAGATGCTTTGGTTCCGTTCACATCTTCGCGAACCACTGTTACTGCTGGTGCAGTACCAGTGAATTCTGGTTCTGGAGTGAAGGTTACGGTTCCATCTGCTGCTACTGTGTATGTACCAATACCTGGAATTGTCTTCGTAGTTGAACCATCTTCAAAGGTTGCTAGAACTTTGTCATTCATTGGTACACGGCTATCACCTTCTGTGAAGGTTGGTTTGCCTGTTTGAGTGGCACCCTTCTTATCAATTGAAGTAGCTGGTTCTGCAGTTGGTGTAACTGGTGTTACAGTTGGTGTGTAAGTTGCGGTAATTGGTGTACCGTTCTTATCAACACGTTTCACTGTTACGCCTGTACCGGTTCCTGTGAATGATTTTTCAGGTACGAAGGTTACGGTTCCGTCTGGAGAAACGGTGTAAGTTCCTTCACCTGGAATAACTTTAGTAGTTGATCCATCTTCAAAGGTTGCTGGTACATCATCATCCATTGGTACACTTGGGTTACCAGGCGTGAAGCTTGGTTTACCTGTTTGGGTTTGACCTTGGATGTCTGTAGAAGTTGCAGGTTCAGCTGTTGGTGTTACAGGAGTTACAGTTGGTGTGTAGGTTGCAGATGCTTTTGTTCCGTTCACATCTTCACGAACCACTGTCACTGCTGGTGCAGTTCCGACAAATGATTTCTCTGGTACGAATGTCACCGTTCCATCTGCTGCTACTGTGTATGTACCAACACCTTCAACTGTCTTCGTAGTTGAACCATCGTCAAATGTTGCTGGAACATTGTCGTTCATTGGTACACGGCTGTCGCCTTCAGTAAATACAGGTTTACCTGTTTGAGTTGCACCTTGCACATCAGTAGATACTGCTGGAGTTGCAGTTGGTGTAACAGGCGTTACAGTTGGTGTGTAAGTTGCAGAATCTTTTGTTCCATTCTTATCTTCACGAACCACTGTCACTGCTGGTGCAGTTCCGACAAATGATTTCTCTGGTACGAATGTCACTGTTCCATCTGCTGCTACTGTGTATGTACCAACACCTTCAACTGTCTTCGTAGTTGAACCATCATCAAATGTTGCTGGAACATCATCGTTCATTGGTACACGGCTGTCACCTTCAGTGAATTCAGGTTTACCAGTTTGTGTTGCACCTTGGATGTCAGTAGATGTTGTTGGCTTAGCTGTTGGAGTTACAGGTGTTACGGTTGGAGTGTAAGTTGCAGTAACTGGAGTACCGTTCTTATCAACACGTTTCACTGTTACGCCTGTACCTGTTCCTGTGAATGATTTTTCTGGGACAAATGTTACGGTTCCATCTGGAGCAACGGTGTAAGTTCCTTCACCTGGAATAACTTTCGTTGTTGAGCCATCTTCAAAGGTTGCTGGTACATCATCATCCATTGGGATTGCAGGGTTACCAGGTGTGAAGCTTGGTGTACCTGTTTGTGTTTGACCTTGGATGTCTGTAGATGTTGCAGGATCAGCTGTTGGTACAACTGGAGTGATCTTAGGTGTGTAAGTTGTCTCAGCAACTGTTCCGTTTGTATCTTTACCTTGAACTTTAACTGGAACTACTTCACCTGAGTATGATTTATCAGTTGGTGTGAAGGTTACAACACCTGTTTCTTTATCGACTGTGAAAGTACCGATCACATCACCTGCTGGTGAATTCGCATCAACTGATGCTGCTGGCTGACCATTTTCGTCAAGAAGAGTAATGGTATCCTTGTCGATTGGTGCAACTGGGTCACCTTCAGTGAAGGTTACAGTTCCAGTTTGAACCACACCTTGAGGTGCTTCTGATTCAGCTGGAGTTGCTGTTGGAGTTACTGGTGTCACAGTTGGTGTGTACTTAGCTGTAACTGGTGTACCGTTTTTATCAACACGTTTCACCGTTACGCCTGTGCCTTCTCCAGTGAATGATTTTTCTGGAACAAATGTTACGGTTCCATCTGGTGCAACAGTGTAAGTTCCTTCACCTGGAATGGTCTTCGTAGTTGAGCCATCTTCAAATGTTGCAGGAGTATCATCATCCATTGGAACATTTGGATTACCTGGTGTGAAGGTTGGTGTACCTGTTTGCGTTTGACCTTGTTTGTCAGTAGATGTTGTATCTTCTGCAGTTGGTGTAACTGGTGTTACGGTCGGTGTATAAGTTGCAGAAGCTTTTGTTCCGTTCTTATCTTCACGAACTACTGTTACGGCTGGTGCAGTTCCAACGAATGATTTTTCTGGTACAAAGGTTACTGTACCGTCTGCTGCTACTGTGTAAGTACCAACGCCATCTACAGTCTTCGTAGTTGATCCATCATCGAATGTAGCTGGAACGTCATCGTTCATTGGTACTCGGCTATCGCCTTCAGTAAATTCAGGCTTACCTGTTTGAGTTGCACCTTGGATGTCTGTAGATGTTGCTGGTTCAGCTGTTGGTGTTACTGGTGTCACAGTTGGTGTGTACTTCGCTGTGATCTCAGTACCGTTCTTATCAACACGTTTCACTGTTACGCCTGTAGCAGTTCCAGTGAATGATTTTTCCGGTACGAAGGTTACGGTTCCATCTGGAGCAACAGTGTAAGTTCCTTCGCCATCTACTGTCTTAGTGGTTGAACCATCTTCGAAGGTCGCTGGTGTATCTTCATCGATTGGAACATTTGGATTTCCTTCGGTGAAGGTTGGTTTACCAGATTGTGTTTGACCTTGAATATCTGTCGATGTAACATCTTCAGAAGTTGGGACAACTGGAGTAATCTTCGGTGTATAAGTTGTTTCTACTGTAGTTCCATTTGCATCGGCTGCTTGAACCTTAACTGGGACAACATCACCTGAATAAGATTTATCTGTCGGTGTGAAAGTAACTACACCTGTATCTTTATCAACTGTGTATGTACCGATCACGTCACCTGCTGGTGATTTCGCTTCTACTGATGCTGCAGGTTGACCATTTTCATCAAGAAGAGTAATCGAATCCTTGTTAATTTGAGCTACTTCATCACCTTCAGTGAAGGTTACAGTTCCAGTTTGAACAAGACCTTGAGGTCCAGTAGATTCAGCTGGTGTTGCTGTTGGAGTTACTGGAGTTACAGTTGGTGTGTAAGTTGCAGATGCTTTGGTTCCGTTCTTATCTTCACGAACAACTGTTACAGCTGGTGCTTTACCTGTGAATGATTTTTCAGGGACAAAGGTTACAGTTCCGTCTGCTGCTACTGTGTAAGTACCAACACCATCAACTGTCTTGGTAGTTGAGCCATCGTCGAAAGTAGCTGGAACGTCATCGTTCATTGGTACTCGGCTGTCGCCTTCAGTAAATTCAGGCTTACCTGTTTGAGTTTGACCTTGCTTACCTGTTGTTTCAACTGGTGTCGCTGTCGGTGTGACAGGAGTTACAGTTGGTGTGTAAGTTGAAGAAGCTTTAGTTCCGTTCATGTCTTCACGCACAACTGTTACCGCTGGTGCAGTACCAACAAATGATTTTTCTGGTACAAATGTAACTGTTCCGTCTGCTGCTACTGTATAAGTACCAACGCCGTCAACAGTCTTGGTAGTTGAACCATCATCAAATGTTGCTGGAACATCATTGTTCATTGGCACACGGCTGTCGCCTGCAGTAAATTCAGGCTTACCAGTTTGTGTAGCACCTTGAACACCTGTTGATTCAGCTGGTGTTGCAGTTGGGGTTACCGGAGTTACAGTTGGTGTGTACGTTGCAGTTGCCTTAGTTCCATTCTTATCTTCACGAACAACAGTTACGGCTGGTGCTTTACCTGTGAATGATTTCTCAGGAACAAAGGTTACAGTTCCGTCTACTGCTACTGTATATGTACCAACGCCATCAACTGTCTTAGAAGTTGAGCCATCGTCAAATGTTGCTGGAACAGCTTCGTTGATTTCAACAGTCTTCTCAACGCCATCAACCGTTACAGTTCCACCCTTGAATTCAGGCTTACCTGTTTGAGTAGCACCTTGAATATCTGTTGTTTCTGCTGGTGTTGCAGTTGGGGTTACTGGAACAATTTCTGGAGTGTAAGTTGTATCTACCTTGATACCGTTTGAGCTTTCAGCTTGAACCTTAACTGGAGTCACTTTACCTGTATAAGATTTATCAGTTGGAGTGAAAGTTACAGTACCAGTTGCTGGGTCGATAGAGAATGTACCAATTGGTGTTGTTCCATCTTCAGCAAAGGCTGGTGTGCTTGAAACTTCATTACCATCATTATCCAAAAGTGTGTAGCTATTGTCTTTGATCGTGATCGCTTTATCTTGACCATTTACTTGAACAGTTGCACCTTCAAAAGTTGGTGTTCCTGTTTGAGTAGCACCTTGGATATCTTTAGATGTAGCTGGGTTAGCTGTTGGAACAGCTGCTACAACTGTTGGTATGTAACTTGCATCTGAAGTGATGGTTGTTGTCTTACCATCTGCATTGGTAATCGTCGCTGTCGCTTGGACTTTCACTCCAGTTGCAGTTCCAACAAAGTCTTTTTCAGGTGTGAAAGTCACTGCTCCTGTAGTCGGATCGATTGTATAAGTTCCATCACCTTCAACAGTTACTGTTGTTTCATCTGTTGGTTGACCTGTTGCTGGGTCAATCAACTTCTTACTTGTAATTTGAGCAGTCTCATCATCACTTAAAGCGAATGTAGGCGTTTCTGTTTGAGGTACATTTTGAATGTCTTCAGAAACTTTATTGGTTGGAGTAAGAGTGACTGGATTTACAGTTGGTGTATAAGTTGCTGATGCTTTTGTTCCGTTCTTATCTTCACGAACAACGGTTACCGCTGGGGCAATACCAGTAAAGTTTGGTTCTGGAACAAAAGTTACAGTTCCATCTGCTGCTACTGTGTAAGTACCAACGCCTTCCACTGTCTTCGTTGTGGATCCATCGTCAAATGTTGCTGGAACGTCATCATTCATTGGTACACGGCTATCACCTTCTGTGAAGGTTGGTTTACCAGTTTGTGTAGCACCTTGAACGCCTGATGTTTCAGCTGGTGTCGCAGTTGGGGTTACTGCAGTAACAGTCGGTGTATAAGTTGCAGAAGCTTTCGTTCCGTTCTTATCTTCGCGAACAACGGTTACTGCTGGTGCAGTTCCAACGAATGATTTTTCTGGAACAAATGTAACTGTACCATCAGCTGCTACTGTGAAAGTACCAACACCTTCAACTGTCTTAGTTGTGGATCCATCGTCAAATGTTGCTGGAACATCTTCGTTGATTTCAACAGTCTTCTCAACACCATCAACCGTTACAGTTCCACCCTTGAATTCAGGTTTACCTGTTTGAGTTGCACCTTGAATGTCTGTTGTTTCTGCTGGTGTTGCAGTTGGGGTTACTGGAACGATTTCAGGTGTGTAAGTTGTATCAACTTTGATACCGTTTGAACTTTCGGCTTGAACCTTAGCTGGAGTTACTTTACCTGTATAAGATTTATCAGTTGGTGTGAAGGTTACTTGACCAGTTGCTGGGTCAATAGTGAAGGTACCGATTGGTGTTGTACCATCTTCTGCGTAAGCTGGTGTGCTTGAAACTTCGTTCCCGTCATTATCCAAGAGTGTATAGCTATTGTCTTTAATCGTAATAGCTTTATCTTCACCATTTACTTGGACAGTCGTTCCTGCAAAGGTTGGTGTCCCTGTTTGTGTTGCACCTTGCACATCTTTAGAAGTTTCTGGGTTTGCAGTTGGAACTGCAGGCACAACAGTTGGTGTGTAAGTCGCATCAGAAGTAATGGTTGCAGTCTTACCATTAGCATTTGTAATGGTTGCAGTAGCTTGAACGCTAACACCTTTTGCAGTTCCAACAAAGTCTTTTTCAGGAGTAAATGTTACCGCTCCTGAAGTAGGATCAATCGTGTATGTTCCTTCTCCTGCTACTGTTACAGTTGTTTCATCAGTCGGTTGACCAGTTGCTGGATCCACCAATTTCTTGCTAGTGATTTCAGCAGTCTTGTCGTTGCTCAACTCAAATGTAGGAGTTTGTGTTTGAGGAACGTTTTGAACATCCGCAGAAACCTTGTCTGTAGGAGTCACTGTGATTGGTGTGACAGTTGGAGTGTACTTAGCTGTTGCAGTCTTGATGTAGTCCTGTTGGATCTTACCATCTTTATTTCTACCAACTGGCGCTGACAATGAAACATCCACACCTTTGGCTGTACCAGTAAAGCTTGGATCTGGAGTGAAGGTTACTTCACCCGTTGAAGGATTAATCGTATAAGTTCCTTCCCCTTCAACTGTTACAGATGGCGCATCAGTAGTGAGACCTGTGGCAGGATCTACCAACTTAGCAGGATATTCTGCACTTGGAGTGATTGCAATCTTGTCACCATTTGAGTTAGTCGCAGTTGTGTTAAAGGCCGGAGTTTCTTTTTGAGTCGCACCTTGAACATCAGTTGAAGTTTTGTCAACTCCTTCGATTTCAATTGGAGTGACTGTTGGAACGTATTGACCATCCATGGTATTCAACTGACCATTAATGTTTGGTTCTTGATCTGGGAATTTTGTTGACCAACCAGTATCATAACCGTTGTTATCTGAGCGACGGATAGAAATACCATCAGCTGTTCCAAGGAAGTTATCTTCTGGGATAAATTCAACGTCTACGTCCTTACCGTTGGCAGTAATCTTGTACTTACCTTGTCCTGGAACGACATAGTAACCGTCCGCATCAAGAGTTGCACGGTTGCCATCTTTATCAACGATGTATGGTTCTACCATTTCGTCAATAACGGCACTAGAATTAAGCTCATACTTGTGTTCTCCACGTGCTGTAAAGATTACAGTTGCAGTTTGCTTCGCCCCTTGAAGACCACTTGTTTCCTTGAATTCCCCTTTTGGTGGGTGAGTGATTTGGGTTCTGAAGTCTTCTACTTCCCCTGAGAAGGCCATACCAGTTGGGCTCTCAATCTCGGTAGCTTTCTTGGCAATACGAACACGAGCACCTAGTTCTTTAACGCTAGGGTCGATATAAGTCTTGCTCTTTGCAAAGGTCAACTCAACGGTGCCGTCATTTGTGATTCTTGCAAGATCAGAGCGTTCATCTTCATCAAAGGTACCATTTTGGTTAAAGTCTATCCAACCGTAGATATAAGCTTCTGAAGCTCCATCTGTATGGGCTTCTATTGACAACTTGTAGTTACCTGGGCGTGTACGATCCATCTTGATCATCTCATTGGTTGTACCTTTAAGCTCATCTGGAAGCAATTGGTCAATTCCTTCATCGGCCGTAGTTGCCTTATCATCACCGAACCAGTCAAGAGCAGTATTCTCATCCATATCTGGGCTCACATTACCAAGATATGGTTGATTTACTTTAGCACCAGTTACACCATCTACAGTTGCAATGGTATGCATAGCTTTTCCGTATGACTCAGGAGCATCCCCTTCATCAATTGGGAAGAATCCTAGCATTGCTGACTGTTTACCACCTGAAGCGACATAAAGCCCCACTTCAGAGGCACCACGCGTCATCACAATTGGAACTGTTCTATTTCCTTCAGAAATGTTAGGTCCAAATATACCGGTTCCTAGACCACCCGTAACTTGGTCAGGATTTCCAAAATACTTCCAAGCTACTGGTTTCTTTTCTGGTCCAACTTCAGTAGATCTACGAAGTTGGTTTAAGTTGGTATTATTAAATTTAGGATTAGGTCCAAAAAGATTTTCAGTATCTTGTGGTTCATAAGTTACAGAAGTTTTTGGTCTGGTAAACTTTTTCCATTCTCCAATATGCTGCCAACCTTCTCCATTGGTAGTAAACATAACTAATTCACCTGGGTTAGCAGACTCCCCATCAGCCATAACAATAGCTGGCTTAACTGTCTTACCACGGAAGGTTGCAGAGATTTCAAACTGAACTCCAATATTTCCACCATTCAAAGCTGAACTTATGGTAGTCTTCTTGGTTTTCGTATCAATGTTCTCAAATCTGATTTCAGTCCAATTATTTTGCGCATCAGCTATGACTTTGGCCTCTTCACCATTGTTAAAAGCTTGCCTAGCAGCTGTTGAAGTGACTCCACTTACATAACCATTTTTTGCATTTGGATCATAGGTTGCTTTTTCTACTTCTGTAGCCCCTTGATTTTCCATCCGTTTCTTATAGATTTCAGTCGCTTGGAAAGGTTTCAAGGATTTGACTTTTACAGTAACTACATAACCAGGCATGATTTCCTTGGTATAGGTAGACCCAACTTGAAGAGCCAATTTTTCTTCTAAGTCCTCAGTTGGTTTAGTTTCACTTTTAGGAACTAATACTGTAGTAGTTCCTGTCCAGTTAGCTACATCTCCAAAGTCCAACCATGAGATTTGGCTAGCCATAGATTTGGCATCAATATCTGTTGTAAATCCTGGTTTTTCAACTTTTGGAGTTGAAGTTGCGTCTTCAACGTCATCCCCAATCAAGCTTGGATCATTTGGGTCACCCACAGCACGACGAGTACGACGGCGAGAAGTGTTGGCTGTCTCTTCCGTTGCGACTGTATTGTTTGCTGTTGCACCTTGTCCAGCTGAAAGAGTTGTTTCTTCTTTCTTATCTGTAGTGGTTGAAGCTGTTTCTGCTGCCTTGTTTGCTGGCGTAGCTGCTTCTAATTTTGGTGTTGCAGCGGTTGGTGTAGCTGCAGTTGCTGAGGCTGCTGTACTTGTGCTACTTGCTTCACTAGTTGAAGCAGGTGCTGTTGAAGTTGATGCTGCAGTAACAGCTGGGCTTGCTTCATACGTTGTGGCTACTGTGCTAGTTGTTTCAGAAGTTGATGCTGCTGAAGTAGCTGTTGAAGTTGCGGGCGTTTCTGACGCTGTTGCAACTGCTGCTACACTTTCACTTGTCGTATCTGTATTTTCTTCTGCTGCTGCACTTGCGGAAGTCCCAACCATGACAAGTGTCCCCAAAAGTACTGAGCAAACACCCACATTCAATTTACGAATCGAGAATCTGCTAATACGATCATTAAATAAGTCTTTCCCCAATTTAATAGGCCTCCATCTTTATCTATTAATTAACTTTCTTATTGTAATTGTTTTGTTTTTCAAAACCTTATCTATTTTAACAAAAACCGAACGATACTTAAAACATTTTAACTCAAAAATGAGTAAAAATTTTTAGCGCTGATTCTGTTTACTGTAAAATAAATTTCCTCATAGATAGAGGTATAAAAAGCATTAATTTATCACTAGATCGCAAGATCGAACTTCAATTGTGGCTTCACTGGATCGTAATCGACCAGTTCAAAATCTTCTGGTTTGATATCAAAGAAACTGGTTCCATCTGCTACATTTAAAACTAAGTGTGGCTGACAATCTGAAGGCTCCCGACGGAGTAACTCTTCAGCCTGTTCAAATTGATTATCATAGATATGAAGGTTATTAATGAAGTAAAAGAACTTTCCGACCTTCCAGCCAAAGTGCTTGGCAATCATCATCTGAAGAGCTACATATTGCATGGCATTGATATGGTGGGCTACCAACATATCATTTGAACGCTGGGTCAGGGTCGCATCTAGATAGATCTCTTCATCAACCCGACGCACGTCAAACATGGTCTGAAAAGCACATGGTAAGAGTCCTTCTGTCTCCTCAAAAGCATCATAATCCCAGAGCGAGATGATGTTGCGGCGATTCCAAGGATTGGCTTCTAATTGCTTGAGGATTTTATTCGTAATGTCATGCTTTTTGACAACAGCTCCGTAGCGTTGTCCAATCGTCCGGCTATCTCCCACTTCCCAGTCACTCCAGTAGTGGACATTGTACTTGTCTTCTAAAAGATCCAAGCTATTCGACTGATCCTGGTAGATCCAGAGCATCTCTTTGATGGCTGATTTAATCGCGATGGGACGAAGGGTCGTAATAGGGAACTCCCCTTTTGCGAGGTCGAATTCCATAAAGGCTCCCGTGATGTACTTGGAATTGGCTGTCCTGCCATCCTTGTACTTAGGACGGGCTTGCTCTGACCAGACTCCTTCTTCCATGATTTTTCGAATGTTTTCTTTAAAAATTGTATCTGCTTTTGTCATATACTCTCCTTGAATCCAGTTTTGTCTTCATTATATCACAGGAGACAGAAAAAAAGGAGATCCCAGCACGAGCCAGATCTCCATTTCATCTTATTGTAATACAAGGGATGCAGCACCGATAACACCGGCGTCATTTCCCAAAGTAGCAAGTGCCAATTGAGTAGATTCACGTACTTGTGGGAATGAGTTTTCTTCAAAGACCTTGCGCACACCATCCAAGAGGAAGTCTCCAGCAGCGGAAACCCCACCACCGATAACGATCTTAGATGGGTTCAAGGTTGAACCGATGTTTGCAGCAGCAAGTCCAAGGTAACGTGAGAAGTTCTTGTATACGATCAAAGCAAGAGCATCGCCTTCTTTTGCCAGGTCAAAGACCGTTTTAGCCGTTACTTCTTCTCCGTTGTCGATCAAGACTTTCAATTGAGAGTCCCCTTCGTACTCATCGGCATAACGACGAGTCAAGTTGACGATACCAGTTGCAGATGCAACCGTTTCAAGACAGCCTTTCTTACCACAGGTACATTGGATTGGATCATCAAAGTCAACAGTGATGTGACCAAGCTCCCCAGCAGCTCCACGTACACCGTGCAAGAGACGACCTTCAGCGACGATACCACCGCCGACACCTGTACCAAGTGTCATGAAGACGACATCTGGTTGGTTTTCACCAGCCCCTTTCCAACGTTCACCCAAAGCAGCAACGTTGGCATCATTATCGATAAAGAATGGAATATGAAGGGCACTTTCGATCTTTTCTTTGACTGGTTGAAGGGTCTTCCAGTTCAAGTTGTAGGCACCGATAACTGTACCTTTTTCACGGTCAACGACACCAGGTGATCCCATTCCAATTCCTTGGAATTCAGAAGCATCAAGCTCAAGCATCTTCAAACGATGCGCAATTGATTCGATCATATCATCTACGATATGGCTACCTTCATCCAAGATATTTGTTTTAATAGACCATTTTTCTTGAACTTCCCCATCCAAAGTAAGGATGGCAAACTTAATTGAAGTTCCCCCTAGGTCAATCCCAATAATTTTTTTAGACATCTGTAACTCCTTTCAAACTTGTAAACACTTACAGATCTATTATATCAGACTTTTTATCAAACGCAAAGGTTTGCACGTAACTTTTCTTAACTTTTTAACAAGAGACTAAAGGATTGAAATCCTAAAATGAGGAAAATCAAGCCAATAATATTTAATAGAAAGACGCTAATCGAAAGCGGACTAACAATTAAGAATAAACCGATGAAGAGCTGTAGCAAGGCAAAGAAAATATAACGCTTGGACAGTTCCTCAACCTTCCTCGAGTAGAAATTGGCTTTTCGGAAGTTTAGAATCGAACGGTAGATGAGCCAAATTCCTAAAGTGACTGGAAAGACAATCGGCAAGGTCTTGTAGCCATAGAGCAGTAAGTAGACCGCAAAAACCAAGGCGACCATACTGTGAAAGAGCTGTTGTTGCTGAATGATACCAGCTTGCCGCAATCGGTAATAGCGTGAAAAACGCGAAAGGGATATTAAAAAGAAGCCACAGGAAATCAACCAGCTAAAAGAGCCAATGTGCTCAATTGGATTAATAAACAAGACGATACCGATAATGGTAAAGATAATGGCTGAAATCCCAAGGGATATCCGGTTCAATTGATTCATAGGGCCTCCTTATTCATCTAATTCGCTCAGGTATTCATAGCGATCGTACTTCTCAAGTAGTCGCTCATTTTCCTTATCCAATTCCTTTTGAAGGGCTGACAATTTGCCAAAGTCAGAGCCGTTTTCATTCATCTCCACTTCAATCTCTGCGATCCGATTTTCAATGGCTTCGATATCTGCTTCAATGCTCGCCCACTCTTGCTTCTCTATATAGCTCATGCGTTTCTTCTCTTCTTTTGGCTTGACAGATTTCTCTTTTTCAACCTTGTGACTGGCCGTTACTTGAGATGCTTCAAAGGCTTTTTCATCTAGGTAATCCGTATAATTTCCAAAGAACTCACGAATGCCCCCATTTTCAAAAGCCAGGATCTTGCTTGCAACTTTGTCCAGGAAATAGCGGTCGTGGCTAACGGTAATGACGGGACCTCCAAAGTTTTGAAGGAAGTTTTCCAAAACCGTCAAGGTTGCGATATCCAAGTCATTGGTTGGCTCATCGAGGAGAAGCACATTGGATTTTTCGATCAAGAGTTTTAAGAGAAAGAGCCGCTTCTTCTCCCCACCGGAGAGTTTTTCAATTAAGGTTCCGTGCATGGAACGTGGGAAGAGAAATTGCTCCAAGAGATCTGTAATCGATGTCGTTCCAACGGTCGTCTTCACTTCCTCAGCAACTTCCTGGAGGAAATTAATCACGCGCTTACTCTCATCCAAACCATCAATCTGTTGAGAGAAATAAGCCACCCGCACAGTTTCCCCGATGATGACTTGCCCAGACTGTGGCTGTAGTCGCTCTGCGATCAAATTGAGTAGGGTGGACTTGCCGACGCCATTATCCCCAACGATCCCAATGCGATCCTTATTCTGCACCAAGAGGTTAAAATCCTGTAAAATCGGCTTGTTTTCAAAAGCAAAACTCACATCTTTAAACTCGATGACTTTCTTTCCAATTCGGCTGGTCTCAAAGTTCATCTCTAAATCCGTCTGGTTGCTTTGACCAGACAAGTCTTGCTTGAGATCATGGAATCGATTGATCCGCGCCTGTTGCTTGGTCGCACGCGCCTGGGGTTGACGCCGCATCCAGGTCAACTCCTGCTTATAGAGTTGCTGCTTCTTATGAAGAAGGGCCGCATCACGCTCGTCTTGCTCAGCCTTTAAGCGGACATAATCCTGGTAATTGCCCTGATACTCGATCAAGCCAGCTCGATCCAACTCAAAGATCCGCGTCGAGATATTATCCAAGAAATAGCGATCGTGGGTAATGAAAAGCACGGTTTTCTTAGCGTTCTTCAAGAAATTGGTCAACCATTCGATAGTATCAATGTCCAGGTGGTTGGTCGGCTCATCTAGTAAGAGCAGGTCGTGATGGGACAGCAAAACCTGTGCCAGTTGCACACGACGACGCAAGCCCCCAGATAGATCCCCAACTTTGGCGTTCAAGTCTTCAATTCCAAGCTTTGAAAGGACTGTCTTAACCTGACTCTCGATTTCCCAAGCATTGAGCGAATCCATCTCCGCCATGACCTTTTCAAGACGTGCTTGGTTCTCTTCTCGGTAATCCGCCATCAAGAACTCGTAATCGCGAATCAGCTGCATTTCGCGTAAATCACTAGATAACACTGTATCAAGAACCGTCTTTTGATCATCAAAGTCTGGTTCCTGCGTCAAATAACCAATCGTATAATCACTCTTTGCAGAAAAAGGACTCACATCTCCATCAAAGCCGGAGCGACCTGACAACACATCTAACAGAGTGGTCTTTCCAGTCCCATTGACCCCGATCAATCCAATCCGATCCAAGTCGTGAATGATAAAGGAAATCTCACGAAAGACGGTCTTATCTCCGACAGATTTGGTTAATTTATCGACAATAAAATCGCTCATTTTTCCTCCCCTTTTGCTTGTTGGATATAGGCGATGATGGCTTCTTTCTCATTGGCCAGTTCCCCATCGACAATGGCATATTCAATTTTTGTCAAAATCTCTCCCAAGGCTGGACCTGGTTGAAAACCATAGTCTTTGATCAACATACCGCCATTGACCACCACTTCATGCTTATCATGAATGGTCAAGCTATCATAAACACGCTCGATGGCCAAATAATCCACACTCAAGGCATACGCTTCCCGGAGCTCTTCTGCCACTAGCAACAAATGCTTCTCATACTTGTAGCAGGCACGCTTGTCTAGACTTCCATTTTCTCGGAGCTTAAGAATCTCCACGATCTGCTCCACCGTCTTGGCAAACTCTCTAGAGGTCTTCCATTTCTTAAAGAATCTTGGAATATCTTGAATCTCTAGTGCTAAGACCAAAGCAGCCCAGGCTTGCTCAGAAGTTGAAAAGGTATATTCCAACTCTATGTCAAACAAACGCTCGATCGCTTCTTTGCGATCCTTCATCTCTGGCAGATAGTGATAGGCTCCACTTGCTAGCATAGCCTCCAAGCCTTGTCTCCAGTATGGGGAAAGCAAGAGTTTATCAAACTCGATAAAAGTGCGCTCTACGGAAATCTTCTCTAGTAAGGGAGCACACTCCTTCATGGCATCAAAGGTCGCCTCTTCTAATTTAAAACCGAGACTGGCCTGAAAACGAAAGCCTCGCATGATCCGGAGCGCATCTTCGTTAAAGCGTTCATGAGGAAGCCCAACTGCCCGGAGGACCTTGTTTTCCAAATCTTCTAGTCCATGAAAGAGGTCAACAATTTCTCCTTTTTCATTTAAGGCAAAGGAATTAACCGTAAAATCACGACGCTTGAGGTCTTCTTCCAGCGAGCGCACAAAAGAGACGGAGCTTGGACGGCGATAATCGACATAGACATCCTCCGTCCGGAAGGTCGTAATTTCATATTCTTGCCCATTTTCAAGGACCAAAACGGTCCCATGTTCGATACCGACATCAACTGTTCGATCAAAAATCGCCTTGGTCTCTTCTGGGTATGAGGAGGAAGCGATATCGACATCGTGAATTGGACGATCCAAGAGGGCATCTCGGACAGAACCCCCTACAAAATAGGCCTCAAAACCAGCTGCTTTAATCTTCTCTAATATTGGTAAAGCCTCCTGAAACTCAGAAGGCATCTTTTCTAATCTCATAGTAAGTGTTCCAAACCATAAACAAGCTCATGACGCTTGACAACTTCTTTAATTCCTAGATTTACTCCTGTCATGAAGGAAACACGATCATAGGAATCATGTCGGAGAGTCAACCCTTCGCCTTGGCTACCAAAAATCACCTCTTGGTGAGCGACTAGGCCAGGCAATCTAACTGAATGGATGCGCATCCCTTCAAACTCTGCCCCTCTTGCTCCAGGCATCAACTCTTCTTCATCTGCTGCACCTTGCTGGATTTTCTCGCGCTTCTCAGAGATCAACTCAGCGGTTTTAATTGCTGTTCCACTCGGTGCATCTTTTTTCTTGTCGTGGTGCAATTCGATGATTTCCACATTCGGGAAATACTTGGCTGCTTGCGCTGCAAATTGCATCAAGAGCACAGCTCCGATAGCAAAGTTCGGCGCGATCAAGCCACCCAATCCCTTTTCACGTGAAAGGTCTGTCAATTCTTGGATCTGCTCAGAAGTGAATCCAGTCGTTCCCACAACAGGCGCAAAGCCATTCTCAATTGCAAAGCGAGTATTTTCGTAAGCGACCTTGGGCATGGTAAAGTCGACCCAAACATCTGCCTCTAGACTCACGACATCTTCTTTGCGGTTAAAGACAGGGACTCCTGCAACCTCTGTCTCATCAGTAAATGGATCGATCAAGCCAGCTAATTCTAACTCAGGATCTTCAGAAACCATCTTGTAGGCTGCTTGTCCCATTCTTCCCTTGAAACCTGCGATAATGACTTTAATGGACATAGAATTCTCCTTAAACGATAGGGATATACCCAACTGCTAAGCTATGGTCACCTAAGTGCGTCCCGATAACCCCTCCAAAGGTAGCAAAAGGAATGTCACCTTCTACTCCTTCTTCCATGAGTAGTTGGCGAAGTGCTTCTGCTTTTTCAGGGACATTGGCATGGATGACAAAGACTTGGTAATGACCATCTGCGATATCTGATACAACAATCTCTACCAAGCGTTTCATGGCTTTCTTTTCCGTCCGGACTTTCTCAAAGACCTCAATCACGCCTTCATCATTAAAATGAAGAATAGGCTTGATGCTCAAGAGGTTCCCAAGAATGGCAGCCCCATTTGACAGACGGCCACCTTTAACCAAGTGGTTCAAATCATCTACCATGATATAGGCAGAAGTTCCATCAATCTGGTGTTGGACATTGGCAACAATCTCATCGAAAGAACGACCTTCACCAGCCCATTTCAAGCAGTCTTCTGCCATCATTCCTAGAGGAGCACTGGTGATTTTTGAATCCGGAAATTCGACGGTCAAGGCTTCAAATTCGTCCTTCAAATATTGGATATTTTGGTAGAAACCAGAAATACCGGATGACAAGAAAAGACCGACAGCATGCGTATAGCCCTTAGCTGTCAAACCAGATAAGACTTCTTCTAACTCTGCAACACTCGGCTGGCTAGTCTTTGGCAATTCCTTAGAGGCAGACATCTTTTGGTAGAACTCATCGTGTGTCAGGTTCTTCCCTTCAACATAAGACTCCCCATCTATATAGATCGGGATCTCTAAAATAAATAAGTCGTCGTGATGGAGCACGTCTTGCGTTAAATAGGCAGACGAATCCGTGATCACTGCTAATTTCATTGATTAAAACTCCAAATTAATACCCGGTAAATCGAGGGCAATTTCTGTGACTTCATAAGTCAAACGGTTGAGCATATTCAAGCAAGGGCGAGCCAATTCTTCTACTTCGTCTTTGCTGAATTCGCTTGGTTCATTGACATAACGACCAAACAAGTGGTTGATTTGAGTGATGGTTCCGCTGATCACAAAACCGTCAAAAACGATCATGTAGCTCAAGATCACAATCAAAGAAGTCGTGTTTTGTTCTTGATCACGATTGATCAATTGAAAGTTTACATCTACTTTTGTTTCAGGGATGCCATTTTCTTTTTCCCACTCAAAATTACGAGCATCATAGTGGTATTGGCTGACAAATTCTTTTTCACGTTGAATATCCATTTTTATTCTCCTAAAAATATGCGATAGGCTTATTATATCATAATTCAGCTCAAGATACCAACGCCGAATGAGGGGATTTTTTCGCTAGTACAAGAAGAAAAGGCCGAGGAAGTTTGGCCTTTCATAAGACAGAGGATAACGAATTTTGCTCCACTAACACACAGCTTTATTAAGTCGATTATCTTTTTTAGTGTAGTAATGTTAATAGAATTTATATTTCGTTCTCGTTTCTTATTTTCTAAATTTTATTTTCTTCTAACTTTCTATAGAAATTTTTATTCTCTTTAGAACGTAAGTCCAATACATCTTCAATGCGAGCATTATACAATTTACGATAGTTATCCAAATTTTCCTCAATTTCAAAAATGTAGGATTGTATTTCAACAGCATACTCCCCTCTACATGCATAGGAAACAGACTCTATTATATTCTCTGTGTCTCTGTCAAACCTATGATAATAGTAATCTAAATCAAACTCCAGACGTTCTAACTCACGTAGTTTATACATGTGGTCGTCTTCTATTTTCTGTAGTTCTTTTTTATCCATTACTAACTTTCTCAACTTTCTTATTCAGGATTTAATAGGACTTTTTAGATCAGGCTTTTTCATTGTCTGAGTCAAATAGGTCTCTGTAGCTTCTGCTGCCTTCCCTTCAAATCCTCCCTTAATATTATTTACAAAAGTCTTAGACGTATACTCCTGCATCTCAGAAGCTATGTCATCTAATTTCTTTGATAACTCTACTCCTTTAGCTATAATCAGGAGTGTCTTAACTGCTATAATAGCACGAATCGCCTGGCGTTCCTGTTCTTTCATCCTTTCTCTATATTCTCTTTCTAGACTCTCTTTTGTTAGCAAAGAATCATCCAGCATCAACATTTTTACTCCTCCATTTATTTTTTACATCTGCTAGTAAACTATTAAAATCCTCTGCTTGTTGTGTATCCACAACTTCAAATGTACCACTAGCTCTCACCAAAGTTGTACCCAATTGCTCAATTTGCGTTAGAAAAGCTCCAGCTGCTTTTTCCGTTTTACCCTCAATTCCTTCATCCCAAAAACGTGAGATATTGAAATCAGAGAGCAAAGCTGTGACTTCTGAGCTCGTTAAATAAGTGGCTAACCCTATTGCTTCCGAGTTTGTATTATTTAAAATGGTTTGAATTTCTTCTTTAGCATTTGAAAGGTAACTCTTTACATTCTCAACCTTATCTTCTGTCTCAAAAATAGCTAACTGTGAGGATGTCTGAAGTAAACGAGCTCGAATCAAAATTCTTTCCTCACCTGTCAAATTTCCACTTCTCAGTTGTTCCTGATATCTAGGGATAGCTTCACGATCCCATTTAATAGATTCTAAACGTGCTTCCCTAACGATTTCTCCATACTGCTTTTTAAAATTCTCATAGACTGAAATTCCAAGAGGGAGCCTGATGCTAATGTCACCTGTAACAATTGAACTGAAAATATTTAAAGCTACATTTCCTTTAATTCCTAACTTTTTTGCAGCTTCTAATGACGATGCAATCAAACGAGCAAACTTTTCACCAGCCCTAAGCAACTCCGGATGAAAATCTTCTGAAGCTGTTAAGAAATTCCCTTTTCCATCCGGTTGATAAACACCAAAATCATGAGAACTTTCTGCATCAAAACTTTCAGTATAATAGAGGGGGACAATGATATTGACTTTACCAACAGGCTTTTTAAGAGGCTCATTCCCATCACCAGGTAATTTAGTAATAGTATGTTCTCGATTGAGCATACTTACCATATCAAAGGGATTGACATAGTATTCTACTTTATCACTGATTAATTTGATTTTTTCATCACTAAGGCCCATTTTCTTTAAACTCTTTGTCGTATCTGGACCATCAAGCAAAACTACTTTGCCAATTTTGTTCAACTCTTGATTACTTAGATCAGCTATTCCTTGGACAGAAACCATAGTCCCGAGTGAGTGAGCGGCAAGGTCCATTTGAGCATTTGGAGCTTTTTTGCTCATTTCAGCTATTTTTTCTTTCAATCCTTTTGTAGCCAACTTCGCTTGTGGTATATGACTATCATTAATCGCAAACTGAGCGTCGTTATCGACCCAGTCGTTCCAAGTAGACAATCTCATTCCATCACTTCCTCGAATGGCCATGTAGGTTTTCTTAGTATCTTTACCTAAGGTTGGAGTATCTGTTAAATAATAGGCATTAAACCCTGCTTTCTCATCAGTTAAAAGACCCTTCTGATAATGATTGACGGTATATGTTTCTTTATGATATCCACCATTAGGATTTGGGACCTGAAGATCCAACGTCTCTTCTACAGTATGCAAACCAGAATCTGGCTGTAAATAGACTTTTCCACCATTAGGAAGATTTTTACCTCCGGTGGTGATTTCCCATTCTTTTTTATCATCGTTATAAAATTTATTATCACGTGAAAAATCATATTCCAACGCTTTCCCTGAATCTAATACTTTTATTTCCTCTTTAGTCAATCTTTCATAAGCAAAAAGATTCGGACGTCCTCGATAAGCTGACTGAGCTAAATTTGAGTAAAAATTATCAAAAGTTCTTAAATTACTATTAGTCAAGCAGTTCACCTCCAATACGTAAAGGGCTACCCATTCCGATATAATCAATTAAAATTTTTTTATCCTTAAACTTAATAATCGCACTCCAGCTTGAGTTTGATATATTATTAAATCCTCCATAGACCTGAACAATTTCGCCACCTCCTTGTGGAGTACCATTTCCTATCTCATCCCATTTTGTCTCTTCCCAATCAATTTGAACTGATTCGATCTTTGGGTTTTGAGATTTTACAAAATTTTCGATTTTGTATTCGTGTTTCTGTAAATAAGCCAATTGCTTCTCTTTCGTGCTAAGTTGCTTGCTTTGTTGAGTACCATTTGAAAAGATATTTTGTTTCTGAATAGACATAATTGTACCTCCCACTAACACAGAAGTTATTGCAAAAAAAATGACAAGTTTTCTTTTTTTCATTATCTCGCCTCCTTGATAAAGAAAAGTTATTGCAATTATATCGAAATCTATAGAGATAAGCAACTTCATCACTAGTTGGTGTTTTTGTGCAATAAAAAGGGAGTGGGAAAGAACTCCGTAAAATAAAAAAAGTTGAAAAGGTTCCCCAAACCTTTTCAATCTTCCCACCCCCGCACAGTTGATTAGGTCATCTTTGGAGCTTTTAAAGTGAACAAAGATGCCAATCAACCACTGCGTCATATATTTATTTCTATCAGACTTCAAAGGCTGGACGATTTTTGCCCAGCCTCTTTTAGGTATGATTAGTTTTTAGGTTTGCGAAGCAATCCGAACAAGATACCACTTACAACTGCACCGATCAATACGAACAAGATGTAAAGAAGTGGATTTGATGTAAGGGCGATAACGAAGATTCCTCCGTGAGGAGCCATGAGTTTCAAGCCTGCAAGACCAACAAGAGCACCTGTCAATGCTGAACCTGCGATGAAGCTTGGGATGGCACGAGCTGGGTCAGCTGCACCAAATGGAATGGCACCTTCTGTGATGAAAGAAAGACCCATGACAATGTTTGTCAAACCAGAATCGCGTTCTTCTTGTGTGAATTTATCTTTAAACAATACAGTTGCTACGAATACTGCCAATGGAGGAACCATACCAGCTGCCATAACAATAGAACCACCTGAAGCAACAGATTCAGCAAGTGTACCTGTAGCGAAGACATAAGCGGCTTTGTTAACTGGTCCACCCATATCGACAGCCATCATACCGCCGACGAGAAGTCCAAGAAGGACAGCTGAGCTACCTGACAAGCTTGAAAGGAAGTTGTTAAGACCAGTATTGATAGCAGCCATTGGAATATTGATGAGGAACATCAAGAATCCTGTCAAACCAACACCAAGCAATGGCAAGAGAAGGATTGAACGGATACCATCAAGAGAACGTGGAAGACCTGCAAGAGCTTTACGAAGAACTAGAATCACTCCACCTGCTAGGAAACCACCAACTAAGGCTCCAAGGAAACCAGATGATACGGCTGCTGGTAATTCACCTTTAGCAGCACCGTAGGCGATATTTCCAAATGCTGACCCTGAGCTAGCAATAGATCCAGCGATAAACCCTGCTACAAAACCAGGTTTTTCAGCGATTGAGAATCCAATGTAACCTGCAAGTACAGGAAGCATGAAGCCAAAGGCTACTCCACCAATTGTTTTAAATTGTGCTGCTAATACATGATAAGAACCAAGACTAGACAATTGATCTTGAGGCACACCCAGAACTTGGTCAATCAAGAAGGCAAGGGCGATCAAGATACCACCACCGATAACGAATGGAAGCATTTGAGAAACCCCACTCATCAAGTGTTTGTAGAAGGCTCCACCTAAGCTCAATTTTTCTTGGCTAGCGCTAGCTTGTGCAGCATTTTCAGCGTGGAAGACATCTGCTTTGCCATCCAAGATGGTTTGGATCAATTCTTCTGTCTGACGGATACCGGCTGCGACTGGTTTAGAGATCAATTTTTTGCCATCAAAACGAGCGGTTTCAACTGCCTTATCCGCTGCAATGATGACCCCTTCAGCTTTTGCGATTTCTTCAGCTGTCAAGCGGTTGCCGACACCAGATGCACCGTTGGTTTCAACGCGGACTGTAACACCCATTTCTTCCCCTTTTTTGATGAGGGCTTCTTCTGCCATGTAAGTGTGGGCGATCCCTGTTGTACATGCTGTAACAGCAACGATGAGAGGTTTGTCAGATGAAGCTGCTTCTTTGACCGCTTCTGCTTTTTTCGCTTCTTCAGCTGCAGCTTCTTGCTCTTCTGCATCAAAGGCTGCGATCACTTGATCAGGAGTGCTGGCTTGGCGAAGTTTGTCCGCAAAACCTGGTTTCATCAAGTACTTAGACAATTCAGCAAGGGCTGCCAAGTGAGTGTCGTTTGCTCCTTCTGGAGCTGCGATCATGAAGAACAAGTCTGTTGGTTGGCCATCAAGTGATGCATAGTCCACACCCTTGTTTGATTTTGCAAACAAGACTGTTGCTTCTTTGACTGCTTCATTTTTGCTGTGGGGCATGGCAATTCCGTCACCCAAACCAGTTGAAGTTTGTGCTTCACGGTTCATGATTCCAGCCTTGAAGGTATCAAAATCTGTCACCACACCATTGTCAACGAGCGATTGAACCATCTCATTGATCACGCCCTCTTTATCTGTTGCTTGAAGATCAAACAACATCACGTTTTTATTTAAAACGTCTTGAATTTTCATAGTTTTTCTACCTCTACTTTTTCATAAGTTTCTTTTATATAGTCAGCTGTCGCCAAGTCATCCGAGAAGGTGGTCGCTGTTCCACAAGCCACGCCCCATTTGAAGGCTTCGATGACATCTCCTGTTGTTGCGAGCTTCCCAGTGAAGCCTGCCACCATGGAATCTCCAGCCCCAACAGAGTTCTTCACTTGTCCTTTGATTGGTTTTGCGAAGTAAGTTCCGCTTGGACTGACAAGGAGAGCACCATCACCCGCCATGGAAATAATGACGTTTTGTGCTCCTTTGGCCAAAATCTCTTTAGCATAACGTTCAATTTCTGGCAATTCCGTCAAGGTAACGCCAAAGATATCTCCCAATTCATGGTTGTTTGGTTTGACCAATTGGGGATTGAACTCTAAGGAATCAATCAAGGTTTGCCCTTCAAAGTCACAAACCACTTTCGCACCTGTCGCACGTGTTGCTGCGATCAATTGTTTGTAAACGGCATTCCCAAGTGAAGATGGGGCAGATCCTGCAAAGACTACCACATCATCCGCTGTTAAGCTCGATAAGATGTTGAGCAATTCTTTCAACTGAGCTTCCGTCACTTCTGGGCCATTCCCATTGATCTCTGTTTCTTCATCAGCTTTAATCTTGACATTGATCCGTGTATCTTGGTCCACTGTCACAAAGTTGGTTGAAATGGCCTCGCTAATCAGTACGTCTTCAATGAAGCGTCCTGTGAAACCACCGATAAATCCAGTCGCTGTGTTCTCGATATCGAGACGCTTCAAAACACGACTGACATTGATTCCCTTACCACCGGCGAATTTATCTTCTGAAGCCATCCGATTGACCGCTCCGGTCTCTACATGATCGAGACGGACAATATAGTCAATTGCTGGATTCAGTGTTACTGTATAAATCAAACCTCTATAACCTCCGTTTTTTCTTTTAAAACCTTTAATCGTTGCGGTTCACATTGATTGGTAATAATCATGGCTCGCTTGATAGGAGCCACTTTGACAAAGGATGTCACCCCAATTTTCGAATCATCCGCTAGGATATAGGTCTTTTTCGCATTTTCGATAATCGCACGCTTGACAGATCCTTCTTCCAGGTCTGGAGTGCTGTAAAATTCATCATCAATTCCATTCATTCCAAGAAAGGCCTTGTCAAAATTCAACTGACCGATCTGATTGAGCGCGATTCCTCCGATACTAGCATCTGTAGAAGATTTTACCTTCCCACCGATGATGACCGTTGGAACATTTCGCTCGACCAACTTGGTCGCATGGTGAATAGAGTTGGTCACCACGGTTACCGTTGGATTGACAATTTCTTGTACTAAAAGTTCATTGGTCGTCCCGGCATCGATAAAGATCACGTCATGATCTTTGATCAATTCCGCCGCTTTTACCGCGATTTTTGACTTAACTTGAATGTTTTTGATAGATTTTTCTTTATTGCTTTCTTCCTCTTGAAGAAAATGCAGGCTTTCCGCACCGCCGTGAACCCGGCGAAGTTTACTTTCAGCTTCTAATTCATCCAAGTCACGTCGAACCGTTGATTCAGACGTCCCCAACTCTTGTACAAGGGTTTCTAAGGAAACAAACTTTTCCTTCAGTACCTTCTCGAGGATGAATTGTTTTCGTTCAGACTTAAGCATTTCTCCTCCTTTTGCAATCGATTACAGGGACTATTATACTCCATATTCAAAAAATGTCAACACTTTTTATCATTTTCTATCATTTTCTTTCAAAAATTCTAAAATTGTACAAAAAAAGAGCAGGAAAGAACTCATTTTGTTAAGCGAGTTCTTTTCCCCCCCTCATCAATCTTCTTTGAAGAGTTTAAGCAATAAAGTGTCTAAGCATCCACTCTATCTTCGGTATGTCTTAATCATTTTTTGAAGATTGTTTCTTTTTCTTGAAACCAAACAATCCAGCAAGTAGCCCGACGGCAACACCTGTTGTTGCTGCTACATATTTGGAGGAATCAGATCCAGCCACAGCTTGGCTGTTTTCTTTTTTTGATTTGATTTCTTCTACTTTGGCTTCTTGTTTTGGAGCTGGAGTAGCTGTTGGTGCTTGCACTTGTGGACTATTGTTATTTGTTGGAAGAACCGTTGGTCTATCCGGGAAAGTTGTTGGATTGCTTGAGCGGATATCCATTGGCATATCTGCTGCTTCTAAAATAGCTGGATCTATCCGTGAGGCTAGATCTTCATATTGGGAATTCAACAGTTCCACGACACTTTGATAAGATTGAAGGGTTGTGAATTCTGCTTCCAATTTTTCTTTTTTATTCTCTAAATTAGCCACCGCAGCTGATAAAACGGATTGGGCTTTGACCAATAATTCTGGAGCATTTTTAAAGTCAGAAAGACGTTTTTCAGCAGCAACCAAGCGCTCTTGAGCCGCCTTCAAGCCCTCATGCGCTTCTTGAACGACTTGGGCTTTTTCTGCTTCTTCCGCTTTTAAAAGATCTAATTTCTCACGCGCAGCTGCTAACAAATCTTTCGCTTTTTGAAGTGCTGCTTCTTTTGGTTGGATAGTTGCTTCAATCCGACCTCGAGATACATCAAGAGTCGCCTTCGCCTTTTCAACCGCATGGTCCTTGCTAACAAGAAGAATCTTGTAATTTTGGATGGTCTTTTGGACATTGGCCATCTCCGCTTCCATCTTCGAATTTGCATGGTGGGCATCTTCTAGTTTGCCTTGCAAGATAATGATTTGAGACTCTTGATTGGCCTTGTCTAACTTGAGATTAGCTACTTCATCAGATTTTGCTTTCACATCTGATCTTGTCGTCGTTGCCCCAGCTCCCTGACGCAATTGGTAAGCGAGTGCACTGGTTGACACTGCTGAATTGACCGGGCTGTGTAAGAAAGCTGCTTCTGACATGGCATTGCTTGGGTCATAAGCGACTGATAAAGCTGTCGCTTTGTTGTCTACCATTTGGAGGTAGTGACCAACCTTAGCAAAGGCCTCAGCCCCAATTTTCATATAAATGTCATTGGCATCGATTTGTGTTTCGTCTGTTGGTAGACCATATTGAGCCGCTACTTCCTGATAAGCCGCTTTTTCATTGTACCAAAAGTCAACCGCACCAGCAGGTGAGAAGCCATAAGCGATGTTTTCATTTGGCAAATACTTAAACATATGCCAATTGGCTTTTTTGAAGTATTCCAACTGTACTTGACTGGCTGGAAGGGAATAGGGATCCAGTTCCAATTCAGGCAAGCCGGCATTGCGACGATAGCTATTGATGGCATCCGCAATTTCAAGAGCTCGGAGGTTAGCTTGCAAGGATCCAGACTCTCCAACCGTTAAGCCGTCTTCTTCCCGACCACGCTTGTAGAGGGCTAAAGCACTCGCTGCAGCTTCATTGCCATTGTCAGCTAAGTGTTGCAAATAACCTTCATAAGTCGCTTGACTCAACTGAACTGGGCTATTGGCCGCAGCTTGTTCTAAGGCTGCCAATTCTGCTTCCTTGGTTGCGATGACCGCTTTCAAATCTGTCAGACGCGTTTGAGCCAGTTGAATATCGCTCTCAATTTGAGCCACTGTATCTGAGCCAGTTTGCTGACTCGCTTGCAAGGTTGCAAGGTAATTCTGAGATTCTCGGATACTATGCTCGACTTGACTTTGCTCCAACAAGGCTTGGTTGAGCACATTCTCATCATTTGAAATCGGTGCTTTGGCTTGGTTCAATTCATTTTGTGCTACATCGACCAAAGATTCTTGAGCTGTAACTTGATTTTCCTGTTGACGAACAGCTTCTACGACTTGGTCATGGGCAGCTTCTGCTTCTCGAACCTTATTTTCTTCGATAGTCACATAGGCTTGAGCCACCTTGACGTCATTTTCTGCATTTTGAACTTGGGCATCTGAAGTCGTTGCGATCAGGTTTTCTGCATCCGTCACTACTGCTTTCTTTTCTTCCAGCTCTTGCCCAGCCACCTTGACTTCCGTTTGAGCATCGATCACTTTTTGCTCTTGGTAGTGGACATCTTTCACCACTTGGCCTTTTTGAGCTGTAATTTGCTTCAACTCATCAACCGTAATTGGTTTTTCGACTACTTCCGTACTATTGGTTTCTGCATTTTCATTTTGCTTCACCTCTTCCGCACTAGCCTTGTGATTAAACATACCAGATAGGACCGTTGTTGCGGCAATCCCAGTCGTGAAAACCGATTTTCCTAATTTCTTTCCCATTAAACTCACCCCCAAAACTGAATCATTTTCTTGAAGTTTCTCTACCCCTTAGCATACCACATTTTGTTACCAATAACTAGTAGGTTTAAAAAGTTTTTTTCATAAATTTTTGAGGCAAAAGAAAAACAGCTGACGCTGTTAGTCTTCTTGTTTAATTTGTTCCAACATCTTCTCTTCTTCTGCTGTCAACTCATAGTTTTCTAGCAAGTCTGGACGACGTTCTAAGGTCTTTTTCAAACTCTGATAGAGGCGCCACTGACGAATATTTTCATGGTGGCCACTCATGAGGACATCTGGAACTGTCATCCCTCTGTATTCATAAGGCCGTGTGTATTGAGGATATTCTAGAAGACCTGATGAGAAACTGTCGTCTTGATGACTGGACTCTTTTCCGATCACTTCTGGAATCAAGCGAACCGTCGCATCAATCATGGTCATGGCAGCTAGTTCGCCACCTGTTAGTACATAATCTCCAAGAGAAATCTCATCCGTCACCAAGGTCTTGATCCGCTCGTCGTAGCCCTCATAGTGACCACAGATAAAGATCAATTCTTCTTCCTGAGCCAACTCTTCTGCATAAGATTGATCAAAGGTCCGACCAGCAGGATCCAGCAGGATCACGCGCGGATGCTTTTTCTCAATGGCATCAAAGGCATCAAAAATCGGTTGAGCGCGTAGAAGCATGCCTTGCCCGCCCCCATAGGGTTCATCGTCCACATGGCGCGCTTTCTCCGCGTTTTCACGGAAATTATGGTAGTTGATCTCGAGAAGTCCCTTCTCACGCGCCTTTCCGACGATAGAATGCTCAAGAGGAGAGAACATCTCTGGAAAGAGGGTTAAAATATCAATCTTCATCGTCTAACCCTTCTAAGATTTCTACATCCACCCTGTTTCCTGGGATATCGATATTGAGCACCACTGGTGGGATATAAGGCAAGAGAAGGTCACGTTTGCCTTTTCGTTTCACGACCCAGACATCATTGGCACCTGGTTGCAGGATTTCCTTGATCTGACCGATTAGCTGGTCATTTTCGTAAACATCAAGGCCGATGATCTCATGGTAATAAAACTCGCCATCCTCCAAATCCGTCAAGTCTTCTTCTGCAACCTTGAGGCTAAAGCCCTTGAATTTTTCGATAGCATTGATATGGTACATATCCTTAAACTTGATGATGTCGAAGTTCTTGTGCTTGCGATGACTGGCAATGGTCACCGTCTGGACAAAACGATCCTTCTCATCAAAGAGGGCCAATTCAGCTCCTTTTTTAAAACGCTCTTCCGCAAAGTCTGTCACAGACAAGACCCGCATTTCACCTTGTAAGCCTTGGGTATTGACAATTTTCCCAACATTAAAGTAATTCATGATTTCTCCAGTGTAGTTTATTCACTCTATTTTATCACGTTCAGCAACAATTCTCAACGGTGCTCCCTGAGTGCTCCAACAAAAAAACGGGACAAAATCCCGCCTTTTTATTTTTCGTCAATAACAATTCTTACTTTTTTATCTTCAGTTGGGACAGAGTAGACAATCGTTCTTATCGCAGAAATGGTGCGACCTTTTCGACCGATTACACGACCAACATCGCTAGGATCAAGGTCAAGATGGTACTCCAAGAATTCAGGAGTATCTTCGATCTTGATGGTTAAGGCATCCGGTTGTGAAATCAAGGGTTTCACAATTGCAATAATGAGATTTTCAATCGTATCCATACATCAACCTACTTAAAAAATTATTTTGAGAATTTAGAATCGTGGAATTTCTTCATCACACCAGCTTTTGAAAGGATGTTGCGAACTGTATCTGAAGGTTGAGCTCCATCAGCCAACCATGCAAGAACGCGGTCTTCTTTCAAAGTTACTTGGTTTTCTTCAACAAGTGGATTGTAAGTTCCAACTGTTTCGATGAAACGTCCATCACGTGGTGAACGTGAATCTGCTACGTTAATACGGTAGTAAGGTTTTTTCTTAGAACCCATACGAGTCAAACGAATTTTAACTGCCATTTTTATAAGTCTCTTTTCTATATTTTAATTTTCGGTGAAATAGACAAGCTATTTAGCACATGATCTATTGTAACACATTTTATAGAGTTGTCAAGAAAAAAACTTGACAGTATTTAAAATTTTTTATTTTATCAGTAAATCGGCGATTTCTTGATAGTTGCTAACGGTATAAGTCGGCACTACCTGACTGGTATTTTCCTTATGATTTGGGTTATACCAGACGGTATCGATCCCCGCAGCATGGCCTCCTGCGATATCCGCCGTCAAGGAATCACCGATCATGAGGGTCTCTTCCTTGCTGAAACCTGGAATCAGTTGGCCGACCTTGTCAAAAAATGCAGGTTCTGGTTTCTGAGTATGAAGCTGCTCAGAGATAAAGACCTCTTTGAAATAAGGTACGATTGTAGAATGAACTAAGCGTCCTTCTTGAATGGCAGTCACTCCGTTCGTTGCACCATAGAGCTGGTAACCTGCTTTTTCAAGTCGAGCCAGTAAGTCCTCCGCACCGGGGAAAGACTGCCCCTGAAGACTAATGTAATCTTGGTAGCGAAGAGCTATCTCAGCCCCATCAACCGTAATCCCAAAGTGGGCAAACCCAATCGCAAACCGACTATCCACGAGCTCTTGCTTGGTTAATTTCTTTTGCTCCAAATCCTTCCAGAGCCCTTGGTTCATGGGTTTGTAGTAATCCTTAAAGGCCTGTACATCTGGAAAATTCATGTCTTCTAACATCTGCGTCAAGGCTGTCTCTTCAGCAGATTCAAAGTCCAACAAGGTATGGTCCAAATCAAAAAGTAAAAATGTATATGCCATTACAAACGATCCTTCAATTTTTCTACAAATAAATAAGCCGCTGGGCAAGTGAGGGTATTCTTGATGGTCAGATGGTTGATCTGGTAGATCTTCTTGCGATCTGTATGAGGAAATTCCCGACAGGCTTTCGGACGAACATCGTAGATGGAACAGAGATTGTCTCCACCAAGAAAGGGGCAAGGCATGGATTTAAAAACCTTGTCCCCATCTTCGTCAACTTGAAGAAATTCTGCCTCAAAAGCAGGAAGCTTCATCTTGAAATATTTGGCGATGCGCGTGATATCGGTTTCCTTAAAATCTGGACCTAAGGTTTTGCAGCAATTGGCACAAGCCGTACAATCGATTTCTTGGAAAACTTCATCGTGGATTTCTTGCGCTATTTTATCTAAATTCTTAGGTGGCTTCTTCTTGAGATTCGCCAATACCTTGCGGTGCTCCTTTTGCTTTTGGAGAGCTAACTGATGGTATTTTTCAATATCAATTTCCTGTGTCATCCTCTATTTCCTCTTCTAAACAATAGAAAGATTATACCACAAAGACTGTAAAAAAGGGAGTGGGACAGAACTCCGACTAATTAAGAAGAGTTCGTTTTCCCACCCCCGCACAGTTGATTAGGCTATCTTTGGAGCTTAAAATGCGAACAAAGACTTGGGAAACTTGCTTCGCAAGTCCTATCCACCACCTCAAAGCAGTGCTCTGAGCAATCAACCACTGCGTCATACTGTTATTCTTATCAAACATCGAAGACTGGATAGTTTAAGCCAAGCTTCCTCTTCATCAATCCTTTACAGCACCTGTTCCATCTAGACTCCAAGTGTTTTCGACATAAGGAGTAAATTGAGTTATTGTTTTCTCAAATCCTTCAACAACAATCAAATAAACCTTATCATCTTTTTGGAATACCCACCCAGAAGCCTGCAGGCCTGTCTTGAGAAATATATGTATTTTAAGCGATTCATTTCCTCCAACAGTCGTCGTAGATTTTGTCATTTTCTCAACAATTTTATAATCATTCCACCTGGTCTCAAATCTTTTAGCTATTAGCTCTGCATTAAATTCCACTCCTTCGGGGACATGTGCTTTTTCTCTAGTGGCAGCATTTAAAACAATAATATTGAAGGCATTTTTATCTGTGTACTGAATGTTATCCCCAACTTGGATATTGTCATTCTTTTTCCAGTCACTTGGAATATTAACATACCCATAATCTGCCGAACCAATTCGTTTCGTTTTCACATTCCCCTTATCACTATCTGATATTTGTTTCTTTACATTGCTACTTGATGTTGTTGTCTCTTTCACCACATTCGTAGAACTAGATGCTGCCGATGATTTACTAGGCTCTTTCTTTGGACTGGTACAAGCAGAAAGACTAACAACAGACAAAAACGTAACAGACGCGAGTAGAAACTTATTTTTCATATTCTCTCCTCAATGATGTATTATCTTTCCTCTAGTCTACCATGAAAGATGATATTTTAAAATAGGATAAGTGTTACATCTGATCAAACTTTTCTAATTCAGTCTATTTCTTTTGAACATAAAACAAAAGTGCCCCTTTGAGGCACTTTAAATGTTATTCTTCATCCATTGACAAGACAGATAAGAAGGCTTCCTGTGGTACTTCTACAGATCCAATGGCCTTCATCCGTTTCTTACCAGCTTTTTGCTTTTCAAGAAGCTTGCGTTTCCGTGAGACGTCCCCACCATAACACTTGGCCAAGACGTTCTTACGAAGGGCCTTGATATCTGTACGAGCCACGATCTTATGACCGATCGCTGCTTGGATAGGCACTTCAAACTGTTGACGAGGGATAATCTTCTTGAGTTTCTCAACAATCAACTTACCACGTTCATAGGCAAAGTCCTTATGAACAATAAAGCTGAGGGCATCGACGGTATCGCCATTGAGAAGGATATCCATTTTGACCAATTTAGAAGGACGGTATTCAGACAACTCGTAGTCAAAGCTCGCATAGCCACGAGTAGAGGATTTCAATTTATCAAAGAAATCAAAGACAATTTCCGCAAGTGGGATTTGATAGATGACATTAACCCGATTTTCATCGATGTAGTCCATGGTCACAAAGTCCCCACGTTTGCGTTGGGCCAATTCCATGACAGCCCCGACAAACTCTTGTGGCACCATGATTTGGGCTTTGACATACGGTTCTTCGATCGAAGCGATCTTGGTTGGATCTGGAAACTCAGAAGGGTTGGAAACATCCAGTACTTCTCCATCTGTCAAATTGACCTTGTAGATTACAGACGGAGCTGTCATGATCAAGTCAATATTGAACTCGCGCTCCAAGCGTTCTTGGATAACGTCCATATGAAGGAGACCCAAGAAACCACAACGGAAACCAAAACCAAGGGCTTGAGATGTTTCAGGCTCAAATTGAAGACTAGCGTCATTCAATTGCAATTTTTCCAAGGCTTCACGAAGATCGTTGTATTTGTTTGATTCGATTGGGTAAAGACCGGCAAAGACCATTGGGTTCATTTGCTTGTAACCATGAAGGGGCTCACTTGCTGGATTGGTCGCTAGGGTCACCGTATCCCCGACACGGGTATCCGCAACAGTCTTGATAGAGGCCGCAATATAACCAACATCTCCTGTCGCAAGGAAATCACGACCAACTGCTTTAGGAGTAAAGATTCCTACCTCAGTCACATCAAAGGTCTTACCATTGCTCATCAACTGGATGGTGTCGCCAGGCTTCACCATACCATTGACCACTCGGACCTGAAGGATTACTCCACGATAGGCATCATATACAGAGTCAAAGATCAAGGCTTGAAGAGGAGCTTCAACATCCCCAGTCGGTGCTGGAACTTTCTCAACAATCTGCTCCAAAATCTCTTCAATCCCGATACCAGCCTTGGCAGAAGCTAAGACTGCCTCACTAGCATCCAACCCGATGACATCTTCTACTTCTGTGCGCACACGTTCTGGATCTGCAGCTGGCAAGTCGATTTTATTGATAACTGGCAGGATTTCCAAATCATTGTCCAGCGCTAGGTAAACATTGGCTAGAGTCTGGGCTTCAATCCCTTGAGCGGCATCCACTACAAGAATTGCACCCTCACAGGCAGCGAGCGACCGCGAAACCTCATAGGTAAAGTCCACGTGTCCTGGTGTGTCAATCAAGTGGAAGATATAGGTTTCCCCATCTTTAGCCGTGTAGTTCAACTCGATAGCATTAAGCTTGATGGTAATCCCACGTTCCCGCTCCAGGTCCATACTATCTAAAAGTTGGGCTTGCATCTCCCGACTAGACACGGTTTCGGTTTTTTCTAAGATTCGATCGGCCAAGGTTGACTTTCCATGGTCAATATGGGCGATGATCGAGAAGTTCCGAATCTTCTCTTGTCGTTTTTTTAATTCTTCAAAATTTGGCATAATCATCTTCCTAGTAAATTTAATCGTACTCTTCATTATAACAAAAAAGATAGGCCTTTGCCTATCTTAATTCATTATTTTCAAAAATCGCTTCTGCGTTTTATTACCCTCATAGCCTATTCGTTCGTAAAAGAGATGAGCTTCTTTTCGATGAGAGGCAGAATTTAAACGGATAAAAGCAGAATGCTTACTTTTGGCAAGATCTTCTACTCGCTCCATCAATTGGCGACCGATCCCACGTCCTTGAGCAGATGGAAAAACCGCAAGGCCCAAAATATTTAAACCAGCATCACTATAGAGGCTTTCATAGACTTCCGCTTCCACATAACCAAGAATATTTCCTGTTTGGTCCTCTTCATAAACAAAGCAAAAATGATCCGAATCTGGCGAATTAAATTTATCAATCTGAGCTGCCACTTTTTCAAGGGTCGAATCATACCCCAATGCTTGGTGACATAAATCTCTAATTTGACCTGCATCTTTGACTTGAACGCTACGAATCATAGCTTCACCTCCATGAACTCTTTGGTATTATCTTAGACCTTTATCCTCAAAAAGTAAAGGAAGACCTGATAAAATTTAAAAAGATAATCCGATTTAGATCAAATTCGTCTTTTTTCACATTTTTCAGGGATTTCTATTTACTTTTTCGATTTAATTCATTATAATAGTAAGGGTAAATACAAGGAGGTGAGTACGTTGGCCAGAGGTCGTGGAAAAGCAAGCCCTCAAGACAAAGAGGCATTACGGATTATATCGGAAAAAATCAGAGAATTACTGAAAGAACAGGGAAAAAAACAGATCGAATTATCTCGTATTACTGGAATCCCTGCAAGTACCCTGACTGGATATGTAAAAGGAACTTCTCTTCCCGTTCCTGAAAATTTAGAGAAGATTGCAGCCTTTTTCCAGGTAGCAGTTGCTGAAATTGACCCTCGATTACGCAATGATTTTGTGGTTATTGATTCAGAGATTGAACGATTGTATAAACAGCTCGATGAAGGAAATCAAGAAAATCTTCTTTCTTATGGAAAAAGTCTCTTAACCCATCAGAAAGAAAGACAGAAGATTGAAAAGCAATACCACTCATATTCTGTCTATGATTCTTTTGCAACTTACCAAAATCAAAAACAAGCTGATATCGTTTGGTTTGATCAAAAGATTCCTTACGATTTGGCTTTTTGGATTCATACGGATTCCCTCGAGCCTAAATACGAAAAAGGGGCCGTTGTGTTAATCAAGCAAACCTATTACGATCAAGCAGGGGCTATTTATGCCATTGATTTTGATGGGCAAACGTTAATCAAACGTGTCTTTCGTGAGGCCAACGGTATTCGACTGGTTTCCCTCAATAAGAAATATAGTGATCAAATCATTCCACTAGATGAGGAACCTGGGGTGATTGGAAAAGTGATTGATGGCTTTGTTCCTCTTGATTTGGAGGAAATCAAATGATTCAATTAATCGCGATTGACTTGGACGGAACTCTTTTGCATGAGGATAAGACTCTATCTAAAGGCAATATTGAAGCTCTTCACCGAGCCCATGAAGCCGGCTATGATATTGTGATCTGTACTGGGCGACCCTTAGCAGGTGTACGGCCCATCTTTGAAGAGATTGGACTCCCTGACGGCAACTACTATATGATTATCAATAACGGGTGTACAACCTTGTCTACTAAGAATTGGGAAATCATTGGCAAGGAAGAATTGAGCCTTGAGGACATGCACCAGTTGCATGTTTTGACGGAAGATACAGACGTCCAGCTAACCTTATTTGACATGGATCACTACCTAGTGGTCGCACCTGAAGCCAGTGAACTTGTCACGATGGATGCGGGTATTGTTAATAGTAAACCGACACCTATCTCAGAAGAGGATCTACCCAACCTTGTTCCTATTTTTCAAGCTATGTACGTAGGAGATCCTTCTGCTATTGATGCCTTCCAAGCTCAGCACGAGGCTGCATTAGAAGCCGATTTTAACACTGTTCGTTCACAGGATATCTTGTTTGAAATCCTGCCAAAAGGCGCAAGCAAGGCTTCTGCTCTTCAAGCATTAAGTCAAACATTAGGCTACAGGAGAGACCAGGTCATGGCTCTTGGAGATGCCAATAATGACCTTGAAATGCTACGTTTTGCTGGTTACAGCGTCGCTATGGGAAATGGCAATGCTGCTGTCAAGGAAATAGCAGACTTCATCACCCTGACCAATGATGAGGATGGCGTGGCCTATGCTATTCACAAATTAATTGAATCTGAAAAAGGAGAATGATTATGAAATACCAAAATTTGTTGGACCGTTTTATTACCTATGTAAAGGTTAACACACGTTCAGACGAAAATTCTACAACCACTCCAAGTACCCAATCACAAGTTGATTTTGCAACAAACATCTTGATCCCTGAGATGAAACGCGTGGGTCTTCAAAACGTCTACTATTTACCAAACGGCTATGCTATTGGAACACTTCCAGCTAATGATCCAAGCTTTACACGCAAGATTGGATTTATCTCTCACATGGATACCGCTGACTTCAATGCCGAAAATGTTAATCCTCAAATCGTTGAGAATTATGATGGGGGTGTCATTGTCCTCGGTGACTCTGGTTTCACACTCGATCCAGCTGATTTTGCTCATTTGAACAACTACAAGGGACAAACCTTGATCACAACTGACGGTACTACTCTTCTGGGTGCAGACGATAAGTCAGGTATCGCTGAAATCATGACAGCTATTGAATACCTGACAGCTCATCCTGAAATCAAACACGGAGAAATCCGTGTCGGCTTTGGTCCCGATGAAGAAATCGGAGTTGGGGCAGATCAATTTGATGCAGAGGATTTTGACGTAGACTTTGCCTATACTGTCGATGGGGGTCCTCTTGGAGAGCTTCAATACGAAACCTTCTCAGCAGCTGGGGCTGAAATTACCTTCAAAGGACGCAATGTCCACCCAGGTACAGCCAAAGGTCAAATGATCAACGCTCTTCAATTGGCCATTGATTTCCATAACAAACTCCCTGAAGGAGCACGTCCAGAATTAACCGAAGGCTATGAAGGCTTCTACCACTTGATGAACATCGATGGAACTGTCGAGGAAGCAAGTGCCAGCTACATCATTCGGGACTTTGAAACTGAAAGTTTTGAAAAACGCAAAGACCTCATGAAATCTATTGCTGATCAGATGAATGCGGAGCTCGGTAGCGAACGCGTTCTCCTCACCCTCAAAGATCAGTACTACAACATGAAGCAAGTGATTGAAAAAGATATGACGCCGATTACCCTTGCTAAGGGAGTCATGGAAGATCTTGGTATCACTCCAATCATTGAACCGATCCGCGGTGGTACAGATGGATCTAAAATTTCCTTTATGGGAATTCCAACACCAAATATTTTTGCCGGTGGAGAAAACATGCATGGTCGCTTTGAATACGTAAGTCTCCAAACCATGGAACGCGCAGTTGATACCATTATCGGTATTGTGACCAAAAAATAAGAAACAAAAAAAGGATTCGGATAGGTTGTCCGGATCCTTTATTGTCTATTAGAAAGCTTGACAATATCTTTGACCTGATCAATTTTCTGAATCAGGCGAAGGCTTGTCTCATTGATCGAAAGATAATAGACTTTATCTACCAATGATTCTGTAAAAGGACGATTTGTGAGTAAGATAACCTGTTGTCCTTTTTCTTTCAGCTCTTTAGCCTTCTTTCGCACCTTTTGGTAAAAACTCTCATCGCAGATTTCTAGATCATCCACCAAGACACAAGCAGCCTCCAAAGCCAATGATTCATTGGTTCCGTTTTGGGTCAGATAATAGGCTGCTCCCGCTTTGACCTCATATAAGCCAGCTGATGGCTCAACCGGAAGAAAGGCTGGACTTGTCTCAGCCTCTACTCCTTTATCTAACTCCACTAGATTGGCCAAGACCTGCAAATAAACAGGTGCTAATTTACTCAAATCCAAGAGTTCCTCAAACTCAAAACCACGTTTTAAAGCTTCTAAGATATAGAAGAGCCGGTGTGGCATATGACGAGCAATTTTCTGGATTAATTCATCATCGCTCATTTCCTCAGGAAGGATGGTCAGCAAGTTCTTATCTTTAATGGTTTCTAGGGCTTGTTGATAAGCTTCATCGATTCTCTTCCCAAATCCATAAACTGCCCCATAAGAGTGAATTTGGGTATTGAGGCAGGCATTTTTAGCAGCATCAGAAAAAATCGGGATCTTAAAGAAGATATAGTCCAAACTCGGTTCGTAAACGGCCTTTAAATCCTTTAATAAGGGATGAGGCAAATGCTCGAGAGATCGCCCTAATTGTAGCTGAACTTCTTGCTCAAATAAGGAATAACCCAAGCCCATAGAGGCCATTGAGATACTGTCTGAAGCAAATGGATTAACTTCTAGGATATAAAAAGCATAACTCGTCGGATCTAGAGCAAACTTGATCGAAATGGCTCCTGTCAGCTTCAAATAGCGACTGATGTGGATCGCTGCTTCACGAAGATTTTGAAACTCTCGGTCAGTCAGGGTGACAGCTGGCATAAATTGATAAGAGTCACTAGAGTGGATCCCGACAGGATCAATGCTTTCAATAGAGGCCGCCAGGTAGTGATTGTCTTCGCGATCGCGCATGACGACAAAATCCAATTCCTTAAAGCCATAGGTCGAAAACTCTAGCAAACACTGCTGACTTGGAGAGACTGAAAGTCCCGTTTCCACTGCTTCGCACAGGTCATCTAGATTATGAGCAATCTTTCGTCCCTGCCCTTGCTTACTCGCTACCGGCCAGATCATAATGGGAAATTGAATGCCTTCAGAAAACTCAATGGCTTCTCGAACAGAACCAACCAGTGCGGAAGCGGGTACCTGATAGCCCAGCTCTTGAAAAAGGCGTCGTTGATCCGCTTGCTGATAAAAGGTCCGGTAGCGTTGGAGACTCGGCCCGACAATCATGATCGATACTTCTTTGAAAAATCCAATTTCTTCCAATCGGAACAAGAGATTTAAAATCTGTTTATCCGCAAAGGTTAGGAGCAAGCGAGATCCAGTATAGGAAAGAAGAGTCGTCCTAAGAGCATCCAGTTTGAGCTTACTGACTACAACCTGTTCTCCAGCTTCTTGTGTGATAGCATTTTCTTCTCCCAGATAAAGGACAAGAGCATTCCCATCCTTGGCATTGAGTTTTTGTGCTTCATTTACCGCAGCCAAGAGGCTAATATCCTGATAAGAATCTCCACATAGGAGAAGCAATTTCTGGTTTTCTTTCATCATTCCTTCTCCCTTCTACTTTCGTGAATTTTGGCATCAATCAATTCTAAAAATTCATCGTAAAAATAGAGATTTTCCCTTGTCCCTGGACTAGCATCCACTTGGAATTGAACCCCTAAAATCGGTTGGTAACGATGACGAAAAGCTTCAATACTATGGTCATTGACGTTTTCATGCGTGACCAATAAATCATGGGGTAGGCTATCGCGTGCGATACTATACAAGTGATTTTGACTCGTTATCTCGATTTTTCCTGTCGCAATTTCACGCACAGGAATATTTAAACCGAAATGCCCAACTTCCATGGGAGCTAGTTCAGCCCCGTAAGCTTGAGCCAGCAGCTGAGCTCCCAAGCCCATGCCCCAGATCGGAATCTGACCATTGAGCTTTTTGATCAAGCGGCAAAGCTTTTTCACCTGATGGGGATCTCCAGGCCCACTGGATAAAATAACGCCATCGGGCTGCTGTTCCATCAGTTCATCATAAGAGATATCATAGGGATAGACCGTGACATTACAGTCCCTTTGACTCAGCTGACGCAAGACAGAGTGCTTGACCCCTAGATCAATCAAGGCAATACTCTTTCCAAAACCCGGTACAGCATAGGCCGTTTTTGTCGAGACTTGACGCACTTGATCTTTGGGAAGGACTGTTGCTCGCAACTGATCCAGGATATGCTCGATCGAATCCCCCTTGTTAATGACAGTCGCCTTCATCCGTCCATACTTGCGGACAATTTTTGCCACCTGTCTCGTATCAATCCCTACAATACCAGGGATTTTTTTTCGCTTCAAGAATTCATCCAAGGTCATCTGTTGCCGCCAATTGCTTGGCATCTCCACTAGATGCTGAACAACTACTGCCAAACAGGTGGGCGTAATCGATTCAGAATCGTCCCGATTGATCCCTGTTGCGCCAATAACTGGAAAGGTAAAAGAGAGTATCTGGCCACTAAAAGCCTGATCCGTGATCAATTCTTGATAGCCTGTCATGGCTGTCGTAAAGACCAATTCACCAGTCACATATAGGTCTGCACCAAAGGCTTCCCCTTCAAATACAGTCCCATCCTCTAGGACCAATAATCGTTTCATCGAACCCCTCCCTTCTTTTACACTAGTCCAATTTTATCATAGTTCCTCAAAAAAAGGAAAGTCAGATTCCATGTAGCTCTCTACTCTGTCCTCTTCCTTTCCTTTCAATGAATTGTCAGTTATCTTATTTTGCACCGCGACCTTTAAGGACGGCTTCAATGATGGCCATACGAACAAAGACACCGTTGGTCATTTGTTCTACGATACGTGATTTAGGAGCTTCTACCAAGTGGTCCGCAATTTCAACGTCACGGTTGACTGGTGCTGGGTGCATCAGGATCGCTGTATCTTTCATACGGTCATAACGTTCTTGAGTCAAACCATGAAGACGGTGGTAGTTTTCTTTAGAGAAGAGTGATTCGTAATCATGACGTTCGTGTTGCACACGCAAGAACATCATCACATCTACTTCTTCAATGACTTCATCGATAGTGACGAAACTTCCATAGTCTTCAAATTCCGCACTTCTCCATTCGTCTGGACCTGCAAAGTAAAGGGTTGCTCCCAAACGTTTCAAGATTTGCATATTTGATTTTGCCACACGTGAATGATCCAAGTCCCCAGCGATACAAACTTTCAAGCCATCAAAGTGACCGAATTCTTGGTAAATGGTCATCAAATCAAGCAAGCTTTGGCTTGGGTGTTGACCTGAACCGTCCCCACCATTGACGATAGAGGCTGTGATCGTTGGGCTTTCAACCAATTCTTTGTAGTAGTCCACTTCAGGGTGACGGATGACACAGACATCTACTCCAAGAGCTGACATGGTCAAGATGGTATCGTAAAGTGTTTCCCCTTTGTTCACAGAACTTGTCTTCACATCAAAGTCAAGGAGATCACATCCCAATTTCAACTCTGCCACTTCAAAGGCTTTGTGGGTACGAGTTGAAGGTTCAAAGAAAAGGTTTGAGATGATGTGTTGGTCTTCGTAGGATGCTTTAGCTCCGTTTTTGAACTCAACCCCACGTTTGATCAGTGCCATTACTTCTTCATTGGTAAGAGTTTCCATTGAGACAAGGTTTTTAAGAGCGATTTGATTTTCAGACATGTTGATTCTCCTTTTATAATGTGAATGCAAATAATTTACAATTTGTTTAAGCTTCTTTGATGAGGACGCGGTCTTGGCCGTCTAGCTCCACCATCTCGACAATGATTTCCTCTGACTTACTTGTCGGGATATTTTTCCCAACAAAGTCCGGACGAATCGGCAACTCCCGATGCCCACGGTCGACGAGAACCGCCAGACTCACTCGAGCAGGACGACCGTGACTGACCAGGTTGTCAATGGCAGCGCGTATCGTGCGACCTGTATAGAGGACATCATCGATCAAAATGACTTCTCTATGAGCGATATCAACTGGTAAGACCGTCGTATCTTCTGTCGCCTTCATGTCATCTCGGAAAGGCTTGGTATCTAGTTCTGCTACAGGGACATCGATTTGTTCCAGCTGAGAGAGGCGTTCTTGGATCCGGCGAGCGATGTAAACACCACGCGTCTTGATCCCCACCAGCACAATCTGGCTCAAATCTTTGTTTCGTTCAATGATTTCGTAGGTGATCCGGGTAATGGCCCGTTTCATCGTCAAATCATCAACGACTTCTTTGGTTTTCATTCAGTCCTCCTTAGTTGTAAAAGAAAAACCTCCTTTTTCAAGGAGGTTCAGCAAATGGATGGTCTAAGAGGATAGAGTCTCGCCCTATGGTCCTAGCCATTGTTTTCACAGTCTCCTTGCCTGCCTCACGGGACAGGATTAAAGGATTTATTTAATTGAGATAACTATATCACAGTTTCAAATGACATGCAAGAAAAAACTCAACTTTTTTTCAAAAAAATTTAAAAACATGACTTTTCGTCTGAATAATGTTCGTCTTTTACTAAGAAACAGCCGATTTCCGCTTGATATTTTTAATCCCATAGAGCACATAGCCAGCCAAGAGGTAAGCGATAAAGATGATCACCACCCATTTGCCAACAAAGGCCCAGCCGTATTTATTAACATTGATAAAGAAATAGGCAAAGGGACTATCTTTTGCACCTGGAATTGGCCACTTCAAGACCAAACCATTGAGAAGAGCAAAGAGCATGTAAGCTAGGGGAATCAAGGTCCAAAGGAAGGGATCGAGCTTACGGTATTGCTTGGCTTTGTCAATCACTAGGGTATCAAAGAAGAACATCAAAGGAACGATGTAATGACAAAGGAAGTTTTCCAAACGATAAAACTTCTCTGGTGTCGCAATAGGCGCCAACATAAAGTGGTAGATGACACAGGTGATCATAATGGACATGGTAACTGCGCCTTTCATACGAAGGTAGCCCTGAGTCTGGGTCGAACGCCCTCGAACCATGCGCCAAACCATGTCTCCCATAAAGAACATGACCAACATGTTAGATAAAATGGTGTAATAGAGCATCATGCCAAAGCCACCATGCTTGGTGAGTTGCAGATAAACGCCAATAACACTTAAGATAAACAATAGAAAACGATAGCTAAATAATAATTTGAATTTCATAGTATTCTCCTGAAAGAAAAGAGGCAAGGCCCTCCTTCTTTTCTTTAGATTTTCTTCACAAATTCTGATTTTAGTTTCATTGCACCAAAGCCATCAATCTTACAATCAATGTTGTGGTCTCCTTCAACGATACGGATATTTTTCACGCGCGTACCTTGTTTCAAATCTTTCGGTGCACCCTTCACTTTCAAATCTTTGATCAAGGTCACTGTATCGCCATCAGCCAATTTGTTTCCGTTGGCATCAATCGCTACGACACCCTCTTCTTCTTCGATTTCAGCTGGGTTCCATTCATACGCACACTCTGGGCACACCAAGAGCGCTCCATCTTCATAGACGTATTCAGAGTTACATTTTGGACAGTTTGGTAAGTTATTCATTTTTATCTCCTTATTCAAATTAACTTTCATAGTATACCATGAAAGCGAAAATTTGACAAATTCTGTTCGACTGTAGCATTTTCATGGAAAAAGGAGGCGACTTGGCATCCCTACTTGGATGATATTTTTCAATCTTCCTGCAATTCTTGAATATCTCGAATCACGCGCACGCCTGCTTGATTCTTCTCGCGCAGTTCAGCATCAGAGTAGGGGAAGGTATTGATCAAGATACTCTCCATCCCGATACTTTGGGCAACAGCGACATCCGTCGTAAAGTCATTCCCCACCATGACCGTTTTCTCAGGGTTCAACTGGTGTTCTTTCATCACTTCCAAGAGAAACTCTGGTTGAGGTTTGCGAATACCTGCATCAGATGACAAGTAAATGTCATGGAAAAGTTCTCTCAAACCAACCAAATCAATCTCCGGATTGGTAAAATCTGCTTGGGCATTGGATAAGAGAAAGATTCGGCAACCTGCAGCTTTCATATCCTCTAATACTTCTTTCGTGTGAGGATAAAGCTCCAACCGTTTGCGAGAAAGGACACGGAAAGTCCGCGCAATCAAACGTCCCCACTCTTTGAGGTGGACAACACTATTCCCGCTTGGATAGCCTTCTAAATACAATTGCACAAAAATGACCGTTAGATCAATCTCTGGGTAGGCAACTTGTTTTTCCTTAGCCAAGTCTTCTTCGGCTTGTTGCACCAACTCTCTATAACGCAGGCGCAGACCTTCTCCTGTGTAGCTTGCCCCGTAGGATTGGTAAATCTGAGCCATGGTATCCCATAAAATGGGACTCGACTCATCCGTTTCGATGTCGACCAAGGTTCCATAAAAATCAAAAATATAGTTTTTAAATGCGTACTTGTGCGGATTCATCTCTCACTCCCGTAACAAACATCGTAAAGGTTGCCTTGCAGACATTTGCCCCGTCTTGATTGGTAATATCGACATCCACAACTCGGGTCGTCCGTCCACTATGGACACATTCGCCATGGATCGTGAGGACATCCCCCAGACGCCCTGCTTTCAAGTAATTGATCGAGGATTGCAAGGTCACCCCATCGACCCCTTGAGAAACCACGACCAAACCACTGACTTGGTCACACAGGGTAAAGAGATAGCCTCCGTGCGCATTTCCATAATAATTGAGCGAGGATTCCACGACCTTGGTTGTCACCACTACATGGCCATCTCTCATCTTTTCGATTTCGTAATTTTCAAATGCAGCAATTGCATCAAAGTGAAAATCTTTCATATACTTGCCACCTTTTCTAGCATCTTTTCAACTCCTCTATCATACTACAATTAAGGAGTAGATACAAGCGAAGGGGCAATTCCTTAGAAGCAGAAAAGGAGACTCCAACTAAGTAAGAAGACGATACTAGGAACAATATATTTTCTTGGGTGCTTCCAACATTCTCTCTTTAAATTCCATTTTCTTAAAGGGAAATAGATTTCAATAAGTAAGTGCAAAACAGCTTCAACAACTGCTAGAATCATCACTCCTAGTAAAAATAGGATCCCCAAGTCAGGCATGACCACCATTTTTAATAAAAGAGCAACAAATAGATTCACAGATAGGAAATAGGTCAGCAATACACGGTAATACATCAGGTAAAAGAACAGACTCTTAGGAAGAGACTTAACATGATCGATCAAATCTTTATCAGCGGAAATGAGGGTGGTTAATGGCGTATTGACAGAAGCAATCGTTAAAAGGATGATGATTTTTAATGGAGCCTCATAATCCTGTATCAGAATGAGTAAGAGGAAGATGAGAGTAAAGACAAAATTGATGGAAAAATAGCGCTCTTGAAACAAGGAAAGCCAAAAATAATTGCCACTTCTTCTCTTTGCGACAAGCAACTGATCATTTTTTGAAATCTCGACCAGGTCCTCGTTTTTAAAAATAAAGATAGCAACGAAGGTTGAAACTAAGATCATATAGGACACTTGTTGGACCCATAAAGAAGATACTGTAAGAACAGTCGTTACAGAAATGAGGACTCCTCCTAGAAAACTAGGCCTGGTATTGAACTGGATAAAGACATAAAACACACTCAATACCACCAGTAAAGAAAGGAGGACGAGCTTAAAGGATTGTAGCAGGTCTAACCTGACTCCCAAAAAGAGGATCAATAACAGCACGCGCTCTAGTAAATTGAGAAGAAAGGTTACCGTCAGAAAAGACCCTTTAAAACGATTGAGAGACAAAGGAAGCTGGTAGTAGGCCTGAACCCTGTCCATCGAAAAGTAGGAATAGAGCAATTGAAAGGTTGATAGAGCAGTAACAATAGCCGTACTGATCAGCAAGACTTGAAAGCTCGTAGAAAATTTTGCCCCAACAAGATGGTAATAAAGAGCAAAAGCTAAGGAAGTCAAGAACAAGAAGAGCCGATTTTTGGATACCAAATCTCTAAAAATAGCTAGTAGCATGCTCTACCCCCTCTGACGATTGACGTCACGAAACCAATCTTCTAAATTCGATTCGATCGCGTCTAGGTGACCATCATCAATAGAATAAGCTGTATCACACACCCGAACGATACTCTCTGCGATATGCGAACTCATCAGAATAGAGCCTTCTTCTTTATACTGCAATAGCAAACCATATAGAAATTCTGTCGCATCAAAATCTAGGCCATCAAATGGTTCGTCCAAAATAAGGAGGAGAGGTTTGAGATAAAAAGCTGTGATCAAGAAGACTTTCTTCTTATTCCCCGTTGACAAACTACCGATATCGGTGTTGAGAAATTCTTCAAAATGAAATCCTGAGATCAGGTCCTGCAATAACGTATCATCTCTCTTTCGATGATACAAACGACAGACAAAATTAAAATAGTGAACAAAATCCCAGTTTAAAAAACTATTGTTTTCAGTAAAAACTGTATAGGTACGGCTCTTATAGAAATTCGTATGAAAAGAGGTCGCCTTGTCTTCTATGGTAATAGACTCAACTACATACTGCCGATGATCAAAGACACTACTTAAAGCTTTTAACAAGGTTGTCTTCCCTGCTCCATTTCGACCAATCAACCCTACTACAGAATGATTGGACACAAGCAAATTCGTATCTTTTATAATGGGCTTGTCTTTTTTATACCAAACGTTTAGCCCCTTGATGTTTAAACACTCACTCTTCATCGACGCACTCCTTTATAAAGGTAAGAAGCCCCAACTAAAAGCAACAGCAAAGCGTATAACCATTCCTTTTGAAAAGCAAAGACTAAGGCACCTATCAAGAAGCAAATTCCTATAAGGATTCTAAATTGTAATTTCATATCTTGCCTTCTTTCTATTCACAGTATGAAAGATTACAATTGTATTTTATGCTTATACTATAGTACTTTTTCTGAGCAGATTCAAGCACGAATGAATATTCTTTCTTCTTTTACCTTACAAGCAAAAAAGCTAGATACCTCTAGCCCTTTGCTTAAAATCTTAATTTTTCCCAATCATCGTCTGTTCGTTTGCGATAATAGTACTCAGACAAATCTGGGTCTTCCATCACTTCCAGCAGAGGCAGCATATCGTAGGACAAGTCTAACTGATCTAATTGATCCTTCTCAACCCAAGAAACTTCTCCTTCTTCAGATGATCTGAGCTGGCCTGTAAATTCTGTCGCTTTGTAGCAAAAGACGATGTAGCGGCCGCCCTCATCTTGTGGCCAGTCTTTGACTGCGACCAGTTTTGGATTTGTAATTGTAAGTCCTGTCTCTTCGTAGATTTCACGAATGACGGATTCTACAAGGCTTTCTCCTTCTTCGATATGGCCACCTGGAAAAGCATAGCCAGCCCAGTGAGTCTTTTCAGGTGAGCGGTATTGGAGGACTACTTTCCCATTTTCAAGATCTTCGACCATGCAAAGATTGCACAGTGTAGTAGGCGTTGTACGTGACATATATTTCCTTTCTATTATTTATTCCTCTTTGTTTCGATATATTTCATAAGCAAAATCGTTAAAGCAGACACAGTAAAAAAGACCAGATAGGTTGCTATAGGGAACCAAATATAGCGGTGATCTAGGGATAAGAGTGAAGGCAGGAGCCCCTTACTATTTTTCCCACCAACCCCGATAAAAAGATGGACCACTAAACCGATACTATTAAGATAAATAAATAAATCTGCATATCTTTTTATTGTCATCCTTGTCCCAGATAAGTCTAGGAACCAATAGTCAAATAATCGATACACCAGACAAAAAAGATTTATATATAATGGAAAACTATAATTGATATCTCTATAGGGCGACGGAATAGGAAGACTCTTAAAAATAAGATTGATACCTATTCCTATTCCTAAGATTAGACCAAATACCAAGAAGAAGCCTAATAATTTATGCGAATCCATCCAAAACCGAAAACTTTCTCTCCTTGATAGATTCTTTTTTGTATTTGATTTTCTTTGATTATTTTTCATTTGTGTGGATTTAAACCATTTTCTTCTTCTCTCTTTTTATTATCAAGATGCTTGGAAATTAAAATTATCAACATAGCCACAAGAAAGAAGATTACATAGGTAAGAATAGGAAACCAGATATAGTGGTGGTCTAGAGTTAGCAGGGGAGGAATACTCTTTCTATTTCGACCCATTATTCCAAAAAACAAATGAAACAGAAAACCTACTCCATTTAGGTACAAGAATGGATCTGCAAAATCTTGTACTGTAAGCATTCCATCAAAAGTATCTCTAAAAACACCGTGATAAAGCATGTTCACTAAGAATACAAGATTCATATAAAGTGGAAAGACATAATAAAAGTTTTGATAGGGTTTTGGAACAAAAGTTGTCCCAAGCAAGAAATAGAGTATCCCAAAAGCTGATAAAAAAAATATACTACTATCTAATAGAAAAGCTATTTTTGAATGCTGTAGCAACCATAATTTTACTTTATCTAGCCAGCTCATTTTTCGATTTAGTTTATGGTATTTTTTTAATTTTTTCTGTGCCGTGACTTTCTTTTTCATTCGTTTCTTAATCTTTCGTTCCATTTACGCCTCCTTCTTCTCTTTTCTATCCGTATAACCAAAAGCAGAATGCCCAGCCCTAAGAAAAAGAAAAATAGATAACTTACAATAGGAATCCAGACATAGGCCGGATCCATAGAAATTATAGGAGGGAAATTCGTTGACTTACGACGTCCTAGCCAATTCAGTCCTACCAAGAGATGAAAAGGAAAAAGAGAACCATTGAAACCAATAAATATCCATGAAAAGTAACGCCATTTCTGAAGTGTATCACTTCCAGAATGAAAGACAAGGCAATAGGTTGAGAAGATCAGAAAGAAAAGATTGAAGCTTAAGGGAGAAAGATAGTTTAAGCTTGGGAGTTGATAACCAATGAAAGGGGCGGCAAGAAATGATACATACAAAGATCCAAATAACACACTCGTATCCAGGAGTTGACCAATCCTTCGGTGCCTTTCCATCCAAAGAGAAAACCTCTTAGTCCAAGAAGACTTTTCTTTTGTCTTGTACTTCATTTGTCTACTCATCTTCATTATCATCTACTCCTTTTTTTGAACCTTTAGAGAGAAAGAAGATTGCCAAAGTTAACATCAAGACTAGAAGGTAGATGACAATAGGAAACCAGATATAAGCTGAGTCAAGTGAAAATAAAGACGAAAGGACGACTTTCCCATTTTCAAGATCTTCGACCATACATAAGTTGGTCAATATAGTAGACGTTTTACGTGACATAAACTACCTTTCTATGATGGTAACAATTAATCAATATATACTTTCTTCTCTATTTCTTTTTTCATGACAAAGGGATTCACCAGCTCATGGTATTCATCAAAGGCATCTAAAAGGGAGCCTCTTTGAAAGACAATTGACTTCTCTTTTAAATAATATTCCGAGTGAATCGTTACCGAACCATGACCATCAAAACTAAAGAAAAACACAATGAATAATACTAGGAGCAGGCTAGCAAAGAAACTAAACAGTAGCCCCACTACATTCTTCCAATTGACTGTGTGAGTTCGATAGAAGCGATACCAGATGTGACTAAAAGCCGTTACAGCTCCTAGATACAGCCAGGGATTCCAAAGAAGTGGCGTAAATGCGTAGCCAAACAATTCTAAAAGGAAGTTGGCAAACACGAAAAGTAAAAGAATAAGATACACAATCCTAAACAGGTACAAATACTTTCCCATCATTGACCTCTCCTATGTAAATATTGGTTCAAAGCTAAAAATCCAATAATCTTCTTATCTTAGATAATGATCAAGAGTACATGGACTGCCAACCGTAGCCAATGATCAATTAGGGGCGCATCCGGATCACTTTTTTTGCTGTCTAAGAATAGACTTAGTGATAACAATAGTAATGCAAGGGCAATAACTAGTTTGAGAGATAACACCATACTACCAAGAACAAGAGAGGCTAGAAAACCAAAAAATGGCAAAGGGGAAAATAAAAATGCCAAAAACCTGAAATACATCATAATCAATGATAAAACCAATAAACCAAAGACGACAATCTTCGTAAAAATAGAGACTCTTTTTCCTTCTCTTTTCATTTTTGATAGTGAATAAATGACATAGATCATATAGATAAAAAGCAACATATGGAATCATTCCTACATTTTATAGATTATGTTAATAGTTTAACCAAAAGCCAATTAAAATACAACTAAAGACACTAACTTATCAGTAGTAACCCATCTCTGATCAAAGTTTCTTCACTTCTGCTGCTACCTTTTGGAGATGGTGTTCTCGAATGCTAGCGGTGTTCACATCCCGGCCGACTTCTCCCAAAATGCAGACACGCTTGGTTTTAATCCCACAGTGGTTCAAAACGGCATTCTTCAAAACAGAGATGCCATAACTATCCGGAATGTTGAAAGGACCTGAAAAGATCTTATACCACCAAGTAGGCGCCATGGAGGTCGCATAAATACTGGCCGTTTTTCCTTTGAGCAACTTATTGAATTGCTTGCCTCTCAGGTAATTCCAGATAAAGCTACCCTGATCATTGGCTGAGTAGGCAATCCCCGGTGTAAAGACCCGATCAATCCAGCCTTTCAGAAGGCTCGGCATACTACTCCACCAGATGGGATAGACAAAGATCAGGTGATCCGCCCACTGGATCCATTCTTGAGAACGAAGGATAAAGGGATCTTCTTCCATCCGTTTTCGGTAACCATAGCGAAGGACCGGATCAAAGTCCTCTTCATTGAGACTGATCACTTTAAGCTCGTGGCGATTTGAGTCAATAGTTTCGACAATGGTTTGAAAAATAGCCTGACAGTAACTTTCCTTATCTGGATGCCCATTGATGACTAGAATTTTCATTCGGCTTCTCCTTCATTTCTTTGGTTCTTTCTATCTCTTTTATTATTTTACTTGATTAATTGATAATGGTTCAAAGATTGATAGATACGTCCTTTAGGAATTTTTATTTGAAGAACACATCATCCGCAATTCCTTAACAGGTTTTCCAAGTTCAAGTATTTTTTCTTGGCCATCAAAAGTAAAACCCATTTTTTGATAGAAAGCAATGGCTCGCTTATTATCTTTCAATACCCATAAATAAATTTCAGAGAAATGATCGAGAACAGCAAATGCAGCATGCATTAACTGTTCACTCACACCTTTTCCATAGTAATCTTTTAAAACATATAAGGCGATGATTTCACCAGCTTGAATGGCATCATCACGAAAATTTCCATAGCTGATAAATCCAACGACCTTCTTTCCATCCATCGCAATCAAGGTATTTTCTGGATACTTTTGACTAAAGAAACGACATCTATCTAATGTCATCGTCTCCTGATATTCTGCGGGTAAAAGATTGTCATAAGCCTCTCTCCACGTTTGCCAATGAACGAGAGATTTTCCTTCTATCTCTTCAGGAGTTTCCATTGTTTTAATGATAATCTTCATTCGCCTTATCCTATCTAATCCAAGGCCTTAACTTCCAACATCATATCCCGGATTTGCGCTGCCAGCTCGAAATCAAGCACTTCGACAGCTTCTTGCATTTGGCCTTGCAGTTTCTTGACCAGTTCCTTGCGCTCTTGGCGGTTGAGACTGGTGATATCCATTTCCTTGTCTTCTTCCTTGGCCACCGCCTTGGTAACAGAGATCAGGTCACGGATTTCCTTCTTAATAGTTTGTGGCACAATGCCATGCTCTTCGTTATAAGCCATCTGGATTTTCCGACGACGGGCTGTTTCATCGATGGCTTTTTGCATAGACTGGGTCATGGTGTCCGCATACATGATCACATGTCCCTCACTATTACGGGCAGCACGACCGATGGTCTGGATGAGGCCACGTTCATTTCGGAGGAAACCTTCCTTGTCAGCATCGAGAATAGCAACTAGACTGACTTCAGGTACGTCAATCCCTTCGCGAAGAAGATTAATCCCAACCAAGACATCAAAAACGCCCAAACGCAAGTCACGGATAATCTCTGTCCGCTCCAAAGTCTTAATGTCCGAGTGCATGTATTTGACCTTAACCCCCATTTCCTTGAAGTAGTCGGTCAAGTCTTCTGCCATCTTCTTGGTCAAGGTGGTTACAAAAGTCCGCTCTCCACGTTCTACACGCGCATTGATCTCACCCAAGAGATCGTCCATTTGTCCCATGGTAGGGCGCACTTCCACCTCAGGATCGAGTAGTCCTGTAGGACGAATGATCTGCTCGATGATAGTATCGGTTTGTTCCATCTCATAATCACCCGGTGTCGCAGACACATAGACAATCTGATGGACATGGCTTTCAAACTCCTCCCGACGCAGTGGCCGGTTGTCCAAGGCAGACGGTAAACGGAAACCATAGTTGACCAGCATTTCCTTACGAGAACGGTCTCCATTGTACATGCCCTTGATCTGTCCCATGGTCATGTGACTTTCATCGATCATGATGAGGAAATCTTCTGGGAAGAAGTCAAGCAGGGTGTAAGGCGGCTCTCCTTCACTCCGGCCATCCATATGACGAGAGTAGTTTTCGACTCCATTGGTGTAGCCCATCTCCCGTAGCATTTCAATATCGTACTCGGTCCGTTGTTTCAAGCGTTGAGCTTCTAGCAACTTGCCTTCTTTTTCAAAGACTTTCAACTGCTCCTCAAGTTCTGCCTGAATCTTGGCAATGGCTACTTCCATATGGTCGTCGTTGGTCACGAAGTGAGTGGCTGGGAAAATTGCTAAGTGGTCCACATCTCCTAGAACTTGGCCCGTCAGAGCTTCAATCTCACGAATCCGCTCAATCTCATCCCCGAAAAACTCCACCCGGAAGGCATGTTCATCACGCGAAGCTGGGAAAATCTCGACCACATCCCCACGAACACGGAATTTTCCCCGTTGAAAGTCGATGTCATTACGCTCAAACTGGATATCCACCAGGTCATTGAGCAGTTTATCACGAGAAATCTCCAGACCTGGACGCAGACTCACCACGCTATCGGCATATTCCTTCGGCGAACCCAAACCATAAATACAAGAGACGGAAGCTACAACGATGACATCGTTACGCTCCAACAAAGCTGATGTCGCGGAGTGACGAAGCTTATCAATCTCATCATTGACCGAGCTATCCTTTTCGATATAGGTGTCGCTCGATGGCACATAGGCTTCTGGCTGGTAGTAATCATAGTAAGATACGAAGTACTCGACGGCATTTTCAGGGAAAAATTCCTTGAACTCTCCATAGAGTTGGCCTGCTAGGGTTTTATTGTGGGCGATGACCAGGGTCGGTTTATTGACCTGGGCAATGACCTGGCTCATGGTGTAGGTTTTCCCTGTACCAGTCGCCCCCATTAAGATTTGGGCCTTTTCTCCACCCTCGATATTATCCACCAACTGCTCAATGGCCTGCGGTTGATCCCCAGACGGTTGGTATTTTGATACTAGTTTAAATTTGTTATCTGTTACTCGATTAATCATACTTTCTTCCTTTGATTATACTTCCCTTATTTTACCACAATAGACAATATTTCACTGACTTTTGGGGATAGAATCCTCACATAGAAAAAGACCAGGCTCAAGTCCCGCTCTTCATTTTTATCATCAATTCTAGTCAATCATGACACACTTGTTCATTAACAACTCTTTCTCTCCTCTCCCCTAAGCGATAGACAATCACTAGGGATACAAGAAGAACTAGGGTGGTGATGATCGATCCTTCTGCACCAAATGTCCCACCGGTCAACCAATCAGGACCAGCTCCCATGATAAAGCTAAAGATAGACGCATCTGCGCCTGTGCCACTGACTTGAAAACCAAGGAGATTTCCTTGTACATAGTTCCAAGTGCCGTGTTGGGCGACCACTAGCCAGATACTATCGGTATAGATAAAAAGCAGACCAGCTAGCACCCCATCGAGGATGATATTCAGAACGGATAAGAAGGTCACTCCTGCATTTCCCATATGCAGAATGCCAAAGAGACTACTAGAAATCGCGATCGCTAAAGGCAGATTAGTTCTTGCAGCAATCCGAGTCAGAAGCCAACCTCGCGTCGCTACTTCTTCCGTCCCCCCTTGCAGAAGCCAAAATGGAAATAATCCTAGGATAAAAAGCAAGGGCTCTAAACTGAGCTCATTTAACACAAAAGACCCGATGCCACTTACTTGGTAGACAAGCGCTATCACTCCCATTTGAACAAGTGAAATCATGATCCCCCAGACTAGATACTTGAGCCAATTTCTTTTTACAAAGCCTAAGCTTGATAAAGCATTCTTCTCTATGATCTTCACCCAAAAAATAAAGAGAAATAGTATGATTACAAAACTGAAAAGCTCATAATAGAGAAGATAATGGTAGAAAAATTCTTGAATACTTGCTGTCCCATTTCCTGGCGAAAAGAACTCCACTAGAAAACCTATAACTAAGGAAAATGGCCCCACAAGTTCACTACCAATCCAAAGGCCTCCTTCTATAAAGAGAGATGCTAATAATACATAGAATAGTGTAGAAATAAGAACTGGCCATGAGGTGTTAGTTTTTATATCCTGAATCATCTTTCCTTTCTTCATGATCAACCTCCATTTATCTGATAGGTCCATTGTAGCAAAGAAAATCTAGAGCTGCAATATCGTTTCATGTTAGAAAACCTAACATCAAAACTGGATTTTTCTTGCAAAGCAAACTATTTTCTGATATAATAGCTTTTGTAGAAAAACATAAGACCATTCATACTCGTTTTGGTATGAATGATTTGTTTTTTTAAGGCCATCCTTTGGTCAATGTGCTCATGGGTCAAATACCCAAAGAGAAAAGAATTAAAAGGAGACAGAAATGAAGAAAAAATTACTAGCATGTTTGCTTTTCTTATTTCCATTCGTTGCATTCGCTGGTCATGCTCATGCTGAGACGATCAAGGTTGTTTTCGACACAGCATATGCACCGTTTGAATTTAAGGATTCAGATCAAACCTATAAAGGAATTGACGTAGAGATCTTGGACAAGGTCGCTGAAATCAATGGCTGGGATTTGGACAAATCCTTCCCGGGATTTGATGCAGCGGTCAATGCAGTTCAAGCTGGTCAAGCGGATGCCATCATGGCAGGGATGACCAAAACAACCGAACGTGAAAAAGTCTTCACCATGTCTGATACTTACTACGATACAAAAGTTGTCATCGCGACTACGAAAGCCGATAAAATCACGAAGTACAGCCAATTAAAAGGGAAGACAATCGGTGTTAAAAACGGAACTGCAGCCCAACGCTTCCTCGATAAAAACAAGGACAAGTACGGCTACAAGATCAAGACTTTTGATACCGGTGATCTCATGTACAACAGTTTATCAGCTGGTGCAGTGGATGCAGTCATGGATGACCAACCTGTTATTCAATACGCCATCCAAAAGGGTCAGGACCTAGCTATCAATATGGACGGGGAAGCAGTCGGTGGCTTTGCCTTTGGTGTTAAAAAAGGTGGATATCATGAAAAGTTGATCACCGAATTTAACAAGGCTCTCGCTCAAATGAAAGCTGACGGGACACTTGATGAGATCATCAAGAAATGGACAGGTGAAAGCCAATCATCAAGTAACAGTGCCGTTCCAGAAACCACTACTCCTGCCGGTCAAAAAGCAACTCCTAAAAAATTAAAATATAGTATTTCAAGTGATTCTTCCTTTGCACCATTTGTCTTCCAAAATGGAAAAAACAAATACACAGGAATCGATATGGACTTGATTAAGGCGATTGCCAAAGACCAAGGATTTACCATCGAGATTGATAACCCTGGATTTGACGCAGCGGTAAGTGATGTCCAATCCGGCCATGCTCAAGGAATGATCGCAGGGATGACTGTGACAGATGCTCGGAAAGAAACATTTGATTTTTCTGAACCATACTACACAGCCAATTCTATTCTAGCCGTTCAAGAAAGTAGCAAGATTGATTCATATGATGACCTAAAAGGGAAGACAGTCGGAGTTAAAAACGGTGCTTCCTCACAAAACTTCCTTGAAGAAAACCAAAAGAAATATGGTTACAAGATCAAAACCTTCTCTGATGGGGCTTCTATGTACGACAGTTTGAATTCTGGTTCTGTTGCAGCGATTATGGATGATGAACCTGTTATCAAATACGCTATTAAACAAGGACGTAAATTCAAAACACCTATCGAAGGAACTCCAAGTGGTCAACTAGCATTTGCCGTTAAGAAGGGTGAAAATCCTGAATTGATCGAAATGTTCAATAACGGTCTTGCAAACTTGAAGAAAAGTGGCCAATACCAAAAGATCCTCGATAAATATCTTAAAGCAGATAGCAAGTCAAGTACTTCAAGTACAACAGCAGATGAAACAACGATCTGGGGCTTGCTTCAAAACAACTACAAACAATTGTTAAGTGGTTTGGGTGTTACTCTTGCCCTTGCACTTCTCTCTTTCGCCATTGCTATGGTGATCGGTGTTATCTTTGGGATGTTTAGTGTTAGCCCTTATAAATGGCTCCGCTGGACAGCTGAGATCTTTGTCGATGTTATTCGTGGGATCCCACTCATGATCCTCGCCGCCTTCATCTTCTGGGGAATTCCAAACTTGATTGAATCGGTCACAGGTCATCAATCCCCAATCAACGACTTTGTCGCAGGTACCATCGCCCTCTCTCTAAATGCTGCTGCCTATATCGCAGAAATTGTTCGAGGAGGGATTCAAGCAGTGCCTGCTGGTCAGATGGAAGCCAGCCGAAGCCTTGGGATCTCTTATGGTAAGACCATGCGCAAGATCATCTTGCCACAAGCAACCAAGCTCATGCTTCCAAACTTTGTTAACCAATTTGTCATTGCGCTAAAAGATACGACGATCGTATCTGCGATCGGATTGGTGGAACTCTTCCAGACTGGTAAGATCATCATCGCCCGAAACTACCAAAGTTTCAAGATGTATGCGATCCTTGCCGTCTTCTACCTCGTGATTATCACCTTGCTAACACGATTTGCAAAAAAATTAGAAAAGAAGGTTAACTAATGGCTAAATTAAAAATTGATGTCCATGACCTCCACAAATACTATGGTGAAAATGAGGTCTTAAAAGGAATCTCAACAAAATTCTACGAAGGGGATGTGGTCTGTATTATCGGACCGTCCGGTTCTGGTAAATCGACCTTCCTTCGTAGTCTCAATCTCCTCGAAGAAGTTACAAAAGGTCAAATTACAGTTAATGGATATGATCTAACCGATCCGAAAACCAATGTTGATTTGGTCCGTGAAAATATCGGGATGGTTTTCCAACACTTCAACCTCTTCCCTCACATGAGCGTCCTTGAAAACATTATGTTTGCACCAGTAGAGCACAAACTGATGACCCGTGAAGAGGCTCAAAAAGTCGGGATGGAATTGTTGGAAAAAGTTGGACTCGCAGATAAAGCTGATGCCAATCCAAACAGCCTTTCCGGTGGTCAAAAACAACGTGTGGCCATTGCCCGTGGACTTGCCATGAATCCAGATATTATGCTCTTTGACGAACCGACTTCTGCCCTTGACCCTGAGATGGTTGGAGATGTATTGAACGTTATGAAAGAGTTGGCAGAGCAAGGCATGACCATGATCATCGTTACCCACGAGATGGGATTTGCCCGCCAAGTAGCCAACCGCGTCATCTTCACCGCAGACGGTGAATTCCTCGAAGACGGCAAACCAGACCAAATCTTCGACAACCCCCAACACCCACGCTTGAAAGAATTCTTGGATAAGGTTCTAAACGTTTAAAAAATAGTGGTTTTTGAAGCATCTAGCAATTTTGCTAGATGTTTTTTAGACCCAAAAAAGCATTTTCAAATCTGAAAATGCTTAGATTGAAGATAAAGACATATTAAAAACTTTCCTTAGGTGAGTACGGACGTCAGCGAACTTCTGCGAAGTTCCAAGACTAATTATTGAGCCTAAAGTCTCAATAATTCCGAGTGCCTAAAACTAAATTGTTTCAGGCACTTTTCTCACAGCGGAAAGTTTTAATGTTCTCTTAATTCGTTATACAAATTGGGTAGATATTTATTTCTTTGCAGAATCACTATACTTATTTTACATTAAAAATGGTTTGTTTACATTCTAACTAATCTGTTGCTGAGCTGTCTGCATCTTGTAGTAAACACCTTGCGCTTCCATTAGCTCTTCATGAGTGCCATGCTCAACAATATCGCCATCGACCATGACAAGGATCATATCAGCATTTTGAATGGTCGACAAGCGGTGAGCGATGATGAAGCTGGTCCGTCCCTTCATGAGCTGATGAAAGGCATCTTGAATCAAGACCTCAGTCCGAGTATCGATGGAGGATGTCGCCTCATCCAAGATTAAAATCTTAGGAACTGAAAGGAAAACCCGCGCAATCGTTAAGAGTTGGCGTTGTCCTTGAGACAAAGACTCTCCAGCATCTGAAAGATAGGTATCGTACCCTTGTGGCAACTGCCGGATAAAGAAATCTGCATTGGCTGCTTTGGCTGCTTCTATGACTTCTTCTCTAGTTGCATCTGGACGAGAAAAGGCAATATTTTCATGAATCGTTCCGACCTTGAGCCAGGTTTCTTGCAGGACCATACCAAACTGTTGGCGGTAAGAAGCAAGAGTGTAGTCCGTAATTGGTACCCCATCAATCGTGATCTCTCCAGAATTAACAGGGTAGAAACGCATGAGCAAATTAATCAAGGTCGATTTTCCTGCTCCTGTAGGCCCTACAATGGCAACCTTACTGGCAGCTGGAACCTGAATGGTTAGATCTTTGATCAAAGTCCGCCCCAAATCATAGCCAAATGTGACGTGTTCAAAACCAATCGCGCCTTTAACATCCTGACTTTCCAGAACCTGATGGCCTGTCTCTTCGACCTCAGCTTGATCCAAGACGCTGTACAAGCGCTCTGCACAGGCAAGAGCACTTTGGAGTTCTGACAAGACGGAGGAGATATCATTAAAGGGCTTGGTGTATTGGTTGACATAATTGAGGAAGGTCACCAATTGACCAACAGTAAAGTGAGATCCCGAAATAATGCGTACAGCACCAAATCCAGCCACTAATGCATAAATCAAGGAATTCACAAAACGAGTGGCAGGGTTGACAGTTGAAGAATAAAAGACAGCGGATTGGGAATAATTGGCATAGCTTTCATTAGTCCCCTTAAAAGCCTTACGGAAATGATCCTGAGCGTTAAAGGACTGGATCAAACTTTCCTGAGTCAAGGACTCTTCAATCAACTGAGTTTGAAGACCACGCGCCTTGGTCTGCTTTTGGAAAAGCGTATAAGAACGCTTGGCAATAAAACGAGCAATCAAGAGGGATAAAGGGGTCAAGACCAGAACCGCCACCATCATAAAGAAATCCAATTCTGCCATCGTCACGATGGTGACAAGAATGGTTAAGAGGCCAACAAAGAACTGGTTAAAGACCATCAGAAGACCGCTATTGAGTTGCTCTACATCGGTCGTGAGACGACTGACAAAGTCCCCGCTCCCTTGTTTATCTAGATAAGACAAGGGCAATCGATGTACTTTTTCCATCACTTCTGCTCTCAGACTTTGGCTAAACCGATAGACCAATTGATTGTATAACAAGGGATTGATCCATTGGATCAAGGTATTGGCCACAATGACCAGAACCATTTGGATCAAAACAGGCCATAAGACTGTCATCCCTTGAGGATTGATGGCTAAATCAACTGCATGTCCGATCAGGATCGGTAACCAGACCGTTAAGCCAACTTGAACGATAGTTCCGATACTGGCTAGAATCAAGAGCCCGGGATGGTGAGCAAAATCTCTAAACAGACGTTTTAAATAACTAGAACGTTTTTGACTCATGCTTCCTCCCTCCCGTGTTGTGAATAATGAATTTCTTGATAAATCTCATTGGTAGACAAAAGGAAATCGTGATTTCCCAGTCCTACTTGATGTCCCTTGTTCAAGACCAAAATCTGATCAGCAGACTTAAGACTATTGGTTCGTTGAGATACTAGGATCAAACTCGTATCACTCAATTCTTCTTTAATCGATTTTAAGAGACGAGCTTCCGTCAAATAATCCAAGGCGGAGGTCGAATCATCCAAAATCAAGAAAGGAGCCTTCTTCAAAAGGGCACGCGCAATGGTCAACCGCTGACGTTGGCCTCCTGAGAAATTTCGACCAAAGGCTTCCACTGGCTCATCGAGTTGTCCTTCTTTTTCACTGACAAAATCAGCCGCCTGAGCTGTTTCTAGTGCCCACCACAAATCATCATCCGATAGATTTTCTTCCATCCCTAGTAAGAGATTAGAGCGGATAGTCCCTCTAAAGAGCTCTGCCTTCTGTGGGACAACAGCTACCCACTCCCGCCACTCCTTGAGAGTTTTAGGAGAGTGACCTTGATGATAGAGGGCTAATTTCCCCTGACTCACGGTATACAAATGACTCAATAACTGAACCAGGGTAGACTTCCCAGAACCTGTACCACCGATAATTCCCAACATCTGTCCATGATCCAGATCAAAGGAAATATCTTCTAGGGCTGGGCTTGAAGCCGTTGGATAAGTGAAAGAAACTTTCTCTGTGCTGATCGCTTCTTGCTCTCTTGCAGTTTCTTCCGGCAAAGCTTCTAAGAGGTCTTCTTCCTTCAAATCAAAAATCTCTTGCACACGCTTGGCTGAAATATAGCTGACATTTAAAGACGTGACCAGCATCGCGAGTTTGATCAATTCTGTTAAAATTTGTAATAAATAATTGACCAAAGCGACCAACATCCCTTGGGTTAGAAGGCCAGCAGAGATATTCAATTGTCCTTGCCAAATGACACAAACCAAGGTCGTATTGACCACAAGGAAGGTCAAGGGACTCACCAAACTAGACCAGATACCAGCGCGAATTTGCCAGATCTTATAGTCTTGATTGACTTCTTTAAATTCGTCCAATTCACTCACTTGCTGTCCAAAGGCCCGAATCACCCGCATCCCTTGAAATTGCTGACGCGTCACCGTAACCATTCGGTCTGTGATATTCCGAATCTTAGCAAATAGCGGATTGACAATCCGTGACATGGTAACAATAATCAAGGTTAAAATCGCCACCATCCCCAAGAACCAAAGGGTTAATTTGGGACTGATGGTGAAGGCCATGATGATAGAACCAAAGACAATGATCGGTGCCCTCAAAAAGAGGCGCAAGAATTGGTTGATCCCAACCTGGATTTGATAGGTATCCGAAGTAAGACGGGTTACCAAACTAGAAGTCCCGATCCTATCTCGTTTGTCCTTTGGAAGCGACAAGATCTTCTCATACAAATCCTTGGTCATCTCGCGGGTAAAGCCGACAGCTGCTTTAGAAGAAAAATACTGGGCCGTAATAGCTACGACGACACCAAAGCTCGCAAATAAAAACAAAACACCGACCGTCATCACCACTGTGCTCGTTTCCTTTTTCGGAATGACCTGATCGACTAAGTGGGCGATGATTAAGGGGACACACAATTCAAAAATAGCTTCTAAAAGCTTAAACACGGGCCCTAGAAAAGTTTCCCATAGATAGCCCTTAAAATACTTCAATAATGATTTCATACGACTCGATTCTTTTTTTAATGGATATACATATTTTACCACAAATTCTTAAGATGAAAAAACTCTCCCTGCAGAGCAGAGAGAGTTGAATACTGACCAGATGAAGGTCAGCAATCTTATTCCTTCTTTGTTACCTTGCTTAAGATCTTGCCCATTTTCCCCAACCCAAACATCAAGAGAGGGAAAGAGAATAGCGTTATAAGGCCTAGCACAAGAAACACTGCTACAAATCCACAGCTATCAATGAACCACCCAGTCAGTGGGAAAATGACAATCATAGATAGACTAAACATCATAGAATTGATACTCAGCATGGTTGCTCGTACACTGGAAGGCAGATAAGCCTGTAAATCATTGTAGTAGATGGGTTGATAAACGGCATAAAGAGCATTGGTCAAGAGATAGACACTCAGATATGCGAATGGAGTCTTTACACCTACCAAAAACAAGGCCAACCCTGTCAGTGAAACTAGAATCGGAAAGACTTGATTACTATTCCATTTTTTCCCGATTTGACTGGCCAAATAAACCGCTAGGAGATTGAAGCCACTACCAATTAACATGATGAGCGAAACTTGCCAACTAGCTAAGTCACTAATTTTTTGTTGATAGTAAAAATAAAACATACACATGATGGTCCCTACCAACTGATAGGTGAGCATCCAATAAAACAAAACTGGTTTTTCCTGCCATTCTTGTTTCACTACCTCCAATATCCGCTTTAAGGTCAAGTGACTTCTTTCATCACTCTTGCTCTCAGGCTCCTTCATTAGAAAAATCAAGAGAATGGAAAGCAAGGAAAGCCCAATAGCAATATAATAGGTCCAAGCCAATGCTCCGTGAATAAAGAAGCTTGCCACAACTGTACCTAAAGTTCGGGTGACTTCGGCCACCCCAGACAAGAAGCTAGAAATCTGAAGATAACGGTCTTTTTGACCTGCTTCCACAGCTGAATCAAATAAGAAAGCTGTACTGGTCCCCGAGTCAAAATTATAAGACCAAGCATTAACCATCATGGCAATGGCATAGATCCAAAAATTCCCCCGGCCAAATAAAATCAAGATAGAAGATCCAATACTGGACAAGCGAGCCAAATAGAGATTGGTCTTGTAGCTAAAGCGATCGGCTAACATCCCAGATGGGATCTCACACAAGAGACTCGTCCCATGAAAGATACTCTCTAATAGACCAATCTGAAGTAAAGAAAGACCATTCTGAAAAAAAAATAAAATCCAAAAACTGGTAATTCCAAAATAAGATGTAAATTCCAAACCTGCTAGGAGTGGAATATTGCGTTTGTAAGTTCTTTTAAACATTGTTTTCTCTCTTTCAATATGTAATATGACTGTTTCTAAAAGACTTACTTAGATTTGCCTACATTTCATCCACCTCTTTCATTTAAAGTAAAAACGCCATCTGGCGTTTTTATGGTTATTAAGGTTTGATACGATGCAACATACGTGGGAATGGAATAGCTTCACGAATGTGTTTTGTACCAGCCGCGAAGGTAACCATACGTTCAATCCCGATACCAAATCCACCGTGTGGAACTGTACCGTATTTACGAAGGTCAAGGTAGAATTCATACTCTGTACGATCCATGCCAAGAGATTCCATCTTCGCAACAAGGGCGTCGTAATCTTCCTCACGCATAGATCCACCGATGATTTCTCCGTACCCTTCTGGTGCGAGCAAGTCTGCACAAAGCACGCGGTCTGGATTACCAGGGACTGGCTTCATGTAGAAGGCCTTGATGTCTGCTGGGTAGTTGATTACGAAGGTTGGTACACCAAAGTGGTTTGAAATCCATGTTTCATGTGGTGAACCAAAGTCATCTCCATGTTCCAGATGCTCATAATCCGCATCTTCATCATTTTCATGCTCTTGCAATAGATCAATCGCTTCATCATAAGTAATCCGTTTGAATGGCTCAGCAATGTAGCGTTTCAAGAGCTCCGTATCACGGTCCAATGTTTCCAAAGCTTGAGGAGCACGGTCCAAAACACCTTGAAGAAGAGCTTTGACATAAGCTTCTTGCAAGTCAAGTGACTCATCATGTGTCAAGTAAGAGTACTCAGCGTCCATCATCCAGAACTCAGTCAAGTGACGACGAGTTTTTGATTTTTCAGCACGGAATACTGGTCCAAAGTCAAAGACGCGACCAAGGGCCATAGCACCTGCTTCCAGATAAAGCTGACCTGATTGGCTCAAGTAAGCTGGCGTTCCAAAGTAGTCTGTTTCGAAAAGTTCGGTAGAATCTTCTGCAGCATTACCTGAAAGAATGGGGCTATCAAACTTCATGAAGCCATTCTTATCAAAGAACTCATAAGTTGCATAGATAATGGCATTACGGATTTGCATGACAGCGACTTGTTTGCGTGAACGCAACCACAAGTGGCGGTTGTCCATCAAGAAGTCTGTCCCGTGTTCTTTAGGAGTGATTGGGTAATCTTGGGATTCACCAATGACTTCGATGTCCGTAATATCCAACTCGTAGCCAAATTTAGAACGCTCGTCTTCTTTGACAATCCCTGTTACAAAGACAGAGGTTTCTTGGCTCAAGCGTTTGATGGTGTCAAATTTTTCAAGCCCCACTTCTTCGCCGAATTTTTCGATAAAGTTTGGTTTAAAAGCCACACCTTGGAAAAAGGCAGTCCCGTCACGCAATTGCAAGAAAGCAATTTTTCCTTTACCTGATTTATTGGCCACCCAAGCACCGATGGTCACTTCTTGACCAACGTAGTCTTTTACTTCGATAATTGTTACACGTTTTGTCATCATTTATCTTCCTTTTCTCGTTAAACTTGTCCGAAGACATTATCTTCTTAATTGTATCATAAAAAGGCTTTCAGTGCTAGGCTCTACCTGTGGAAACCAGATTTTTTTTAAAGAAAAAGATCCTCAGCTCATTACTAAGGATCTTACGATTTTATTTTTCCATAAAGGCCTTTAGTCGGCGAACAGCTTCTTTCAGGGTATCCAAATCTGTCGCATAAGACAAGCGAACATTTTCAGGGGCACCAAAGCCAGCTCCCGTTACTAAAGCAACCTCTGCTTCTTCTAAAATTGCTGTGGTAAATTCCGTCACATCCGTATAGCCCTTCATCTCCATGGCTTTCTTGACATTTGGGAAGAGATAGAAGGCTCCTTGAGGTTTGATGGCTTCAAAACCAGGTACTTCATTCAACAAAGGATAAATAGTATTCAAACGCTCCTCAAAAGCTTGGCGCATGATCTCAATAGAAGATTGGTCTCCTGTGAGGGCTTCGATTGCGGCATATTGGGAAACGGTTGTTAAGTTGGAAGTTGTTTGGCTGATCACCTTGGCCATAGCTCCGATAATCTCAGTATCTCCTACAGCAAAACCAACCCGCCAACCAGTCATAGCATAGGTTTTAGAAACTCCGTTAATCACGATGGTTTGCTTGCGAATCGCTTCAGAAAGGCTAGAAATTGGTGTAAAACTATTGCCATTATAAACCAAACGACCATAGATATCGTCTGCCAAAATCAAGATGTCATGTTCGACAGCCCAATTTCCGATTGCTTCGAGTTCTTCTTTACTGTAGATCATTCCTGTTGGATTGGATGGCGAATTCAGCAAGACAACTTTGGTCTTGTCTGTCCGAGCTGCTTCCAGTTGCTCAACCGTTGCCTTGAAGTGATTTTCTTCTGTTGTTTGGAAAGTAACAGGTGTGCCTTCTACCATCTTGACCTGGTCTACATAGGAAACCCAGCAAGGGGTTGGGATGATGACTTCATCACCTGGATTGATGACAGAAGTAAAGAAGGCATAGAGGATAAACTTAGCACCAGTACCGACCATAACCTCATTTCGGTTCACTGCATAGCCATAAAACTCTTTCATATAGTCGCTAATGGCATCCTTCAATTCTGGAAGTCCAGATGCGACCGTATAAAAGCTAGCGCGGCCATCCTCGATGGATGCGACTGCTGCTTCTTGAATATTTTTTGGAGTCGCAAAGTCAGGTTGACCCAGGGTCAAACTTAAGATATCACGACCTTCTGCTGCCAAAGCTTTGGCACGCGCATTTGCAGCCAAGGTCACACTTTCTTCCATTTCCAATACACGATTTGATAATTTCATATTTCCTCCTCAAATCTTAAAAAACACCGGTGACTTTCCCAGTCTTGAAATCCACCACATAATAAGAGCTCCCAGCCTTGACTTCCCAGATCGGTTTGCCTTTAAAGCGTCCAAAAGTTACCCCATCAATCGCGTCCTGACTCTTCTCTTTGACGACAAAAGCTGCCTCTTTAGAACTAACTCCTTCTTTCAAAGGGTAGGTATAGACTGCATCATCCACCTGCCCTACTAAGACCGCTAGTTCTTTCCCCTCTTGGTCCTTGCCAATAAAGGAAAGATAGGCTTCTTTGCCATGAAAGAAACTCTCCGTCTCAATGCTAGCAATCGAAGAGTGAGACAGAGCTATTTTTCTTGATTGCGCCATTTGATCCTGCAAGCGATCAGAAGTTTTTTCAGCAAGAAATAACCAAGAAAAAAGCACCGTCAGCACTAAGATACAGACTCCTATTATATGTTGCCATATGATAAAAAGATTATTTTTCTGTTTCACTCCCCCATTATACACCAAACCTACCTAGAATTCTATAGATTTTCAAGAAAGAATTGTTACTAATATTTCATACCTGTTACAATGTTTTAGTATAAAATTGTTTGATAAACAAACTAAAATTAACACCTTGTATATTTTATGTTCATAGTTCAATAAATTTGTCACAATTTTGTAACTAATTTGAAAATAAAATTAAACGACAGAAACACTATTTATTGATAAAATATAGATATGGAAAATTTAAAGAGATTATTCAAAGAAGCAAACGTAGATTTAAAAACCATGATCGTCTTCCACAAGGCAGAACGATTGATCCGTGCGTCTGAGGCTCATATCTTTAAAAAGCACCAGTTGACACCAACTCAATTCTCTGTTCTTGAGACCTTGTACAGCAAGGGCGATCTCCGCATTCAAGATCTGATTGATAGCATTCTTGCGACCTCTGGAAATATGACTGTGGTTATTCGTAATATGGTCCGCGATGGTTGGATTACACGCGAAACCGATCCAGAAGACCGCCGTGCATATGTTGTATCTATTACCGATGCCGGTCGTAAAAAGATCGAAGAAGCTCTTCCAGATCATATTAAAAATATTCAACGCTTGATGCAAGTCTTTAATAGTGGCGAGCAAGCTGAGTTGACAGAACTCTTGAAGAAATTCAAACACATCGCCTAAGCCTACTGCTCAAGACGATTCTGACTCCAAAATCCTTTATTTTGGAGTTTTCATCGTGCATTCTCTTTATCTAACAGATCAAAAAATATTCCTGACGCTTCTCAGGAATATTTTTATTTATTCTTTCACAAAGACCCATTCTTTCTCTTGCGATAAATCCTCACGATAAGAGAAACCTGCTACGTCTAATGATTTCAAATCTTCTAGATGGGTGATTTCTTCCTTCATCATAGCCGTCACCATGGCCCCACGTGCTTTCTTTGAAATCGTTGAGTGAACCTTCAGTGTCCCGCCACGATTCTCCATGAATTTGATCCGAATCATTCGCTCACGTATGGCTTTTGAAAAGACTTGTTCAAACTCAGAAGACAAAAGAGATAAGATCTGTTCTTCACCTTCTACTGCCCGATCATAGTCCTCTTTCCAGAGTGACTTTAGAGACTTTCCAGCTGGTTTTAGCTTCATCATAAAATCTAAGCGATGGGGAGCAATCCCTTCATAGACAGGTAGCACACCGTATAAAGCAGTCGTGATCAACAAATGCTCCTGCAGATAAGCCTGCTCTTTTTCAGATAAGCCTTGACGCTCGATGCTCCGATACATGAGGCCATCAAACAGTTCCAAAGCAGGATAGGTTTTAGCACTCCCATCTATCAGAGCCTCAATTCTTTCCTTTTCTACTAGGGCTCTTTCCTCTGAGATACCGTAAAAGGTCGCTAATTCTTCTAGCGAGAATGCCTTCAAAGCTTGGAGGATGGTTTTTGTGTTCTCTGACAAGGGTTGGGGCTCGACGATACGAGCCTGTTCGTTCAGTTCTTTGGCGGATGGAATTAATAGTTTCATAGGTCTATTGTACCATATTTTTCAAATTTTCTTGACAGGAGTTTTTATTAATGTTATTATCTAGTTATGAAAACTAGATTAAAGAAAGATGAAGATTTCGTGTCCACTTTTTCCTATCCAACGTGGGAGCAACTGCCTGAGCTAGACCTCTATCTCGATCAGGTCCTTCTTTATGTCAATAAAACCTGTGCACCTGTTCTCTCTTCTTCAGACAAGGGCTTGACGGCTGCCATGATCAACAATTACGTAAAACATGGCTATGTCGAGAAACCAGATAAGAAGAAATACCAGCGTAGACAGGTGGCCCGCTTGATCGCTATTACAACCTTAAAAACGGTCTTTTCTATTCAGGAGATTGCTTCTACCTTGAATTTCTTGCAGGACCAGGCAAGCTCAGATCTTCTCTATAATAGCTTTGTCGCTTATCTCAATGAGCAAAAAGAGCCAATCGCTCCTATCATTCGCTCTGCCTGTCAGACAGTTCAACTTTATCTTGAAACCCTATCTTATATTCAACCAGTAAAAACGGAGGAAGAAACTGATGAATTACACCATGAAACTAAGTAAAAAATTATCCTTTGGAGAAGAGATCGCAAATAGCGTAACCCATGCTGTTGGCGCCCTCCTCATGTTGATCTTACTTCCGATCTCAGCAGTCTATAGTTTTGAGCAACACGGTCTTCTCAGTGCTTTCGGGACTTCTATCTTTGTTATCAGTCTCTTTTTGATGTTTCTGTCTTCGACCGTCTACCATGCTATGTCTTACGATTCACCTCAAAAGTATGTGCTTCGTATTATCGACCATTCCATGATCTACATTGCGATCGCAGGCAGTTACACACCAGTTGTCCTCACCTTGATGAATAACTGGATGGGCTACAGCATTATCTTGATCCAATGGGGGACCACCATCTTTGGTATTCTCTACAAAATCTTTGCCAAAAGAGTCAATGAAAAGTTCAGTCTCGCTCTTTACTTGATCATGGGCTGGTTGGTCATCTTTATCATTCCCCAAATCGTTAGTCAAACCAATCCGATCTTCTGGGGTCTCATGCTCATGGGCGGCCTGTGCTACACGGTTGGAGCTGGCTTTTATGCTAAGAAAAAACCATACTTCCACATGATTTGGCACCTCTTTATACTGGCAGCTTCTGCTCTTCAGTATTTAGCCATCGTTTACTTTATGTAATACTGCTACCACTCTTGGGAGTGGTTTTTTTGTGTTTTTTTCTGTACAATAGAAAAAAACTGTATGGGGACAGTCAGAATGAAGACAAGCAAATACAAAGAAATTATTCATGTTTTAAAAAAAGGTATTCAAGATGGTGAACTAGAAACTGGACAGAAAATTCCTTCTGTTCGTCAATTAGCCAGTCAATTTTCTTGTAGTAAGGACACGGTGCAACGAGCCTTGCTGGACTTGACTTACCAGCACTTCCTCTATGCTAAGCCTCAAAGTGGCTACTATGTTTTGGAGCAAGAACCGAATCGACATGAGGATCTTCCACTAAAATTAGAGAAAGATCGCAACCAGTCTTTTGAGGACTTCCGAACCTGTATCAACGAAACCTTGATTGGACGGGAGAATTATCTCTTTAATAACTTTTCGGACCAAGCAGGGTTAGTTGAAGTACGCCAATCCATTCAAGGCTTATTGAAGGAAGAAGGTATTTATACGACTGCGGATCAGATTGTTTTGACTGCTGGTACCCAGCAGGCCCTTAATATCCTCAGCCAGATTGACTTTCCCAATAAAAAATCTCAGATCTTGATCGAGCAACCGACTTATCATCGGATGAACCAACTCTTAGATTCGCAGCAACTTGCCTACCGTACTATTCAACGTAATTTAACGGGGATTGATCTCGAGGAACTTGAAGAGATTTTCAAAAGTGGCCATATCAAATTCTTCTACACGATTCCTCGTTTTCACTATCCGCTAGGTCATAGCTATTCGACCAAGCAGAAAGAAGCGATCTTGCAACTAGCTGACCAATATGATGTCTACCTTGTTGAGGACGACTATTTGGGAGATCTTGATGGCAGTAATGCTCCATCTTTTCATTATTTGGATCAAAAGAACCGGGTGATCTACATCAAATCTTTTTCGACCAATCTCTTTTCTGCTCTTCGCATCACTTCCATGATCCTTCCTCAAGACCTTCTAAAGCCGGTCTTAACCTATAAGACGATTCTGGACTATGATAGCAATCTGATCATGCAAAAGGCCTTAAGTCTCTACATTGATAATGGTATGTATCTGACAAATAAAAAGCGACTCCTAGCCAGAAAAAAAGAGGAAGAAGCCAGTCTAAAGACCTTGATGGCCCAGTCTCCTCTTCTTCCCCATCTGACCCTGACCCACGATGGGATCCTTTTAGAACTCGGCCAAGTTCAATCACTTGCTGCCTTAAAACACAGTGGACTCCCGCTTGATTTCTTTGAAGCAGCCTACATCACTTCTTGTCCTTATCAACTCGCCAAGATCCAATCAGCAGATGTGGCCAACGTTTTACCAAAACTTACAACTTTTTTTGAATGAGAAACCCTCGTACAGATTATACGAGGGTCTTTCTTATTTCTTTAATTGCTCATAGATAAGTTTGGCATTTTGAAGGCCGATCCGATAATCGAGGCGAATCAGGCGAATCGCTTCCATCTCTGGTTCTTTGAGGTACTTCTCTCTTTGTTCCTTGGAAATACTACCTGGTATTAGAAGATAGTGGGTAAATTGATTTCTGACTTTAGTAAGCTCAACTTGAAGGGTGAAATAGAGTCCAAATAAGACAATCACAACTCCCATCAGGATCAGATCGTTTGACATGGTGTATGCTCCCTTTTTCTGTTCTTTTCTTTATTGTACAGCTTTCAAGAAAGAAAAACAAGGTTAAATTTGGATTTAGACCTTGTTTGTCCTTATTTCATCATACCGGCCTGGAGGTCATACATTTTTTTATACGTTCCTCCTAGAGCAATGAGTTGATCGTGATTGCCCGATTCGATGATTTTTCCTTTATCGAGAACATAGATGCAATCGGCATCTTGGATGGTAGAAAGACGATGGGCAATGGCAATGGTTGTCCGCCCTTGGCGCATCTTCCTCAGAGAATTTTGGATCATCTCTTCCGTCTCTTGGTCGATATTGGCAGTGGCCTCATCCAAAATGAGGATCTTAGGCTGGGCAGCAATCGTTCGGGCAAAAGCCAGAAGCTGACGCTGACCGGTCGATAAGGTAGAACCCCGTTCTGTTACCGGATGATCATAATCACCAGGTAGACTCTCAATAAAGTCTGCTACATCCACAAATGCAGCTGCTTGTCGGATTTCCTCATCTGTCAGTTCTTCATGATACATTCGGATATTAGAAGCAATGGTTCCATGATAGAGGAAGGGTTCCTGCAACACTAAACCGATGGACTTGCGCAAGGCTTCCTGGCTGTAGTCCTTGATATCCTGTCCATCAATTAAGATCTGGCCACGATCAAATTCATAAAAGCGCATGAAGAGATTGATAATAGAGGATTTACCAGAACCAGTATGACCAACAAAAGCGATGGTTTGTCCATTTTTGACATCAAAGGAGATATCTTTTAGGACATCCCGTTTGCCATCATAAGAAAAAGATACATGCTCAAAACGAATATCTCCCCGCTCAATTTCTTTCAGACTACCAGCTTGCTTGGGCTCGTAGTCGTCTCGATCCATCATCTCAAAGACACTACCAGCAGAAATGGTTGAGGTCTGCAAGGTTGCAAAATTTTGAGTGACATCAATCAAAGGCTGGAAAAGCTGGCTAACATACTGGATAAAGGCATAGATAAGACCTGCTGTAAAGCCAGAGGACTGCCAATTTAGGCCGAAAAAGGTTAGAATAACCGCATAAGCCAGGACCTGTAACAGGGTCATAGCTGGCCTCAAAAAGAGGGAATTGACATCCACAGATCGGTTGGCGTAATCCAAATGTTCCCCATTAATCTGTTCGAATTCATCCGTCAAGCGCTTTTCTTGACGAAAGGCCTGCACGATCCGCATTCCTTCAATGGATTCCGATAATTTCACATTGATATCTGATAATTTTTGTCGGGTCATCTTGACCAAGCGATTGGATAACTTGCGATAGAGACGAATAGAAAACCAAATGATGGGAAGAAAAGGCAGGATCCAAATGGTCAAATGCCAGTCCAAGCTAAACATAGTTACCAGGGTGACTAGAAAGAGTAAAAAGGATGAAATCAGGCTTGAAAAGACCGTAGAAAACATATCTGCGACTGCCTGTGTATCATTGGTCACACGTGAGACAATCGAACCTGCTGCTGTCTGGTCATAAAAGGACATGCCCAGCCTTTGAAGATTTTTGAAAATATCTAGACGAATGTCTCTTACGATAGAATTGGATACACGCGCAAAGGTTAATTGACTCAGATAAGTTGCTAGCACGCGCCCAATGAATAACCCATAGTAGAGAATCAAAAACTGAAAAGCTGTCATAACTGGTGAGCCTGCTTCTGTTGGATCCACTAGGTGGTCAATGTACCAGCGTGCTGCAAGAGGGATCGCAGTCAATAACAGACTAGTCAGGAAGGTAAAGGCTAAGGCTAGGGCTGTTAACCATTTATAACGCCACATATAAGTCAAGAGCCGCTTCATCACATGAACTTCAGATGTTTTCATTCAGCTCTCCCTCCATTTCTTCTGATAATTGTTGGGCTTGGTAGGTTTCATAATACCAACCTTTTTGAGCCATTAATTCCTCGTGATTTCCTCGCTCCTTGATCTGTCCATTCTCCATTACCAGAATCAAATCCGCATGAACGATCGCTGATAGGCGGTGGGCTGTGATGATGGTTGTTTTCCCTTTGCGTTCCTGCTTCATATTTTTAATGATCTGATGCTCCGTTTTAGCATCTACTGCAGACAGGGAATCATCCAAGATCAAGATCTCAGGATTCATGACCAAAGCACGACTCATGGCAATCCGTTGCTTTTGTCCGCCAGAAAGAGAGACCCCTCTCTCTCCCAGCACTGTCTCCATCTGGTCTGGCATGGCCAGAATATCTTCATAGACTCCACAAGTTCTCAGAGCTTTTATCACCTCTTCTTCCTTGATCTGTGGATCTGAAAAAGCGACATTCTCACGAATGGTCATGGCAAAGAGGATCTGATCTTGAGGGACATAGCCGATCAAGTTTCGAAGATCTTCTAAGCGATAATGTTTGATGGAGATCCCATTTAGCAAGATAGCTCCCTGCTCCAAGTCGTGCTCTCTAAGCAAGAGACGCAACAAGGTGGTCTTTCCAGATCCAGTTGGTCCTACAATTCCAAGGGTTTGTCCTTTTTCTAAATGAAAGGCAATCTTCTCAAGGACAGACTCTTTCTCATAGGCGAATTCTTCAATGTCATATTCCAAATCTCCGTTTTGAATGACTGTAACTGGTTGACTTGGATCTTGGATATCAGGTGTTTCTGCTAAAAGTGTCTCAATCCGATCATAGGAGACGCTAGCACGCTGACTAATATTAAACAAGAAGCCCATGGCTTGAAGGGGCCAGACGAGCATATTAAGATAGGTAATAAAGGTTACGATTTGTCCAACCGTCAGGCTCCCTTCCTGAACAAATAGCCCTCCAAAGTAGAGCGACAAAACATAGGAGAGACCGACAAAAAGAAGAGTAGTCGGATCAAACAAAGCATTGTAACCGGCTGAAGTCATATTCTTTGAAAAGACCATTTGATTGGTTTTTTCAAAAGCCCGAATCTCATCTGCCTGAAAACCAAATGATTTGGTCACCTTGACTCCTGATACGGATTCCTGAACAAAGTTGTTGAGCTCCGAGAAGCCTTCTTGGGCCTCTTTGAAGGCTTTGTGGTTTTTGCGTCCAATAGCTGAAGTCACTACCACCATAACCGGTAGGGGCAAAATAGCTAAGAGGGTTATGCGCCAATCAATCATAAAAAACATGCTGACCAGGGTCACCAAGGCTGTCACGGAAGCATCCACTGCAGACATAACCCCGCCACCGGCAAACATGGTTACCGCATTGATATCATTAGTAGCATGGGCCATGAGATCCCCTGTGCGATAACGCTGATAGAAAGATGGAGACATGAGCGTAAATTGCTTAAACAAACGGTAACGCAAGATCCGAGCCAACTTATTTGCCGTCCCAAAAATATAGCGTCTCCAGACAAAACGAAGGCCATACATAGAAAGAGCTGCTAGGACCAAAAGGGCAATATCCATAACTAACTGCCCCAGAGTCAACCTTCTTTTATCGATCAAATCGATCACAAGCCCCATGATTCTTGGAGGAATGAGGTTTAAAAAACTAACCAAGATCAAGGACCCTATCCCGATCAAGTATTGCTTCTTCTCTAAATTAAAAAACCAAAATAATTTCCTCAACAGATTCATCTTATTTCCCCTTTTTGGTGAGTTGCCAGCTACTATCCACCAGAGCAAACAAGTCCTCATCAGCAATTGTTCCATCTAAGGGGATACTCACCCAATATTTTTTATTCATATGAAAAGCTGGATAAATCCCTTTCTGCTGGATGATATGGGCTACTTGATCAGACTTAACATTCAAAACTTCTATTTTCCCAGACTTGCCAGCATCCAGTTTTTTCCAATCAATGGTCATAAAGACACCATACCACTTGAGGGTGTCTCGGTGGCGAATGGCACCGGATTCCGGAGATCTCTCCCACAAATACTCAATCGTTCCCTGATAGTGCAGGGAGATATAGGCCATGAGACGCTTGGCTTGAGGATAGAGAAATTCTTCTACCTCAAAACAAGCTTGCCGGATCCTTGCAAGACTTTCCTGACAGGCTTCCCTGACTTGGCCAACGAAATTTCCTTGTAGCTGTTCCAGATGGATCTGGATATACTCGTCCCCTGTATCCTGATCATAGACCTGAAAATAAATCTTCTGGTCGCAGACACGGACCTTTAAGAGAAAAGTGTCCGATAAGACGGGGCACTGGTACTCATAGCCTGCCCCTTTCTTCTCAAATCCGTAAGCCAATCCCTTTTCTGGCTGAAAGGTGTACCGGTCAAAATAATGCTCTAAAAACATTTTCTCTCCCTTATTCATTTTTGCACTAGAAGAGGCTGGAAACAACGTCCCCAACCTTGATAACGGATCTTCAAAACTACTTCAAGCAGTGATCGTTTCTTTTTTAAAACACAATGCGTGTGCCATGCAGTTGACAAACGCCCAATTGCTCCAAAAAGAGCTGACGATTGTCAAGGGTCACACCTCCACCTGGCAGGATCTGAATCTTTCCCTTAGCCGCATCTAATAAACGATGATAGTGTGCAAAACGTTGCTCTAGTGGGTCACCTGGACTTCCAGCTCGTGTTAAAATGCGGGCTACACCCTGATCAGAAAGCCACTCAATCGCTTCTAGCTGATCTGTATGAGCTAACTCATCAAAGGCCATATGAAAGACCACCTCTGCCTCTCCACAGGCTGCTAGTAAAAGCTGCATGACCCTCTGGTCCAACTTTCGATCGCTCGTCAGCGCACCCAGCACAAAACAAGTAACCCCTATTTCTTTCGCAGCACGAATATCCGTCAGCATAGTTTCGACTTCCAGATCAGTGTAGACAAAATCGCCACCACGGGGCCGGATAATGACACATAGATCCACGGACTTCTCTCGTGTCAGTTTGATTGCTTCATTGATCACACCTATACTCGGTGTGGTCCCTCCTACTGCCAAGTTGTCGCACAGTTCAATGCGACCTGCCCCAGCAGCAATCGCCTTATCAATATAAGTTAAATTCTCTGCACAAAATTCAAAGACTAGCATGACAACTCCATTTTCAAAGACTTAAAACAAGGATATACTAACGGTTACCTTCGCATTGGCATTTTCTACTCTCGCTTTTGAGATACTATAGCCCGCTTGAGGAATCTCAAGGGTGATTTGATCACCATTCACTGTGAAGCCGCCTCCATTTTGATTGGATTGATCCTTCAAATAGTTGAGAACCAAGAATTTTGGAATAGGCATTTTCCCTAATTTAGCACCTGTCACGGTCAAATTCATGACATTGTTTTCGATTTGACCGGTCATGGTTAAATCTAGATAGCTATCAACTGGCCCTAATGATACAGGAACTTTGACGTGAAGGTCATTGCCATCCATTCCTAGTGCCATCTTTTGATAGTCAGAATTGTCAAGGGCGGATCCAGCACTTGTTTTTACGACCTGACTCAATTGCACAGAATTGAGACTCAGCTCCGTTGAGAGTCCTTCAGTGCTCAAAGAGGCATTTGAAACCGCATTTTGAGCCAGTTCAATCAAAGAACTCCCTGCCTGCACATTTCTCAGCTGCTCCCCTTCAGGGATAGATCCAGGAACCAACAAGATCACTAATAAAATAAATAAAACGATCACCATGCCAATCAGGCGTCTCATCCACTTAAACATCTGCTCCTCCAATACGTGAAAAGTTGTATTCTTATTGTACCCTAAATCTAAAGAAATTGCGACTAAGAGGGGCCTTTACAAAGCAAAAGAGACCGAGGAAACCTCGCATCTCTCTGTGCATTATTTCGATTTAATGTAGTTAACACCATCTGCTTTTGGCGCAACTGCTTGTCCGAAGAAGGCTGCCAAGACAACCATAGTCAAGACGTACGGCGCAATTTGCAAGTAGATGGATGGGATACCTTTAAGCAAAGGCAATTGATTCCCGATAACTGCCAAACTTTGTGAGGCTCCAAAGAAGAGACTAGCCAGCATGGCCCCGATTGGGTTCCATTTCCCGAAAATCATAGCTGCGAGGGCGATGAACCCAGGACCAACAATAGTAGTCACCGCAAAGTTAACGGAAATAGATTGAGCGTATATGGCTCCTCCAATACCAGCTAGGGCACCTGAGATCATGACTCCTAAGTAGCGCATTTTATAAACATTGATTCCCAATGTATCTGCTGCTTGTGGGTGTTCCCCAACTGAACGAAGACGCAATCCAAATTTTGTCTTGAACATGATGAACCAAGCAAAGAATGAGAAGAGAATCGCAACCCAGCCGATGATGCTGGCATTGTTGAAGAAAATATCCCCAATTACCGGAATTTTAGATAAGACCGGAATGGAAGTTTTCCCAAAGGCAACTTTGATATTATCCGTTTGCCCCTTGTTGTACATTGCTTTAACAAGAAAGACGGCTAATGGAGGAGCCATCAAGTTTAATACTGTACCTGAGACAATATGGTCAGCACGGAAATGAATAGTTGCCACCGCGTGAATCAAGGAGAAGAGTACTCCAATCCCTGCAGCAACAATTAAGGACAACCATGGTGTCAAATTCCCTAAGGTAGGCTCAAAAGTCAAGTTAAAGATAATTCCTGAGAAGGCTCCCATAACCATGATTCCTTCAAGGCCAACGTTAACAACCCCAGCATGCTCTGAGTAAGCTCCTCCGATACTTGTGAAGATCAGCGGCGCCGCATACACAATCATAGAGGAAACAAGAATACTTAAAATCGTTACAATACTCATTAGTTTGCTCCTCCTTTTTTAGCTGAACGCATCGAGATCATCTTTTCGATAATGTAGTGAGCACATACGAAGAAGATAATGGATGCTGTCACAATTTGAACGACTTCTTCAGGGATTGCAGCTGGCTTCATACCAACTCCCCCAATTTGAAGTGCTCCAAACAAGAAGGCAGCAAATGGAATCCCAATTGGTGAATTCATCGCAAGAAGGGCAACGGCCATTCCGTTAAATCCAACACTCATCGAGCTGGTTTGAACGTAGACATTTGAGTAAATCCCCAGACCTTCTGCTACCCCACCGATACCAGCAAGAGCACCAGAAATGATCATAGAAAGGATAATGGTCCGTTTTGCAGACATCCCTGCGTATTCCGCCGCATTCGCATTGAGACCGACGGCACGGATTTCAAAACCAAGTGTTGTTTTCTTCATCAAGAACCAGATGACTACCACTGCGATGATAGCAAAGAAAATCCCAATGTTCATTTGTGATTTGTCCGTCAAATTACGCAACCACTCCGTCTGGTAGACAGCGTTGGCTCCCACATCAATAGTTGAGTCCTTGTTTTTCATCAAGGAAGCTGGGAAGCTATGGATCAAGGCATTCCCACCATAGAGAACAATATAGTTCATCATAATGGTGATGATGACCTCACTGGTTCCAAGATAGGCACGAAGGAAACCAGGAATCGCTCCAATAAATCCACCTGCGACAGCCGCAATCAAAACGGTCATCGGAATCATCAGTAAGCGAGGCATATTTGGGAAGGAAAGGGCAAACCAAGTCGCCATGATCCATCCAGCAAAAGCCTGACCAGGAAGTCCAACGTTAAAGAAGCCGGCCCGGCTAGCTACCGAAAATCCAAGAGCAACTAAAATCAGTGGCCCCATAGCACGGGAAATATTACCCCAACTCTTAATCGAACCAAAGGCTTTCTTAAACAGCAATTCATATCCCCAAAGGGCATCATAGCTGAAGGCCCACATAATAATGGCACCCAAGACCAATCCTAAAAGGACAGACACCAATGGAACGGCAATTTGTTTTAAATTCTTATTCATTTGATGCTCCTTCCTTTACTTGGCCTCCTGCCATGAGGATTCCAAGTTCTTGCTTATTCGTTGTTTCAGGGGTTACGATCCCTTGGATCTTCCCATCATGAATAACCGCAATACGGTCAGAAACATTCAAAATTTCATCTAATTCAAAGCTGACAACCAGAACAGCTTTTCCATTATCCCGTTCTTGAATCAAACGTTTGTGGATATATTCAATCGCTCCAACGTCCAATCCACGAGTTGGCTGGCTAACGATCAAGAGATCTGGATCGCGATCGATTTCCCGCGCGATAATGGCTTTTTGCTGGTTTCCTCCAGAGAGAGCCTTAGCTGGTACCACTTCACTAGCTGCACGAACGTCAAACTCTTCCATGAGCTTCTTGGCATAAGAGGTAATATTTGGATAATTCAAAATACCATTCTTGCTAAGAGGTTCTTTGTAGTAAGTTTGAAGAGCCATGTTTTCAGAGATCATCATATCAAGGACCAAACCATCCCGGTGACGGTCTTCAGGGACGTGCCCTACCTTCATTTCTGTGATTTGACGTGGACGTAGTCCTACAACATCCTTGCCTTTAATCTTAATTGAACCCGATTTTACCTTCCGTAGACCTGTAATGGCTTGGATCAACTCAGACTGACCATTTCCATCAATCCCTGCGATCCCAACGACTTCACCAGCACGAAGTTCTAGCGAAAGATTCTTAACAGCTGGGACTCCCCGGTTTTCGTTTACAACCAAGTTCTCAATCGACAAGACCACTTCTTTCGGTTCAGAAGGACCTTTTTCAGTCTTAAAGGAAACAGAACGACCGACCATCATTTCGGCCAAGTCTTGGTTCGTAGCTCCACCAATCTCGACTGTTTCAATAGATTTCCCGCGACGGATAACCGTTACGCGGTCTGAAACAGCACGGATTTCATCCAACTTGTGCGTAATCAAGATAATGGATTTTCCTTCATTCGCCAAGTTCTTCATGATTGTCATCAATTCTTCGATTTCAGCTGGTGTCAACACTGCAGTTGGTTCATCGAAGATCAGGATGTCGGCTCCACGATAAAGCGTCTTTAAGATTTCCACACGTTGCTGCGCACCAACGGAAATATCCTCAACTTTAGCATTTGGATCTACTGCCAAGCCATATTTTTTAGACAAGTCAAGGATATCTTGGCTGGCTTTTTTAAGGTCCAAAACACCATGTTTAGTGGTTTCAGAACCAAGGATGATATTTTCAACAACAGTGAAGGCTTCAACCAACATAAAGTGTTGGTGCACCATTCCAATTCCTAAAGAAGCTGCTTTTGAAGGTGAGTCTAGGTTAACAGTATTTCCATTTACCACAATGTCTCCGCTTGTTGGTTCCAACAAACCAGCCAGCATATTCATCAGGGTAGATTTCCCTGCACCATTTTCTCCAAGAAGTGCATGGATTTCACCTTTGCGCAACTGAAGATTAATCTTGTCATTTGCTACAAAGTCACCAAATTTTTTGGTAATCTCACGCATTTCGATGACATATTCATGTGTCATGTGGGTGTTTTCCTCTCAAAATTTTTTTATTTCAATAAAATCTGCTAGAGAACTAACAGATTTTATTGAGACAAAAATGTCTCACTTTAAAAGAAACGGCCCTTAAAGGGAGGGCCGCCCAATCAAATATTATTTTTCAGGAACTTTAAGAGATCCATCAAGGATTTTAGCTTTGGCATCTTCGACAGCTTTTTTAGCATCTGCAGAAAGGTTGTCAGTTGTCAAATCAACTCCACCATCTTTCAAGCTATAAGTAATCACTTTACCGCCAGGGAATTTACCGTCAGCAGCTTTCTTAGCCAAGTCTTTTACAGATTCTCCGACTTTCTTCAAGCTTGAAGCCAAGACAAAGTTAGATTTTTTACCATCTTTAGAAGTGTATTCACCTTCAGCTTTTTGGTCACGGTCAACACCAAGAACCCAAACTTTTTCGTCTTCATTTTTCTTCTCGTTCAAGTCTTTTGCTTCAGAGAAGACACCTGCTCCAGTACCACCAGCTACTTGGTAGATAACGTCTGCACCTGCAGCGTATTGTGCAGCAGCAATTGTTTTACCTTTAGCAGCGTCACCGAATGAACCAGCGTAGTCTACTTGAACTTTGATAGATGGGTCAACAGATTTAACACCAGCTTCAAATCCAGCGCGGAAACGAGTGATAACTTCACTTTCCATACCACCTACAAAACCAACTTGTTTAGTTTTTGTAGTTTTCGCAGCAGCGATACCAGCAAGGTAACCAGCTTCGTTGTCGGCAAAGACAGCAGATGCTACGTTCTTTTTACCTTCAATACGGTCGTCAATGATAACAAAGTTTGTTTCTTCGTTGTCAGAAGCCGCTTTTTCTACTGCATCACGCAAGGCAAAACCAACACCAAAGATCAATTTGTAGTCGTTAGAAACAGCTTCATCAAGGTTTGTCGCATATTGAGATTCATCTGTTGATTGGAAGTAGTCAAATCCGTTCCCTTTAGAAAGACCGTTTTCTTTCCCCCAAGCTTGCAAACCTTCCCAAGCAGATTGGTTGAATGATTTGTCATCCACACCACCAGTATCGGTAACGATAGCAGCTTTCAAATCAGTTTTTGATTCTGAGTTAGCGCTATCTTTTTTAGACGCACGATTTCCACATGCTGCAAGTCCGATAGCAGCGACAGTTACTAGACCAAGGCCTAGCCATTGTTTCTTGTTCATTACTGAACCTCCTAAATTATTGTGCAACATTGTTGCGAAGTATTGAAAGGGTCAAAAGACCGCCTCACAGACCTATTAAGTCAAGTCTGTAAAGGAATATGGAAGTAATTCCTTGACCGTCATCACGACCGTCGATTTATCTTTAGATACTAAGGTTACAGGAAGGTCTGGCTCAAAAAATTCAGCCATGACCTGGCGACAAGCACCACATGGAGAGATGGGCTTTTCTGTTTGCCCGTAGATAATGAGTTCTTGAAACTCGCGAGCTCCTTCAGAAACAGCTTTAAAAATGGCTGTCCGTTCTCCACAGTTGGTCAAACCAAAACTGGCATTTTCGATATTGACACCTGTATAGATTTCTCCATCCTTCGTTAGCAGTACAGCTCCAATTGGGAAATGAGAGTAAGGCACATAGGCTTGTTGACTCACTTCAACTGCTAAGTCAATCAACTCAGTAGTCGCCATGAGCCACCTTTCCTTCCATGATGGCTACACCAGAAGAAGTCCCGATACGGGTCGCACCTGCTTCGATAAAAGCAAGAGCATCTTCATAAGAGCGAGCACCACCAGAAGCCTTAACACCCATGTCGGGTCCAACAGTTTGACGCATTAAGGCTACATCTTCTACCGTTGCTCCTCCAGTTGAGAAGCCAGTTGAAGTCTTCACAAAGTCTGCGCCAGCTAACTTAGCAATTTGACAAACAACGATCTTTTCATCATCGGTTAAGAGACAAGTCTCAATGATGACTTTGACCAGCTTATCACCGCTCGCTTCGACTACAGCTTGGATATCTTCCTCAACTAGTGCTAAATTCTTAGACTTAAGAGCCCCGATATTAATGACCATGTCAATCTCATCAGCACCATTTTGAATCGCATTTTTTGTTTCACACGCTTTGACAAATGGTGTATTTGCTCCTAAAGGAAAACCAATGACGGTACAAACTTTAACATCTGAATCGCGCAAGCCCTCAGCCGCAAAATTCACCCATGTCGGGTTCACACAGACACTCGCAAAATCATAAGCCTTGGCTTCTTCGATCAGCTTTTCGATCTGTTCTTGTTGTGCATCTGGTTTTAAAAGAGTGTGATCGATATATTTATTTAACTTCATACAATCTCCTGAGCTGCTTAAGATATTATTTCAATAATTTCTTTAACGCTTTCAGCCCTTTCTAGTATTTTAACATTTTTTTTGAATTCTGTAACTCTTTCTTGTGAATTTTTTTCATTCATGAAAATGCGGGCAATGCGTTCCCCTTTTTTGACGTGCTCTCCCACTTTTTTGTCAAACACAATCCCTGTTTCATAATCGAGGGGATCCGATTTGACAGCACGACCAGCACCCAGCCGCATAGCAAACAAACCAAACTCCATGGCAGGTAAAGCAGCAATGACGCCATCTTTGTCCGCTGTTACTTCAAGGACCTTATCCACTTTAACGGGACGATGCAAATCTTCTAAGTCTCCACCTTGAGCCACGACCATTTCTTCAAACTTCGCTAAGGCTTGTCCATTGCTCAAGTGTTCATGGATGGCTTCAATCGATTGATCTACATTGGCTAATTTCAACATGATTTGCGCTAATTCACAAATAAACTCTGTCACATCAGCGCGTCCCTGTCCTTTTAGAATATCCAAGGCTTCCAAAATCTCTAAACGATTGCCAATGCTAGTTCCCAAAGGTTGGCTCATGTCTGTAATGACAGCGATAGTTTTCCGACCCACTGCATTTCCAAGATCCACCATGGTACGTGCTAAGCGACGAGCATCCTCAATATTCTTCATGAAGGCACCCTCGCCCACCGTCACGTCCAAAAGAATAGCATCCGCACCAGCAGCGATTTTCTTACTCATGACGGAGCTAGCAATCAAAGGAATGGTATCCACTGTCGCTGTCACATCACGCAGAGCATACAAGAGTTTGTCTGCCTTCACAAGTTGGTCGGATTGACCAATAACCGATAAGCCAATCTCCTGAACCTGCTGGATAAATTCCTCTTGGGTCCGTTCAATTTGGAAATCTTTAATGGATTCCAACTTATCGATGGTCCCACCTGTGTGGCCTAAGCCACGACCACTCATTTTAGCAACCGGCACTCCGAAACTTGCAACCAAAGGCACCAAGACCAAGGTCACCTTATCTCCAACACCACCAGTCGAGTGTTTGTCCACCTTGATCCCTGGAATAGCTGACAGATCAAACTGTTGCCCTGTTTGGACCATCTTCATGGTCATATGAGAAATTTCTTCCGTCGTCATCCCTTTAAAATAAACGGCCATAGCAAAAGCAGACATTTGGTAATCTGGTACTGTTCCAGCCACATAGCCCTCAATCAGCCATTCAATTTCTTCCTTGTTTAAAGCAAGACCATCTCTTTTTTTCTGAATGATATCTACTGCTCTCATGATTCTTTCTCACTTCTTAAAATATAATAGCCTTTGTCTTTTTTTACTGTCTCACAATTGCCAAACTTCTCTTCCATCTTGGCCTTAGCACTTGGAGCCCCTTGTTTTTTCTGAATGACAATAGTCAAGTCTCCACCTGGTTTCAAATGTTCAAAACTGCCGGTGATTACTTGGTGAACCACTTTCTTACCAGCTCGGATCGGAGGATTACTGATCACATGGTCAAAGACCCCTTCTACTGCTTCATAGACATCCGAAGAAAAGATCTGAGCTTCAACACCGTTTCGGCTGGCATTTTTCTTAGCCAAGTCCAGCGCCCGCTCATTAACATCGACCATGGTCACAGCGACTCCCTGGGCTTTAGCTAGAGAGAGGCCGATCGGACCATAGCCACAGCCAACATCGAGGACACTTTCTCCTTCTTGAAAATCCAGGGTTGATAAGAGCACCTGGCTTCCATAATCAATCATTTTTTTACTAAAGACGCCCGCGTCCGTATAGAAATTCATCTTTTGCCCCAATAAAACAACAGCCAGATCATGAATATCATGGGCTGCATCTGGGTTTACATCGAAATACATTTTACTCATAAGGTTATTTTATCATAATTCACTCCTTTTTTAAATCGTTTACATGGCCTCTAAAAATTGGTATACTAAAGACTACAATAGGAGTGACATATGGATAAAGAATTTCTACATTTTGAAAAAATCAATCGGGAAACCTGGCAAAATTTGCATCGCAAAACCACCCCGCCTCTCTCTCAAACAGAGCTTAATTCTATTAAAAGCTTTAACGACCGCATCAACCTCCAGGATGTGCGTGACGTCTACCTGCCTTTGACAAACTTGATCGGAATATACAAGCGTTCCAAAGAAGATTTGGCCTTCTCAAAAGGAATTTTTCTTCAAAAAACCAGTGAACGTCAACCCTTTATCATTGGGGTTTCTGGGAGTGTCGCTGTTGGGAAATCGACTACTAGCCGTCTTCTCCAAATCTTACTTTCGCGGACCTTCGAAGGCTCGACCGTAGAATTGGTGACAACAGATGGCTTTCTCTATCCAAATGCTATCTTAAAAGAACAAGAGCTCCTCAATCGAAAAGGATTTCCTGAAAGCTATGACATGGAATTGCTTCTTGATTTTCTCAACCAAATCAAAAACAACAAAAATGTAGAAATCCCTGTCTATTCCCACGAAATTTACGATATTGTCCCAGATGAGAAGCAAACGATTTTACCGGCTGATTTTGTCATTGTAGAAGGAATCAATGTCTTTCAAAATCCACAAAATGACAGTCTCTATATGACCGATTTCTTTGATTTTTCAATCTATGTGGATGCCGCAGTCGATGATATCGAATCTTGGTATATCGATCGCTTCCAAAAACTCCTGGCATTAGCTCAGAATGATCCCAATAACTACTACTATCGATTTACAGAGCAACCCCTAGAAGAAGTTTTAAGCATGGCCCATCAGGTCTGGGAATCCATTAATTTAGTCAACTTGCAACATTACATTCAACCAACCCGTAACCGGGCTGATCTGATTCTCCATAAGGCAACCAACCATGAAATCGACGACATTTATCTCAAACGCTAGAGAAAATGGCCTTTTACCGGTACTTTTTTAAGGAAAAGCTATTTTAGGCTTGTCAAATCATAACTTTTCATATATAATGAGATAGTTAGATTATCAATGGAGGTGAATAACTTGGCAAACATTAAATCAGCTATCAAACGCGCTGAATTGAACGTTAAACAAAACGAAAAAAACTCAGCTCAAAAATCAGCTATGCGTACTGCAATCAAAGCTTTTGAAGCAAACCCATCTGAAGAACTTTACCGCGCTGCTAGCTCAGCTATCGATAAAGCAGAAACTAAAGGTTTGATCCACAAGAACAAAGCTAGCCGTGATAAAGCACGTCTTGCAGCGAAACTTGGTTAATCAAGAACAGCATAAAAATCAAGCTCTCCGGAGCTTTTTTTGTTCCTAAATTTTTGAGAGGTGCTTATGAAAATTGTTATTATCGGCTATTCTGGATCTGGAAAATCTACCTTGGCTGGAGCCTTATCTCGCTACTACTCCATCCCCAAGCTTCATATGGATACCCTCCAATTTCAACCCGGCTGGATAGACAGTGAACGGGATTGGATGGAGGGACAGATGAAACAGTTTCTCAGCGCTAATAGAGACTGGGTCATTGATGGAAATTATTCATGGTGTTGCTATGAGGAAAGAATGGAGCAAGCAGACCACATTATCTTTCTCAATTTCTCTCGTTGGAACTGCCTCTATAGAGCCTGGAAACGATTCCGCCGTTATAAGGGACGCGTTCGCGAGAGTATGGCAGCAGGCTGCCCTGAACGCTTTGACTGGGAATTCATCCGTTGGATCCTTTGGGACGGTCGCCAAGCCAGACAGGTCATACGCTATCGGACTGTCAGCCAAACCTATCCAGACAAATTTATCTCTCTCAAGAATCAAAAAGAGCTAGATGCATTTCTAAAAACAATACGATAAAAAAGGTTGGGATTAAAATCCCAGCCTTTTCTTATTTATCAACGTAATCTCCGCCAGTGAAGCCATAGTATTCTTCCAGACTCAAGCCTGAATCAGCGATATCTTGTGCTTCTTTTCCGATATAGCGGAGATGCCAGCTTTCTGGCATGTAGCCTGTTACTTTTTCTTTTCCTTCTTGGTAACGAACCACAAAGCCATATTTAGCGGCATTCTTGAGCAACCACTTACTTGGTCCAGGTTCTGTCACCAGATTACCACTAGTATCGATCAAATCAAAGGTCAAACCAGTTTGGTGTTCACTATAGCCTGGTCTTGCGGAATAACGATCTGCGGCTTCTTGACCATCTTGATTGACATAGTTTTGATAGAGTCCAACTTGGGTATCGTAGCTACGAAAACCACTATATTGGTCACTGATCGGATAACCCTCTGCCTGCATGGCTGCAATCAATTCATGAAGGGCCGAAACAGCTTCAGGATCTTCACCTGGGTTAAAGTCCGGCGCCAAAGGATAATGTTTGTTGGCGATCATCACCTCACCATATTTTCCTTTAACACTATAATAAGAACCATTGTAGCTAACACCAGAGTCCACTTTCACATCTGACTTACCAGCTTTTGACGACTCTTCTTTGCCAGTCTCTTTTGACGTATCCTTTGCAGCAGACATTTCTTTGGAAGACTTGGTTTGCGTTTGCTTGGTTTCTTCTTTTGAAGAGGATGCTGAACTGCTGGATTGAGATTGGGAGCAAGCTGTCAGGGTTAACAAGGCAACTGTCACCAACGTTAATTTGGAAAATCTTGCTTTCATGGGGAATCTCCTATGATTCTTTTGTTACGACAATATCCGTAATCACATAACTTGCACCTACTTTTTTCAAGGTGTAGGTCTTGTACTTGCGGTTTTGTGAATCTGGATGACTATCTGTATAATGCACGGTAAAGTCTTCATAAGTCTTGATGGTCACCACACCATTTTCTTCAGTGACACTTTGAATATCCAAAGCTCCTGGAGTATAGTAGTCAATTTTAGCCTTTCGAACACCATCACCAGTTGTGAATTCTACCATGTCTTTGTAGGCTTGACTTTGTGTGTCATAGTATTTAGAGTAAGTGTTATTTCGATTTGAAACGGAGCTAAAGACAGCGTCGCGGTACTCTTTCAAGAACTCTTCTGCCAAGGTCCGATTTTGTTCTTCTTTGGCTGCTTGCGCTTTCTTAGCATCTTGAGCACTCTTGATGCGTTTTAAGGTATCTTTGGCTAGTTTGAGTTCGATTGGATCGTTCTCACCCTCTTCAATCGTCACCTTAGCCTTTTCAGTTGTGTAGGTTTCCCCATTCATATTGAAGACGGCATGTACTTCAATTTCTTGATAAGGGATGCTATCTACCTCAAAGGTCGTGCTGGTTCCGACTTCTTTGCCGTTGACCACAACCTTCACATCCGTTGGGTTTTCAACCTCATCTGGGAACTCAACTTCTAAATTGCGTTTTTCAGAATTCAACTGCAATTCTAAATTATTCTTGGTTGCTTTTTTAGGATTGAGATGGATCTTAGAAGTAACATTTCCGACTTCAGTTTTAGCAGTCAATTCCATTTCTTTTGTATTGTAATGGAAAGAACCAAGGTCTGTCACTGCATCTTTCTTCAAGGTCACCGTTTTATTGGCAGCCACTTTGAGTTTGGCTTGGTCCAAATTGGTCTTGACCTTGACTTGCACTGGATAGCTGGCCACACGATATTCTTGGAAGATCCCAAATTTCTTGTCCGCTTTTTCCAAACCAAAGATCTTGTTTCCAGATTTATCCGTATAGCTGCCTTCTCCATCATTATCAATGATCTTGTTCAACTCTGTGCCGATATCGACCCCTTGATCTTCCATGCTGGTAATAAAGCTTTCGGCTTCATCCTTTGTCCATTTATCGTTATCGGTTGAAAGCAGATCTGCTGCTTCGCGATAATCCTTGGTGTCCACTGCCTTGATGAATTTATCTGCAGTTACTTCGACACGCGTTGTTGACTGAAAGTAAAAGAAGGCTGCTACCAAAGCGATCACAAGGACTGCAATAGCAGAAATAATCCCAATTTTCTTCTTGGAAAGTTTCTTTCCACCCTTCGTTTTAGGAGCCTTTTGTTTTTTCTGAGCTGGAGCTGCTTCTGTAACATTTGGACCAGCAAAGACCTGCGTTTGCTCAGCAGCAAGTGGAGCCGTATACGCTTGAGTCGGCTGTTGAGGCACATATTCCTGTGTTACTTCTGTTGCATCTGGGTTCGCAAATTCTGCTTCAGGCACAGGTCCTACAAAAAACTCAAAGTTTTGACTTTTAGCCGCGGTAAATTCTTCTGCACTTGGCTTGCGCCCATAGGTTTCTTCAAAATGTTGCAACCAAGCCTGACGAGCTGCTAGAAGTGGATCAACATTCTTCACTTCTTCAACTGGTTCAACCACTGGTTCCTCAACAGGAGCTACTTCCTCTGCTGGGGCATTCCCTGCGATAGACTGAATTTGTTTCAAATCAAATCCACAAGCTTTACCAGCCATAAACTCTTCTGGTGACGGTTTGCGACCGATCACTTTTTCAAATAATTCAACCCATTTCTTTTGCATGGATCTCTTCTCCCTCATTATAAAATAGGGAAAGTGGGTCCCCCCACCTTCCGTTTTGTGATATTGTTAGAATCCAAAGTTAGAGAAATTTGGAGCACTAGGAATAAATCCTACGGCTACTTGTTCTAAAATACGAGCATTCACATAAATGACAAAGATGGAAATGAGAAGCAAGACAAAAGATGATGCTACTAGAATCAAGAATTTATCTGCTTTAAAGCTTGTCTTGTTCAATCCTTGATGAACAACATAGCATGTTCCAACAAAGAACAAGAAGAAAATAAGGAAGTTTACAAAGCCATAAAATTCATAAACTTTTACAAGACCTACTAGGAAAGCAAGGAGGGCAAGTGGCAAAGTGTAAACAGACAAACGTCCAAATTCTTCAAATGAACGACCATAACTGTATTCCTTATCTTGAAGAAGTACACGGCGAACAAAGAATCCTGCTACTTGGAAGGCGTAAACGCTAAAGAATAGGGAAATCAATGTCAACATAAAGGCACGGAAATCCATTCCATAACCGCCTGTAAATCCACTAGCAGTGAAGAAAGTTGATAGGGTCAAGACAAAGGCAGTTAAGACATACTGTAAAATTCCGTTAAGAGCTTTTGGATTTTCTACAGCTGTTGGACGTTTCAAAGCTGAAAGGAACCAATTCCAGTAACCCCCAACGGCTACACCAAATTGACTTGGTTGGGTAGGATAGGGTTGTCCTGGTTGACCTTGGTAAGGAGCTTGTTGATAAGCTGCTTGAGTAGGTTGTTGGTAGGCTTGTTGTGGAGCTTGTTGGAAAGCAGGTCCATTCGTTGGAGCAGCCTGAGGAGCCGGTTCTTGAACTGGAGCTACAACTGGTTCTTCTGCAGGAGCAGTTGGCGCTGCGACAAACTCTGGAGCTTGTGGAGCTGCGACTGGTTCTTCCACAGGTGCAGTTGGTGCTGCGACAAATTCTGGGGCTTGTGGCGCTGCGACTGGTTCTTCAACAGGGGCAGTTGGCGCTGCAACAAATTCTGGAGCTTGAGGAGTTGCGACTGGTTCTTCAACAGGGGCAGTTGGCGCTGCGACAAACTCTGGGGCTTGTGGAGCAGCAACTGGTTCTTCCACAGGAGCAGTTGGTGCTGCGACAAATTCTGGGGCTTGTGGGGTTTCTGGAACCACTACTTCTTCTTGAAATTCTCCTGCAGCCAGAGCTTGAGCAATTTCTTCTGCACCAGCAGAACGACCATTTACGGCTTCGAAATAATCCAGCCAATCTTGTTTTGACATAATGAATCTCCTTAACTATTGTTTATACTAGGGTATTATACAAAATTTCTGAACCATTTTCAATGAAAGACTGGAAAATCCCTGTAATATCTTTTGAAAAACATACAAATTCTATACATTTTTGGAAATTAGTAAAGAAAAACGCCTCTTTTCAGAGGTCGTTTCTTAGGATTCAAATGCATCCATGCCACCTTGGACATTGGTCACATCATAGCCTTGCTCTTCTAAAAATTGGCATGCGCGTGCTGAGCGTCGACCAGACTTGCAGATGACATAATAGGGCTGATCCAACTCTAGTTCTTGGTAGCGATCTGCTAACTCAGATAGGGGAAGAAGACGAACTCCATCTAAATGAAGCACATCATACTCCTCCTGCTCGCGTACATCAAGAACGTGTAAATCTCCTTTTTGATACGCTTGGTAAAAGCTTGAAAATAGAATTTCTTTCATGATTTCTCCTATATGGTATGTTATGGAAGGGTTAGAATTTCATAGTTAAAGCTAATTGACTCTAAAAAACGGAACAAGTCTTGGGTTTTAATAAAGATGGTTTTTTCATTGGTATTGGGATGGAAAGTCATGATCTCCTCTGACACAATGTCTTTATCGAAATAGACTCGAATATCTTTTTCTTCATTGTTTAATAAACCAAATGGAGAAACCGTTCCTGGCGGTAATTGCATTTTTTTAACTAAAGAATCTGCTGAAGCCATGCGGATCCGGTTGGCTTCCACTTGCTCTTTGAAATCATCCATATCCAATGGTTTCTTGTCGTCCATGATAAGGAGATAGAATTGGGTTTTCTTCTTGTTGGTCAAAAACATGGACTTGGTCCGGACACCTTCTAAGCCTTCAATGTAAGAATCGGCCTGCTCAGTTGTGAATGCAGGTGGGTGTTCCACCACATCAAATGAAATGCCGAGTTCTTCCAATTTGTCTTTAACTTGTTGGTATGCATCCATCTCCGATCTCCTTTATTTTTGAATGATCTCTTGTACTAATGATTGCAATTCTGGCACCACCTCTGCCTCAAACCAAGGATTCTTAGCCATCCAGATTTGATTGCGAGGGGAAGGATGAACTAGTGGAAAATAGGTTGGTAAATAGTTCTTAAAATGCTGAACCCGTTCGGTTACCTTGCCACTAACCTTTTCATGAAGGTAGTAAGCTTGCGCATATTGTCCAATCAGGAGGGTCAACTCAATATCCGGACACTCCTTGAGAAGTTGAGGGTGCCACTTTTCCGCAAAACCTTTGCGAGGGGGAAGGTCACCAGATTTTCCATGCCCTGGGAAATAAAAGTCCATGGGAATAACTGCAAACAAACCAGAATTGTAAAAGGTGTCTTCGTCAACTCCTAACCATTCGCGCAAGCGGTCACCACTCTTATCCTTCCAGTAAATCCCAGCTTCCTCCGTCTTCATCCCAGGAGCCTGTCCGATAATATTGATACGAGCAGTTTTTGGAGCTGCAAAGAGTGGCTCGATTCCTCTTTCCGTATAAGCTTTATTTTGAGGATCCATCATAATGGCTTGTTTAATAGTTTCAATCCTTGACATAAGTCCTCCTTCTATGGAAAAACTCAGCCAGAAAAACTGGCCGAGTAGTGGATTATTTGATTAATTCGTAGATGGCTTCTGCGTAAATAGCTGCTGCACGATAGAGATCTTCAACATCTGCGAATTCATTAGCTTGGTGCATGGTATTGACATAATCTGGGAACATAGCTCCAAAGGCAACACCACGTTTCAAGAGGCGACCAAAGGTACCACCACCGATCACTTGTTCGTGTCCTTTGAGACCAGTTTGTTTTTCATAAACACGCAAGAGAGTGGATACCAATTCATCATCCATCGGAACATAGTGAGGTGTGTGACCATGGGCTGACAAACTCACTGTAGCCACTCCATCGATCTTTTCAAGGATGGCTTTGATGGTTTCAGGATCTGTTCCTTGAGGGTAACGGATATTGAGGGCAATGGTATTGTCTGCTTGGCTTTCATCAAAATGGAAGACACCTGCATTCATACTCAATGGTCCCATTTTGGCATCTGTATGGGCAATACCTAATTTTTCGCCGGCAAAATCTTCGTGAAGAAGCGAAGCTGTCACATGAAGGTAAGCCTTAGCAGCGCCACCAAAATCAAATTGGTTCAACAAGAGCGCTAAGTAGGTTGCACCATTGATTCCATCTTCAGGAGTTGATCCGTGAGCCGATTTCCCAATAATCGTAACGGTATAGGTTTCTTCATCCACGGTTGAGATTTCATACTGAAGCTGGTGTTCCTTGGCAAAGGCATCTAAGAGGCCAGCAAGATCTGGAAGTTGTCCAGAAACGACTGCCGTCGCAGACTCTGGCACCATGTTTTCACGAAGACCACCTGTAAAGCTATGAAGTTTAGCCTTCCCAGTGTTGTCATTTCCAAAATGAAGGTACTCCGTGATGTTTCCTTTTTCCCCATTGATGATTGGGAATTCCGCATCTGGAGAGAAGCCAAAATCTGGCTCTGGAAGACCGACATGTTTGAAATAGTAGTCCATGTCAGCCCAACCTGATTCTTCATCCGTTCCGACTACAAAACGCACGCGCTTAGAAACTGGAAGTCCTAAGTCTTTAATGATCTTCAAACCATAGTAGCAAGCCATTGTAGGCCCTTTATCATCAGATGAGCCACGCGCATAGAGCTTGCCATCGATAATTTCAGGTTTGTAAGGGTCTGTCTTCCAACCACTACCTGCAGGCACGACGTCCATATGGGCAAAGATCCCGAGCTCTTCTTCTCCTTCACCAAAAGTAAAGTGACCGGCATAATTGTCCACATTCTTGGTCTCATAGCCATCACGATTAGCAATTTCCAAGAATTTTTCAAGAGCTTTTACAGGACCAGGTCCAAAAGGATGCTCTGCATCTGCCTTGCTGTCATCACGTTCCGAATTGATTTCCAAAAGGCTGTATAGGTCAGCCATCATCTCTTCGCGACGTTTTTCTACTTCTGCTTTAAAATCAACTGTTGTCATGCATTCCTCCTCTATCTTCTATTTGCTGAATGGCTTAGCGTTTTTCAATGATTTCGTCTACTGGCAAGCGGTAGCTAGGTTCTACCTTCTCAGCAGCATAGCCGACCGTAATCAAGACTTCTGGACGGAAACGCTCTTCAATGTCCAATACTTCATTGATTTTTGATTTATCAAATCCCAAGATAATATTGGTTCCAATACCTTGGTCCGTCAAAGCAAGTACCAAGTTCATAGCCACAAGACCGGCATTCAAAGCCAAGTAATCACTTGTTTGTTGGACATCATAGCGAGCAAATTCAGCAGGAAGATTTTGCATAAAGTATTGCAACTGCTCATCTGTGAAGTTCTTAACCCCACCGACACGCGCAATCTTGCGAGCCCGTTTTTGCAAATCGGTATCTGTAAAGAGGGCGATGGTCACAGGGGCTTCCATGACTTGATCGTAGTTTGCACCATAGGCTAATTTTGCCAATTCTGCATTTTTTTGACGAACGACCACAAATTTCCAAGGTTGGCTATTGTGAGCACTTGGAGCTAAGGTCGCAATTTCAATAGCGGTCCGTACATCCTTTGGATCGACCGGCTGGTCAGTAAAATGCTTGATCGCATGACGTTTTTTGTTGAGTTCTAGGAATTTCATAGTCAACTTCCTTTTCTAATTCTATTACCTCTATTTTAACACAAAATGAAAGAGCTTGCAGGGTTTTACAGCCCAAGATTGTGAAAAAAGAAGCGGACATTTTGAAGATCCGCCTCTTTTTGGAAAGGTTAAATACACAAGAGATCCACCTAGGATTCATTGGAAAGGTCAAAATAGGCAGCTACTTCCTTGGCATAGTTGTATTTCTCATTTAAGCTAGCTAGCAACTCACTATTATGGCCCCGATAGTTATCCTCGCGTCTCAATTCTTCGTACATTTCAATAAAAGGAAGTTCCTTGTCCTTGGCATCTTGGAGCTCTGCTTCATAGTCATAGGCTACCTTCCGAAATTGCAGGTTGGTCACCCCATCTTCTTCAACATCGATCAGCGCATACTGGGCTCTATGGTTTTGTAGGGGCATCCAGTCAAAATAAGGCATGCCAATGGTTCCTGGATTAAGAATCTGCTGGCCCTGACTGCCATAGCGAAGCAACTGCTTGTGGACATGACCGTAGATGGCCATATCTGTCTGGTCATCCAGCAGTTGGTCAAAGTTCTCCGTCGCATTAGCCGGACGCAAGTCCCCACCATAATTCTTTTCTGGCAAGTTGTGGCTTAGTGAAAAGCGAATACCATTGACCTCCTTCTTCTCTACCAATGGAAGGGAGCGAAGCCAATCGATCCGCTTGGGATCTAGTCCTTCCATGAGGTACTGAGTGAGGCGAAGAAGTTGGATCTCCTGCGGATCCTCAAGTCCGTACTCGCCATCCAAGGCCTCTAGGACACAATCATCCCAATTTCCACGAACAGCCGCTGTAATAGGTATCGCATCCAGCAATTCAAAAAGGTCATCTCTTCCAGGACCCGGAAGTAAAATGTCCCCTAAAAGCCAGAATTCCGTCGCGCCTAGAGCACGCGCATCCGCAATCACTGCCTTAAGGGCTCTTGTATCTCCGTGAATATCAGATAAAATAGCGATTCTATTGTTCATTATAAACTCCTTATGATTGGTATGGTTCAGAATCCTCCGCCACTTCCACCAAGGGACTTGCTTCTTCTTGCTTTCCTTGATGGAGCTTGGCTTGCACTGCCTCCGCGACTGGTCGTGGGATACCGACCGTGACGATCTCATCTACAGTAGCTTCTTTGATCTTGGTCAGTGATTTGAAGTGTTTCATCAGCAACTGCTTGCGTTTTGGTCCCAAGCCTTCGATGCCGTCCAGCTGGGAGGAGAAGGAATTCTTAGACCTTAGCTGGCGGTGAAATGTGATGGCGAAACGGTGGACTTCATCTTGGATCCGTTGGAGGAGGAAAAATTCCTGTGAGGTGCGCGAAAGTTCAATGATTTGGAGAGGATCGCCAAAGAGCAATTCATGGGTCTGGTGCTTGTCATTCTTTTGTAGGCCTGCAATGGGAATATCCAGCCCCAACTCTTCTTGGATCACCTGTTTAGCGATATTAACCTGGCCCTGACCCCCATCGATAACGATCAGATCAGGTGGCGTCAGGCCATCCCGCATGACACGGCTGTAGCGTCTGCGAATGACCTCCCGCATGCTGGCATAGTCATCTGGTCCGACGACGGTCTTGATCTTGTACTTGCGGTAGTCCTTTTTGCTTGGCTTCCCATTGACAAAGACCACCATGGCTGAAACTGGACTGGTCCCCATGATGTTGGAGTTGTCAAAGGACTCAATGCGCACAGGAGTTGGAATTTGCAGGAGTTTTCCAAGATTTTCAATGGCACCTTGGGTCTTTTCCATCGATTTTTCAAGGAGATTGAACTTCTGCTCCAGACTGACACGTGCATTCTTAATGGCCAGATTGACCAACTGCTTCTTCTCCCCACGCTGGGGCTTAAGGACCTTGGTATCTACTAGGGCCTTGACCGCTTCCTCATCGATGTCTTGAGGGATCAAGATTTCATTGGGGATCAGGTGAGATTTCTCCTGGTAAAACTGCCCCACATAGGTCAAGAAATCCTCGTCCGGATCATTATAGTAAGGGAAGAGATTGACGTCGCGCTCGATCAGCTTGCCCTGACGGACAAAGAAGACCTGCACACACATCCAGCCCTTGTCCACGTAGTAGCCAAAGACATCCCGGTTCTGCAAATCCTTGGCCATGACCCGCTGTTTGGTCCGCAGGGTCCCAATAGCCTGGATCAGATCCCGATACTCGGCTGCCCGCTCAAATTCCATGTTTTGCGCAGCGGTAGTCATCTTGAGCTTGAGCTCATCGATAATCTTGTCATCCTGCCCCTTGAGGAAATCAGAAACCTCCTGGGCCATGCCCTTAAAATAAGCCTCGTCCTTGTGGCAGACTGTGTGGGCCATACATTGCCCTAAATGGTAGTAAAAGCAGACCTTGGAAGGTGGATTGGTACACTTGCGGAATGGGAAAATCCGATCCAAAAGCCGCTTGATCTCATTGGCCGCTCCTACGTCTGGATAAGGACCGAAATAGAGCCCACCATCCTTTTTGACCTGGCGCGTGATGATGAGGCGCGGATAGCGCTCATTGGTAATCTTGATGAAGGGATAAGACTTGTCGTCCTTGAGCATGATATTGTATTTGGGCTTGTTCTCCTTGATGAGGTTGATCTCAAGAAGCAAGGCCTCAATATTGGACTCGGTGACGATAAATTCAAAATCCACAATCTCAGATACCAGCGCTTCTGTCTTGGTATCGTGGCTCCCTCTGAAATAGGAACGCACCCGATTGCGAAGATTCTTGGCCTTCCCCACATAGATGATGGTACCGTTCTTGTCTTTGTGAATGTAACAGCCCGGACTCGTCGGCAAGAGCTCGAGCTTGGATTTAATCAAGTTATTCATACTCTCTATTATAGCAAAAAAGGGAGGGGTTAGCCTCTCTCTAGTATGTTTGTATTATTGTTATCCACCTTCACCAAGTAAAAAATAATTATTAAATAGTATATCAGACCCTCATCCTCAATCCTTCATCTTCACTTGGCCTTTCTCATATGCTGAATACCAACTGCTATCTGGACTGACATACTCAGGTAATTCCTTTTGCGGCTGTTCTCCTGAAAGGGTTAGAAGCCCATCATGTATCAAACAAGTGTACTTCTCTGAGTCTCTAACAAATTCATCATTTTCAGGATCATATGAGTAAGTACGTTCTGAACTCCCTTCCTTCACAGTGATCTGCTCTCCTTCTATTTTAATCCATGAAGTTTTATCTAGTGAGGCTGTTTTAGTAGATTCATTTTTTACTGTCAGATAATAAATTCCATCCTTTGATTTCATCTCATCAAGAGTAGTCGTGATAATTCCTAAAATCATCAGTGCAGGGATTATCAACAGAAACCATTTCCATTTTTTAGATGTATTTTTCATCAGTAGACATTGCTCCATTTTAAATTTTCGTTACTATCTATTATAGCAAAAAGAGGGTGGGACAAAAGTCCTAGCCTCTTAATTGTTTTTAGATTGTCAAGCAAGACGCAGTGGTTGAGTGGACTCTACTACGCTGATTTCATCAGCTTTTACAGCCCTACTCAACTGTGCGGAGGTGGGACGACGAAATCGAATTCTAACGAATTACCGATTTCTGTCCCACTCTCTTGATAATACTTATCCTTTGAAATTTGCCATCTGGAAGAGCGGAATCACATAAGGAACAATAGACATCAGAATAGTGAATAGCACGAAGAACCAGAACCAGAAGGAAGCGAGGGCACGCTGGAAAACTCCTGGCTGTGGTTTATTGGCCTGAATATAAGCCTTGATAGCTGGCCATTTGGTCGCAAGAACCACTATCATGACAATGGAACCAATGGCTAAAACACCGATTTGGAGCCAATTCGCTAGTCCCTCGTCCACATGATAAGCTACATAATGCAAACCTTGGGAAATGACAAAGTTATTGAAAATGTGATAGAAAATTGCCCACCAGATATTGTATTCAAAGGCAATGTAGCCGAATCCTAGACCAATGATACCCGCGAAAAAGAGCTGGTCAAAATTGGCATGGAAGAGGCCGAATAAAATAGCCGTCATGACAATGGCAAAGATTTTGCCATACCGTTCCAAGCCTCGCAAGCCAGCCCCACGGAAGAAGAATTCCTCTGTGATAGGACCAAAAAAGCCAGCATACAAGAGCATGGTCCAAGATCGCTCAATCGTATCTCCTAGATCTGGTGTTGGAGAATGAAGGCCAATGGTCTCAAACATGCGCTCAATCACTTGTGTCATCACAGATGAAAAGACTTGAGAAAAGCCTAGAAAGGCGAGAAGAATAAAGAAGACTGAAAGTGTCATCTTACGTCCCTTGTGCTTAAGATCATATTTATAAAGGGCCTTCTTGCGATAGGCATTAAAAAGAAAGAGTCCAATGGAAATAGAGATGAGGTAGGGAATACCAGCCCAAACATTCAGGGCGTTTAGTTTCTCCGTTACTTGACTTGGATCTTTTCTGAGAGAGCCTGCTAGGGTTAAGCCTAAGAGGACTTCCCACAGGACGGTTACTAAGGTCATTACTAAGAGATAAATGGCAAGTGTCCCAGAATACCTTCCTATATCTTTTTTAGGGTCTAATAATCGGTTATATTGGTTCATTTCTTCCTCCTAGAAAATAGATAAAAACTCGCACAGACTCCTTCGTATAAGACAAAGAAAATCAAAAAGGCATGCATAAAGTAGTCTTCTGGTAATGCAAGAATAATCGAATCCACGCGCGGATCAAAGAGCCAAGTATTGTCCCCAGCAAATAAGACCTGATGAAAGAGCGTAAAGAATTGATCAAAGCCAATTATAACAGTCATCACTGCAAGCACTACTGGTAAAACCATCATCCAAAAGAAGAGACTACGGTACAGGGCCAGGTAGCCATTTTTGACGATTGTACGCATAAACTGGATAAAACCAGGTAGAGTGACCAAGAAAACGACCGTCACCAAATGAAACAGGTACTTGACGGCCTCAAAATGGTGCAAGCCATTTTTGGAAGAGGGGAATTGAGGCATCTTCAACACCCATTGAAAAGGATTGGTCAAGTAGTTCATCAAGACATTAAAATTCTTCATGATGACTGAAGCCGAAAAACCAGTTCGGCTTTGAATCCCCAACCAATGAATCTCCATGGGATAGAGGACCCAAGCCAGAGCAATGGTGAGAAGGATCGTAGCTGACAAGATAAAGAAAAATTGGTTGATTGATTTTAAACTTTTAAGCATCAAAATCCCACTCCGCTAAACTGGAAACAACATGTGTCGGTGCAATTGGTAAGGTCGGAACTTCTTCTGGTTTGGTAAAACCTGTCGTCACCAAAAGAGTTGGAATCCCATTGTCAATACCTGCACGAATATCTGTTAGATAATTGTCCCCGACCATAACGACTTCTTCTCTTTCAAGACCCAGGTGTTCAATTGCCTTATCCATGATAATGGCCTTTGGTTTTCCAATGATCACAGGCTCGACCCGTGTCGCTGCTTCGACAAGGGCAATCAGAGATCCTGCTCCTGGCATCAAGCCACGCTCTGTTGGAATGTTCAGGTCTGGATTTGTCCCAATAAAGTGAGCTCCTTTTTGAATCGCCAAGGTCGCAATAGCAAACTTCTCATAATCCACTTGCCAATCGAGGCCAATCACCACATAATCAGGTGCTTCTTCATCGATGATATAGCCAGCTTCTTCAATAGCATCTTTGAGCCCCGCTTCTCCGATCACATAGACCTTTTTGCCCAAATTTTGGTCATTCATGTAGTCAATGGTCGCAAGGGTAGCTGTATAGATAGTCGAAACTGGGGTTTCAATATTGAATTGAGTGGCCAGCATATCCCGGACAGTCTCTGGTGTGCGGGTTGTATTGTTGGTCACAAAGAGATAGGGAATCTCACGCGCCTGCAGTTCATGAACAAAAGCTTCTCCTGCAGGAATTCGTGATTTTCCTTTGTAAATAGTGCCATCCAAATCAATCAAATAGCCCTTATAGTGCATTTATTCTTCCCCTTCTGTGTTAGCTTCTTCATGCAACTTCTCTGCATCGACTCGTCCACCAGAACCATATAAGAGCAATGCTCCAGCATAGAGGACAAATTGTAACACCAAACCTGTAAAATTAATCCCTTGACTTCCCGATTGGGTGAACAAGAAGGATGCTACCATGAGGATCACAATGGTCAATAACAAGCCTATCACGGTTGCCTGATCCACACTGATTTGATAAACCGTGCGTTTGGTGCTCCGATTTTTCCCGTCAGACTTAGTTTCTGGTTGCAAATTCTCCACAAAATCCGTCACCAAGGTCGCAGCGAGGCTGACTGTTGTGCTAAAGAGCACGCCTTGGGACAAGCGGTGATAGAAATTGGACCAGAAGGATCCTGATTGGCTAGTAATCCCAATCGAGAAGATCATGACCGGTAAAAGAAAGGCCAAGGTGAAATGGATCCAGACCCGATACCAGCGTACATCTTCTCTTAAAAAGCGATTAAAACTCTCTAAATTCAAGCGATAGCGGAAAAATTTATAAATTTCCTCTACCAGGATGATGCCCAAAGCACAAAGAGTCAAGAGCCAATCTCCCAACATGTACAAAGGGTTCTTTTGACGCTTGGCATAGGCCACAACCCGTTTTTGATAGCTTTCAAGTTCCTGTTTTTTATTTTTTAATCTTCTACTTTCCATAAGTCCAACCCTTTTCTTCTACTTCTTCCCACTCAATTTCAGCTTGGGCATTGATCTGACCATCTGAAGTAATTTGGTGCTGAGTTTTCAAGCCCTCTTGTTCATATTGAGAGGTGATGAGACCTCCTGCTAGCACTTCTTTGACATATTTCAGATGAACTTTTTTAGGGACATGATGGGTCAAGAAGTCTGCTCCCATCACCTCAAAAACCCAGTCCAAGTACTTGCTATTGTTGACATGTCCGTTCATATCCAAGTCGTAAAACCGAACCCGGTATTCTTGTTCGACGCCGCCTTCTAATTCTTTGAAACGGGGACCGCGGAGCATGGTTTTTGAAAATTCAGAGTCAAAGGGATCCGTGATTTCACTCATAACAGGATGAACCTTGCGCGTATCCCGATCCATCAAGACAAAGGTCGCGACCATCTCAATGATGGTATTTCCTGCTCCGTCCTTGATATTAAAAGCCCGGTAGCAGAAAAGGCGATTGTGACTCTTGGCATAGGTTTCGATAGTGATTTTCTCATCAAAAACAGGGAGACGCTCGATCTTCATATTGTAATCCGTGATAATCCAGACCAGGTTGTAGTTCTCTAAAATGTACATATCACTCATACCCAGCTCAATCGATTGCATGCCCGATACCTGTAAAGACAGCAAGATCAATTGGGGAATCTTAATATAACCATTGACATCACTCATATCAAACGGAATTTTCATGCTGTATTCAAATGTTTTTGCCATCTTCTACTCCAAAATAAACTTCTCTGCTACAGTGTCTCCTAAAAAGAGACCTTTCTTGGTCATTCGAACAATGTCCTTGTCAGGTACCAAAAGTCCCTGCTGGGTCAATTCCTCAACCACTAGTCCATATTGTTGGTCAAAATTCACACCAAACTTTTCTTCAAAACGCTTCTTGGAAACGCCTGTTTTCTTACGTAGTCCTAGAAACATCTCTTCTTCCATCATTTCTGTCTGAGTCAAGTGCTCTTCTTGGACACGCGCATTTCCCTCGTCAACAGCCTGCATATAGTGACGGATAGGCCCATGATTCTTGTAGCGAACACCGTTGACATAGCCGGATGCACCAGCTCCTAAGCCATAATACTCGGCATTATCCCAATACATGAGGTTGTGGCGACTTTCAAAACCAGGCTTGGAGAAATTAGAAATTTCGTAATGCTCAAAGCCTGCACGCTCCAACTCCTGAATGATGTATTCAAACATCTCCGCTTCCAGCTCCTCTTTAGGTAGTGGAAGCTTGCCCCGTCTCATGCGGTTCATAAAGACTGTGTGATTCTCCAGAATCAAGCTATAAAGACTCATGTGGGGAATGTCAAGGGCAAGAGCCTTAGCGACATTTTCCTTGACCTGCTCCATGGTTTGCGTTGGAAGCGCATAAATGAGGTCGATCGAAATATTGTCAAAACCAGCCAGCTTCAGACGGTCGATATTGTCATAAATGTCCTGCTCTTGGTGGCTTCGACCAATCTTCTTGAGCAAGCGATTATCAAAAGTCTGCACGCCCAATGAAACCCGATTAACCGGCGAATCCTTCAAGACCGCAATCTTATCCGGATCCAAATCACCAGGATTGGCCTCGATGGTCAACTCCTCCATCTGAGAAAGATCAAGTGACTTGGTCAGCTCCTTGAGCAGATAGGCTAGCTGATCCGCAGTTAAGGCTGTCGGTGTCCCACCCCCAATATAGAGAGTCCGTAAATTTGTGATTTCTTCCCGACGAAATTCTTGGATCAAATGATCCAAATAAGCATCGACCGGTTGGTTCTTAATAAAGACCTTCGAAAAATCACAATAAAAACAAATCTGGGTACAAAATGGGATATGGACATAAGCGGACGTTGGTTTTGTATGCATACCTCTAATTATACCATAAAATCCCCCTAAGTCCGAGAAGAAAAGGGTGGATGACGCAAGGATTTCCTTGACAAGAAGGAATAAAAGGAATAGAATGAATTTAATCATATTCGGAGGTAAGGAGATATGAACAACTAAGTTTCGTTAAATAAAATACTTTATTTAGTGGACTGCTTGTTCTATCTCTTTTTGTGTACCCTCTTGCCTATTTTCCAACTTTTTTTGGCTAAATAAGGTCTTTTTCTGCCTGGGTTCCACTTGAATACAGCTCTACTAAATAGGTAGAGCTGTTTTTTTGCCCCAGTAGAAAGGAATCTTATGCTAAAACTATCCCACCTCACCATCCGCCATACAAAAGATTTACGCGATTTGGTTCGCGATCTGTCCTTAACCATTCATGAAGGAGAAAAAGTTGCCATTATTGGCGAAGAAGGAAATGGAAAATCTTCCTTACTTCACGTCCTCATGTCCCCAAAATCCCTACCGGATTATCTGACAATAGAAGGCGAAATCACCACTTCCTTTCACTCCTATGCCTATATTCCCCAGTCTTTGCCAGAAGCATTGAAGGGAAAAACATTGGAAGAATATTTTTTTGGAGAAGACGAGCTAGACTATGCCATCCTCTACAGACTGGCTGATCAATTGCAGTTTGATAGCGACCGCTTTGCAAGCGACCAAGCTGTTGGAAGTCTATCTGGAGGAGAAGCCCTCAAAGTCCAACTGCTTCACGAACTTTGTCGTCCTCATGAATTACTATTTTTAGATGAACCTTCAAACGATCTGGATTTGGAAACCCTAGACTGGCTCCAGCAGATGATCCAAACGAGCCCCCAAACCATTCTATTTATTTCCCATCATGAGGATTTTTTGACTCAGACAGCGGATACGATCATCCATCTAAGACAGGTCAAACACCGCAAGGAGGCTGAAACCATTGTAGAGCACCTAGGCTATCAAGACTACAGTAGCCAGAGGGAGCAACAATTCAAGCAGCAGTCCCAGCAAGCTGCAAACGATCAACGAACCTACCGAAAAACAATGGAGAAGCATCGTCGCGTCCGTCAGCAAGTTGAAACATCCTTACGAAACACCAAGGATAGCACTGCTGGACGTCTCCTGGCAAAGAAAATGAAGTCCCTCCTCTCACAAGAAAAGCGCTACGAGCGAGAATTCCAATCCATGACTCCCCAACCCTATGATGAGGAAGTCATCAATCTGCATTTCCCTCCCCTCACTCCCTTGTCTCCTCAAAAACGAGTCCTTCTATTAGATCAGGAAGAGCTCGCAATTGGTGACCGTGTCCTGATCAAGAACCTATCCCTTACACTTCTAGGACAGGATAAAATAGGGATTATCGGTTCCAACGGTGTGGGGAAATCCACTTTCCTAAAAATGATATGGAAAAGTCTACAGAAGAATGAAAGTATCCGCACTGCCTATATGCCTCAAGATTACACTGAATGCCTCCCTCTGACTCGGACACCAGTTCAATTCTTACAGCATTCAGGTGATCGCGAAGAAATCAATACCATTCAATTGCATTTAGCCTCTCTAAATTTTACCTATTCTGAAATGCACCATCCGATCTCTGAACTTTCTGGTGGCCAGCAAGGAAAACTCATTCTCCTTCAATTAGTGCTCACATGTCCCCAGTTTCTGCTCTTGGACGAGCCTACTCGCAATTTTTCCCCCACTTCCCAACCAGAAATTCGACGCCTATTCGCAGACTACCCAGGCGGACTAGTCACAGTCTCCCACGACCGGACCTTCCTCAAAGAAGTCTGCCAAAAAATCTATCGTCTGACCGAAAACGGTTTGGTAGAAATAGATTCGCTCTAACGTAAAAAAGATTGGCCAAAACCAATCTTGGAGAACATAGAAAAAATGTTCTATTATACAAATCCTATAAAAATATATTAGTCAGTGTTATCCAATCCTCAGTTGAAACTTTCCGCCGTGAGAAAAGTGCTAGAAACACTCTTGTTTCTAGCACTCGGAATTATTGAGACCTTAGGCTCAATAATTAGTCATGTCCTTCGTTGCCTCTTGTCCCATCTCTTGGGTGCGTTTATAGGCTGCTTCCACTCCTGCAATGATATCGCCCCGCAGGCCGACTTGTTCTAAGCGGTTGACTCCTGCGATGGTAGAGCCGCCTGGGCTACAAACTGCATCTCGCAAGTGGGCTGGGTGTTCTCCTGTTTCTAGGACCATACTCGCAGCTCCTTTGAAAGTCTGTGCAGCCATCTGCAAGGCTTGCTCTCGTGAAAGTCCTAAGCTTACTCCTGCATCTGCCATGGCTTCAATCATCTGATAGACAAAGGCTGGACCACAGCCTGCGACAGCCGTTGCAGGATCCATCAATTTTTCTTCGATCTCATAAAGAACTCCAGCTCCTGCTAAAAGCTGGTTGACTTTGGCTACTTGCTGGTCTGTCACTGCTTGGGAGCGGGCCAGACTGATGACACCCTGGCCAATGGCTACGGGCGTATTGGGCATGATGCGAATTAGCCCTAGATGGTCGTTCTGGATCACGTCAGCCATCTTTTCTAGTTCCAGGCCTGCAGCCATGGACACTAGCAAGAGATTAGAGTGTTGGGCCAAAATGCCTTGGTACTCTTCTAAGAGAGGGCAAATCTGATAGGGTTTGACACCTAAGAAGATGACCTCCGCCTCTTGAAAGACTTGTTCAAGATCAGACGCCGTTCCCCCATACTGGCTGATAAACTCTTCCACCTTTTGTGGGGAACGGTTGACCAAAAGCAGGTCTGTGCTAGCCACTTCTTTTACGACCGCTTTGGCCAGACTAGCTCCCATATTTCCAAGACCGATAAATGCTACTTTCATGACTTACCTCACTTGACCATTTCCACTGACGATATACTTGTAACTGGTCATCTCCCGCAGTCCCATTGGTCCACGCGCATGGAGTTTTTGGGTCGAGATCCCCATTTCACAACCTAGGCCAAATTGACCCCCGTCTGTAAAGCGTGTAGACGCATTGACATAAACGGCTGCTGAATCTACTTGCTTGGTAAAATAAGCGGCTGTCTCAGGATTTTCAGTCACAATGGCATCCGAATGATGGGTGCTATGAGCTTCTATGTGGCCTACCGCTTCCTCGACTCCATCAACAACCTTTACTGCTAATATATAATCTAAAAATTCGGTATCAAAATCCTGCTCCTGCGCTGCTGTCCCCGAAATGATAGCCTGTGCGTCCTCATCTAGACGCAACTCAACCGATCTTTCCCGCTCATCCACTAAGCGCTCTTTGACCAAGGGCAAGAAATCAGACGCGATCGCCTGATCGACCAACAAGACCTCCATAGCATTGCAGACGGATGGGCGACTGGTCTTGGCATTTTCAACAATCGCTAGGGCTTTCTGGAAATCAGCCTCCTTGTCCACATAGACATGGACAATACCAGTTCCTGTCTCGATCACGGTGACAATGGCATTTTCAACAACTGCTTGGATCAAGCCAGCACCACCACGTGGAATGAGCAAGTCCAGATAGCCCTTAGCCTTCATCATAGCAAGACTAGAAGCTCGACTCGTATCTTGGATCAATTGGAGAAGATCTGGATTGAGTCCAGCTTCTTCCAATCCAACCTTGAGGGCTGTTACGATCGCTTGGGCAGAATGAAAGGCATCCTTTCCCGTACGAAGAACCACTGCATTGCCACTCTTGATGGCAAGCGCTGCAGCGTCCGACGTCACATTTGGACGGCTTTCATAAATGATCCCAATGACGCCCATAGCGACTCGAACTTTCTGGATTTCAAGGCCATTTTCCAAAACTTCAGTATCCAGCACTTCCCCAATCGGATCTGGCAGATCGATTAAAGCACGGATACCTTGTGCCATCCCTGCAATCCGCTCTTGATCAAGAAAGAGGCGATCTAGCATGACTTCAGAGATCTTCCCGCGTGCCGCTTCCATATCGATCTGATTGGCTGCTAAAATGGCATCCGTCGCTTTCAGAAGCTGGCTGGCCATTGCTTCCAAGGCCTGATTTTTTTGGGCTGTATTAGCTGTATTGATGCTTTTCTTAGCTGATCTCGCTAAGGCTAATTGTTCTTGTGTTGTTTCCATACATTTTCCTTTAGAATTCTGTAAAGAGTAAGTCAATCTCAGGAGTTACCGAGATCCAATCATCCCGGTGGATGAGGATTCCCTTGGCTTTTTTAGATTGGAGCATATCGCGCACAGCCGACTGGCCGAGACGAACTTTCCCTTTCCCTAGTAATTGTCCTGACTCTTGATGATAGACACTGACGATGTCTTGATAAGAAAAATCCCCTTCTGCCTTGGTCACTCCAGAAATTAATAAGCTCTTTCCGTATTGCAACAAGGCCTCAGCCGCTCCAGCATCCACCCAAAGAGCTCCTTTACTTTCTGCATAAAAGGCTAGCCATTGCTTCTGGGTTTTTAACCCCTTGTCCTCTGCTAGGAAGTAACTGCCATCTGCTTGTTCTTGCGCCGCTTCGATCAAGGCATCAGGCTTGAGAGACGAGCAAATATAGACGGGAACTCCTGACTCTGTCGCCAGGGTCGCTGCCTTAAGTTTGGTCAGCATTCCGCCAGTTCCATTGCTACTACCCGCACCTCCAGCCATCTCGATCATCTCACGAGAAATGTGTTCGATTCGATCCAAGCGCTTAGCAGTTGGATCCTGAGAGGGATTGGCTGTATATAGGCCATCGACATCCGTCAACAGCACCAAAAGATCCGCTTGGGCCATGGCTGCAACCTGCGCACTCAAGGTATCGTTGTCACCAACTTTTAGCTCAGCGATAGAGACCGTATCATTTTCATTGATAATCGGAATCGCCCCACGGTTGAGCAAGACAGAAAGGGCCTGGTGGGCATTCTTATAGCGACGTTGATCCGCAAAGTCATCTTGGGTTAATAAAATTTGTGCAGAAACAATGTTGCGTAAAAGAAGATTAGAGGTATATTCTTCCATCAATAAGCCTTGACCAACTGCCGCAGAGGCTTGCTTGTCTGCCACCTTAGTCGGCCGTTTCTTAAAACCAAGGGCACCAAACCCAGCAGCAACCGCCCCCGATGAGACCAAGATCAACTCATAACCCGATTCGTGTAAGAGAGCCAACTGCTGGGTAATGACCTTGACCTTCTGTCTGGAGAGACTCCCATCGGGATTGGTCAAAGACGAGGTCCCTACTTTAAAGACGATTCGTTTTGCTTTCATCTCTATGTTTCTTTCTAATACTATTTATTTCGTATGTAATGAAAGTGACTGAATCTCCATTCAGCCATCTTCATTATCCTTTTCGAAGGTCTTCCAGCGTTTTCTCAAAGATTGCTGGCACTTCTGCTGTAAATTCCAAAGTCTCTCCTGTGCGAGGGTGGGTAAAGCCGAGTGTCCGCGCATGAAGAAACTGTCCTTTCCCTTTGAGTGTCTTCTTAGGACCATAAGCAGGATCTCCAGCTACTGGATGGCCAATATAGGCCATGTGCACCCGAATTTGGTGGGTCCGACCAGTCTCCAGTTGTAACTCTACCAGCGTGTAATCCCCAAAGCGCTCCAAGACTTGAAAACGGGTCACTGCAGGTTTTCCTTTAGCCGTAACCGCTTGTTTTTTCCGGTCCTTTTCACTGCGACCAATTGGTGCTTCGATCATGCCCCGATCGTTAGGAAGATTGCCATGGACAATGGCCCAATATTTCCGGAGAGATTTTTTGTCTTTTAGTTCCTCTGCTAAGGCGACGTGGGCTTGGTCATTTTTTGCGACCATCAAGAGGCCTGACGTGTCTTTATCAATCCGGTGGACGATTCCTGGACGCAATTCTCCATTGATCCCTGAAAGGTCTTTGACATGGTATAAGAGCGCATTGACCAAGGTCCCGCTGGTATGACCCGCACTGGGGTGAACAACCATGCCCTGTGGCTTATTGACCACCACAACATCCCGGTCCTCATAGACGATGTCTAAGGGCAGATCTTCTGCTTCATAGCTGACCTCTTCCACTTCTGGGACTTCATACTGGATGATGTCTCCTTCTTTGACCGTATACTTAGCCTTTTTCACAGTTCCATTGACCAGAACTTTTCCTTCTTTGATCTGCTCATTGGCTACAGCTCGTGACAAGGGAGTCAAATCCGCCAAAGCCTTATCCAGTCGCGCACCGGCTACTTCGATTTTAATTTCCATGCATTTCCTCTTTCAACATCAGGATCAGGAGCAAGAAAACTCCAACTGTCAAATAGCTATCCGCCACATTAAAAATGGCAAAATTCATAAAATCCAGGTGGAACATATCGACCACAAAGCCCTGACGCAGGCGATCGATAAAATTCCCCAAGCCACCTGCAATTACCAAGGTCAAGCCAGTCACCATCCAAAGCGATCCTTTGAGGTGCTTATAGAGATAGTAAAAGGCTCCCGCCATCACTAGGAGCGTGATGATGGTAAAGAACCATTGCTGATTTTCAAGAAGCGAAAAAGCTGCACCTGTGTTTTGAAGATAGGTCAGGCTGACCACATGGGGAATAAAAGACTTAACGATACCCAGTGGAATGTTCTTGACTACATACCATTTGACCAACTGATCCAGTAGGACCAATAGCACGATTGCTACCGGAACCATTGTTTTTCTCTTCATTTCTTACCTCTTTTGATCAAAATACTCTACCATGACCTCGACAAACTTCTCTGCTACAGGTGAGAGATCCACCTCTTCGCGTTTGACATAGACCATCTTATTGTCCAAGTTGTCTTCTAAAGGAATCACAGTAATGCCATTCACTGACTGGCTATCTAAAAAGCCTGATCCTGTCGCATAAGCATCTGTCCGCTCCAAGATCCCATTCAAGGTAGCCCGGTCGGTTACATTGAACATTTGGGAGCTCGAACTGGTATCGACAAAATTCTCTGAATAATAGAGATACTCATCTTTTTCTTGGGTAAAGCGAACAGTTGGCAACTGAGCTAGATCTTCCATGACCAGTTTTTTCTTCTTAGCCAGAGGGTGTCCCTTGCGAAGGTAAATATGAGTCTGAAAAGGAATCAAATCCACCACTTCAAGCCCTAATTTATCAACCCGTTGCATAATCCCCTTGGTATTTTGACGGTTGAGATAAATAATCCCCAACTCACTATGCCCTTGAGCCACTTCATCCAAAATTTGGACCGTCGTTGACTCAAAGATGCGGAAGTTTTTATTTTCCGGATAGCGGATCGAGAATTCCGTCATCAATGGTGGCAAGAAGTCATAGTGTTGACTAGAAATGGAGAATTCATTCTTCTCTTCTTCAGGACTAGCATATTGATTTTGAAAAATATCAAACCCTTTGACCACATCCTGCGCTTTTTCATAAAATTCCATTCCTCGACGGGTCAAAAAAGTCCCAGAACTGGTCCGACGAAAAATCTTAAAGCCCAGTTCTTTTTCCAGATCTCTGACGGATATGGACAAGCTCGGCTGACTCACATACATTTTTTCAGCAGCTTCACGAAAAGTACCACTATTGGCAATCGCCACTACATATCGTAATTGTTGTATATTCATTCTATTTTCCTTATTACAGTATCGATCTATTATACCATAAATTAGGGGCTGAAAGAAGAGATGGGTTTAAGAGACCTTCATCAAGTGAAAATAAAAAAACTGGAACTAAAACAGTTCCAGTTGATACTTATTCAATTACTTGAGTTTCAGCTAATTTCTTGTACCAATGAGCCGATTTCTTAGGATAACGTTCTTGTGTATCGAAATCAACGTAGAAGAGTCCGTAACGTTTTTCATAACCATTAGACCATGAGAAGACGTCCATGAGTGACCAGATGAAGTAGCCCTTGACGTTTGCACCATCAGCAATCGCATCCGACAAGACTTCCAAGTGTTGTTTCACATAATCAATCCGGCCATCATCGTAAACTGTGTTGTCCACAAATTCATCTTTGTATCCCAGTCCGTTTTCAGTGATGTAGATCTTCTTGTAGTTTGGATAATCTTTCTTGACGCGCATGATTTGGTCATACAAGCCTTGCGGATAGATGATCCAGTCCCAATCTGTCCGAGGGACATAGTCAGGAGCCACACGACGTCCAACACCTTTGATTTGGTACTTAGAGCTTCCTTTTTCCCCTTTACCATTGTGGATGATTTCAGTTTCGCCATCAAAGGCTTCCATCCAGTCACTCATGTAGTAGTTAATTCCAAGGAAGTCGTTCAAATCTTTAGCTGCTTCAAGTGCTGCAAAGTCTTCGTCCCGAAGATCCAAGCTACCACCATTGACGGATAAGATGTGGTTTACCCCTTCCATGGTTGCATCTGAGTAGTGTCCAAGGTAGGTTGCATCCAAGATAAATTTGTTGTGGATGATATCTTCCAACTCAGCCGCCCGAACGTCTGCAGGATTTTTAGGATCCAATGGATACTTAGTTGGAAGGGCGTGAACAACCCCGATTTCGCCTTTATAACCTTTGTCTTTATACAATTTCACAGCACGCGCATGCGAAACCATCATATTGTGGTGTGATTGGAAAACTTTGGCAAGGTCATACTGAATACCTGGTGGGAATTTACCGACTAAGTATTGACCATCACCGATTGGGCCAATTTCATTAAAGGTTGTCCAATAGTTGACTTCTGGGAATTCTTCAAAACAGAAAGCAGCATAATCTACAAAGTGTTCGATATTTTCACGATTTAAGAAGTCTCCATTTGAGTGAAGAGCTTCAGGAGTATCAAAGTGGTGAAGAGTTACGAATGGTTCTACATGACGTTTATGACATTCTGCAAATAACTTATGATAGAATTCTACCCCTTTTGGATTGACTTCACCATAGCCAGTTGGGAAAATACGTGACCAAGCAATAGAAATACGAATTCCGTTTACGCCATATTCTTCCGCCAACTGTAAGTCTACTGGATATTTATGGTAGAAATCACTCGCTGGTTCAGCAGTATACCAATAGTTGTCTGCTAAATATTTATCCCATGCAACTGGTCCTTTTCCGTCAGTATGAGTCGCACCTTCTGCCTGGTAAGCTGCTGTTGCGCCACCGAAAATAAAATCTTTAGGTAATGTTTTTGACATAAGTTTCCCCTTCTCAATCATAAAATAAAAATAAAGCAAGATGGAGAGGAGTAAGTGAGCAATCCTTCTCCATCTCACTTTAATCAACAGTAAATGTATTTATTATTGAAATTGTTCTTGAACGAATGCAAGAGCGCCTTTACCATCACGAGTCAACTTGATGTATTGAGCTCCTTCAGTCTTAGCCAATTTGATTCCAAGTTTATCTGTTTCAGCCTTCATATCTTCATAGTTTGAAGCTACTTGAGGAGCAAGAATAACAAGGTCAAATTCTGGCAACATTTCACGGTGAGCACCGTAACCACCAGCAGCAGCCTTCACAGGAACATTGTATTCTGCAGCAGCTTTATTCAAAGCGTTGGCAAGAAGTCCACTAGTTCCACCACCGGCACAAAGAACCAATACGTTAGTTTCTTTTGTGATATTGTTTTGAACTGGTTCACCTTCAACACCAGCTTTTTCAAGAATCGCATCTGCTTTTGCAGTGTTAAAGTTTGCAGCTACTTTTTCTTTTAATTCATCATTAGCTTTACCTGAACGTTCTTCTTCAAGAATTTGTTCATCATAAACCTTGAGGAATGGATAGTAGATAGCAATATCTACTACAATTAACAATGCTGCAAGAGCGAATGATAAGAACTGGAAGTTTGTACCAAGAACAATACCAAGAGGTCCTGGTGTAGTCCATGGAAGGTTGGCAGTAAATGAGTTCATGCCAAGTGTTTCAATAAAGAACTTAAAGATCCATACGTTTGCAATTGGTGCAAAGATGAATGGGATAAAGAAGATTGGGTTCAAAACAAGTGGTGCACCAAACAAGATTGGTTCGTTTACACCGAAGAATGTAGGAACTACTGAAGCGCGTCCAATAGCACGATTTCGTTTCGATTTACACAACCACATAAACATGAATGGAACCACAAGAGTTGCTCCTGTACCACCCATAGTGACGATGAACATTTGTGTACCAGATGTAAGGATCTTATCAGCGTGCATACCTTGTTGAAGGAGGTTCAAGTTGACTTCGGCATTTGCATAAGTGATCGCTGCAATCACAGGCTCAACGATAGATGGGCCGTGAATACCAATAAACCAGAAGAAGGCATAAGCACCAAAGATGAAAGTAATACCGAGGTATCCGTCTGCAGCTGAGAATAGTGGTGCAAGAAGAGTACCGATTGATTCAGCAACTGTTACATGAAGGCTTGCTTTCACAACTAATTCAAGTGCATACAAGAGAACAATTGAAACTGTAAATGGAATCAAGTCTTTAAATACTTGTGAAATATTTGGTGGAACCTCGTCCGGCATGCGAATCGTCACATTGTTTTTCACACAGACCTTATAAACATTAACTGTAACAAAGGCTGCAATAAAGGCTGTTAGCAACCCTTTAGTCCCCATGAATGCTGTTAAGAATCCGCCATCTTTAGCAGGTTCAGCAGCCATGAGCAAGAAGCCAACCATAGAAGCCAACATTGTAGAAATGAAGTTGATTTGGTTGGTTGCTGGGAGGTCACGGTTCATTGAATCAGTCAAAGCCTTAGCCGTTGTCCCACCAACGAAGAAGGCCAAGATGCCCATAGAATAGCTATATGGAGTCATCAAGAGAGTTTCAATATCTTTAGACCAATGGAATCCCCAAGCGTTTGGTACATACGCAATTAGGATGAAGATAGATGAGAATAAGATTACAGGCATCCCTGCAATGAAACCATCCCGAATCGCTCGCAAATATTTGTTTCGAGAAATCTTTTCAAAGAATGGTTTCCCTTTTTCAATCAGTTCAATCAGTTTATTCATTATTTCGCTCCTCTTTTATATAGTTCAATCAGATGGTGAATCACGTCTTTTAATAGGATTGTTGTCATGAGATGGTCTTGACCATGCATCATGGTAATGCTATAGGGGATTTCTTCTCCTGCTGCTTCATGCGCTAGCATGGTCGTTTGAGATTTGTGAGCCTCAGCGATACAAGACCCTGCTTCTTCTACTAAGGATTCTGCTTTAGCAAAATCACCATTTTCAGCAGCTTTTAAGGCTTCCACTAATTTTGATCGAGCGTCACCGGCATAAGCGACAATTTCAAACCCAAGTAATTGGACTTCTTCTTTATTCATGTTGGTTCCTCCTTATGATACCTTTTGAAAATTTTTATAATAGACGTTGAATATGAAGGGCTAAATAGACTCTTTCATTAGGAGATATCTTGGCTCCTGTCTGTTCAGCGATGGTTTGGTAGATTTGATGACTAATCTCATAAGCCTTTGGATAACTTAGCTGGATCAGTTGTTCCATCTCGCTCAAACCTTCTGGATCTTCTCTTCCCTTATCTAGCGAATCTAGGAAATAATTGAGATGGATCATAAAGCGATCATAGAAATGACTGTTTTCTTCTTTCCGTTTCAATCCATTTTGAGCTAGTTTTTCTTCTACAGCTTTCAAAATAACTTGTCGGTCCTGGACATCTGGATCTTGCTCATGAATCATTTCCCCTTGTGCATTAATGAAATGATAAGCGATGCGATTCACTTCATCGTCAGGAAATTGATCCAAGAGTCGCTTTCGAAAGATCTCAATCGCTTCTTTTGCGATTTTATAGGGAATTGGATGCATAGCAGACGCATCAGGAAGGTCACTGTGTTTGTATCTTCCCTGTTGAACTGCCTGGTAAGAACAAAAGATGTGATCTGTTAATGTCACATAGATATATTCTTGAACAGGATAGGCATATTTCTTAGACAAGGTATCAATCACTTCATAAGTGGTTGTAATGAAATCAAGAGGAACATCCTTTAGAAGGGCCATAAAGTTTTCTCTTGACTCATCCGTGTTTAAACGAAATACTTTTTCGACCTTATCATCAGCTACTAGATCATTTTTCTTTTTCCCAAAAGCAATCCCACTCCCAACAACAATTAACTCTTGTTGTAGTTCATTTTGAACCAAAGCAACATTATTGTTCATTGGATGGATAATACGATACATGAGGCTCTCCTTTGTAAAATTTGTTAAAAGCAAATAAAAATGACCACGAAGCAACTGAAAAAATTAGCCTACACTAATTGTTCAGTCTACTTGTGGTCACGCCTAATCTAACTTAGTAACGCTCACTGCTATTCAACTTTATAAACTTATTCTATCATAAGCTTTTTGTTTTGTAAACCCTTACAGCGAAAATTTTTAAACATTTTTTTATAAAAAAGAAACAAGACCTTAAAATAATGAAGAGGCTGGGACAAAAGTCCTAGCCTCTCAATCATCTTTGGATTGTCGAGCAAGACGCAGTGGTTGAGTGGGCTCTACTACGCTGATTTCATCAGCTTTTACAGCCCTACTCAACTGTGCGGAGGTGGGACGACGAAATCGAATTCTAACGAATTACCGATTTCTGTCCCACTCTCTAACTGTTGCTTTAGGAGGCAATCATCATTTGAATCTTATACGCGTTCTGTCCAAGGTGTCGCTACTTTAGCCAAGACGTCATTTAATTCTTCAATATTTTGTCGACCTTCTGTACGAAGCCATTCACGAGCAGCTGCTTCTCCATCTTTGATGTAGGCTTCTACTGAACCTGCCCATGTCGCACGTCCACAAAGAACACCGTTGAAGTTAGCACCAGACTCATGCGCAAATTCCAAGGTTTCTTGGAAGAGTTTTGCAGATACACCAGCACTGAGATAGATGTATGGAAGGTTAGTTGCTTCTTCTTGTTCTTTGAAGAAAGCAGCTGCTTCTTCACGACTATAGACTACTTCTCCTTCTCCAAATCCTTCCACGAAGTTCACATTAACTGGAACTTCCACTTTCAAGACATCGATATTGAAACGAGGATCTGAGAAGACTTTCATAGCCTCAATCACCTTACGAGGTTTCACTTTCGCATATTCAGCAGAGGTTGCATCTGCAATTCCTTCATCATAAGCCAAGATTTCAAGGAAGAATGGAATATCTTCAGCAGCGCATTCAGAACCGATGCGTTCGATATAAGCTTGTTTTTCTTGGTTGAGTTCATCTGCACTGTCTACATCATAGTAGAGCAAGAATTTCACAGCATCTGCGCCTTGTTCTTTGATGCGTTTTGCTGACCAAAGGTTCAAGCAGTCTGGCAAGCGCTTGGTGCTTGATGTATCGTAACCTGTTTTTTCATAGGCAAGTAAGAGACCAGCATCTTTGTCCAAGGCTTTTGTAGCAGGTAGACCATATTCTGGGTCCAATAACATAGATGAAGCATATTTTGTCAATTCATCAGCTACAAGGACTTTTAATTCTTCCATTTGTGCTACTGTTGGTTCTGTGTCTTGGTATTTGGCCATCAAGCGTTTCAAAGCCCCACGTTGGTCGAAAGCCAAAGCTGAAATAACACCGTCTTTTGTACTAAGACGTTCCAAATAGTTGCGTTTTTGTTCTGTTAATACCATTTTATACCTCTTTTACGATTAATTGTTGATACAAGGCATCATAGTGCCCCATGTTGACATGTCCTGTTTGTGCTTCTTGCGCATTTAACATTCCAAGAACATTTGCTTTCTTGAGCAAGTCTGCGTCACTCTCATGATGATAGAGACCAGATGCAATCCCTGCAACAGTCGAATCACCAGATCCGACTGGATTGACGACATCGATCTTAGGAATATCTACCTTATAGAAGACATCCCCATGCTTAGCGAAAGCGCCATTTGCACCAAGGGAGACAATCACCCATTCGATGCCATCAAAGAGAGAATCCTGAAGAACTTCTTTTAAATCTTCCACATTCTTACTCACTTCTTTTCCTAACAACTGTGATAATTCTTCATTGTTTGGTTTAATGACCGTAGGCTTGACAGCTGCTTGAATGGCAGCTTCTAAAGAAGCTCCCGAGCAATCAAGTACGACTGGTTTCCCAGCTTCCCTTGCAATCTTGACAAGGCTAGCATAGTAGTCCACTGGTAAACCAGCAGGAAGACTTCCAGAGATGGCAACAACCTCTACTTGTTCAACCAAGTGACGATAATGGTCGAGAAAGTCTTGGCCTTCTTTCTCAGAAATGGTTGGACCTTTTTCTAAGATTTCTGTTTGCTTGCCTTCGTGAAGGATGGCGATACAATTACGTGTATCACCAGCAATTTCAAAGAAACGTTCCTCTATCCCTTCTCCTAAATGATCGAGAATGAATTGCCCCGTTCGACCACCAAGTAGGCCAGTCGCTGCCACTGGATCCTTTATCTCAGAAAGTACACGAGTAACGTTAAGACCTTTCCCACCAGCTGTCTTACTCACCTCAGCCACACGATTGACAGTATCCAACTGGAGTACATCCAAAGGATAAGAAATATCAATCGAAGGGTTCATCGTGACCGTTAATATCATACGTCACCTCTTAGTCGTGGTATTCACCACGGTCCCATTTTTCAAGGAATTCTGTAAAGAAATCAGCATCCGCTTGATGAGCATTATGGGTTTCCACATGTTGGATCTTAGCGATCAATTTTTTATTTTCTTCAGTTGGTTTGTATTCAGCGTGGATGAATGCTTCAATGATATCGCACATGAGCAATTCACCAGTAATTTTACCACCAAATCCGATGACATTTGCGTTCAATTCTTCTTTAGCATAGAGAGCAGTTGTCATATCGCGTACCAAGGCAGAACGGATACCAGGTACTTTGTTAACCGCATTGTTAATCCCAACACCAGTACCACAGATACAAACACCAAGATCTGCTTGGCCACTTGCTACGGCTTCACCGACTTTCTTACCAAAGATTGGATAGTGGGTACGTGTATGGTCATAAGTCCCAAAGTCGAGCACTTCGTATCCTTTTGATTTCAAAAAATCAGAAACAGCCATTTTTTCATTTGTCACAATGTGATCACAACCAATTGCAATTCTCATTTGAATTCTCCTCTCATTAGCACATCTTATTCAACATATCAACACGGATTTGGTGACGGCCGCCGTCGTATTTACCATTGACGAAGCCTTTGGCAATGTTTTTCGCCAATTCATCTCCAACAATTTCAGCTCCCATGGTAATCATTCGAGAATTGTTGTGTCCACGTGTCATATAAGCAGAACGTTCATCTGAAACTTCTGCTGCCACCATTCCTTTGATTTTAGTCGCAACCATAAATGGACCAGCTCCATAAGCATCAATCACGATTCCAAGATTTTGATCGTTTTTGTTCACTTCGCTCGCAACTGCAAGTGTCACATCTACAAAATCTTGACCTTCAGCGGTTACATCTACAACATCGAAGTTTTCTTTTACAAGAAACTCTTTCACGAGATCTTTTAATCTTAATCCTGCAGCATCTGCACCAATTACAATAGACATGTCCTGTCCTCCTTTTGTTTGTTTCAGCAAATATTCCTGTTGTTAATTTTTCACAAAGAAACATTTTCTTACTTTTGATATTATATTACACCTATTTTGAACGAAAGTCAACATTAAATTGTTTATTTTCGAACATTTTTTAAAAATAAAAACACCATATCTAGAAAAGATATGGTGTCAGTTTTCAAACTACATGCAACGATTATTTTGCATTTGCAGCATATTCTTCGTTACGTTTGATCATTTGTTTTCTGTACCAAGCGAAGATTCCGATATAGAATGCCAAGAAGACAACTACACCAAGGATAGCTTTGATATCACCAGTTGTTGCGTTACCGATTGTCCAACCGAGCAATTTTTCAACTGGTCCTTCAAGAGTTGAGTGAGTGATCAATTGAGTAGAAGCTACCCCTTTAGGGAAGGCATCAACACTCTTAGCCAATTGAGTTGCAAATGGTGCAATCAATGTACCTGAAAGAAGGAAGAGTGGCAAGAGAAGGCTTCCGAAGATGATCATACGGATCAATTTACCGCGTGTTACAACCAACAAGGCTGGAGTTACACCCATAGCGATGATACCAGCAAGTGGCAAGATACCATTTCCGACTTTAGAAAGAAGCACTGCTTCGATCAACATGATTGGTGCAAGTACGTTGGCACAAGCCCAGATTTCAGCACGACCAGCGATAAATGGCCAGTCCAAACCGATGTTGAATTTACGTCCTTGAAGACGTTTCGTAGCAACGTTTGTAATACCTTGTGACAATGGTTCTACCGCTGCGATGAACCAAGAACCGATCAATGAGAACAATTCCAAGCAGACACCGGCAGTCAAACCAAGGCTCAACCAACCTTTAATAACTAATTCCCATTTGTCAGCATCTTGCACACCAGCAACTGGATGTGGAGTACCCATGATACCGATGACGATACCAAGAAGGAAACCGATGAAGAATTTAGATCCCCAGAAACCGATCTTCTTGTTCAATTTAGCAGCGTCGAAGTCGTATTTGTCAAGACCTGGGAAGAATTTGTCAAAGATTTTATCCAAGACCATGATGATTGGGTTCATCATGTAGTTCATGTGAGTAGATGTCATAGGTGATGAACTTGGTGCATTCAACAAATCATCAAATGTTGGTTTCATCAAGTCTGAGTTGATGATTTTCATAACCCCTACAAGGACAACGGCAAGAGTTGCAACGAAAAGTGAAACTCCTTGGCTGACACCGTTATTGTCAGCATACCATTTGATCAAAAGACCAGTGATAGACAAGTGCCAGATATCGAAGATATCGACGTCAAGTGTATCCGTTTTCTTGATCGCAAGCATGATAACGTTGACGATCAACATAATCAACAAGAAGTAAAGTGTCCAGGCAGACCCCCAAGTAATGGTCGCAAGAGGCGCCCAACCAACGTCTGTGATATTCAATTGAATACCAGTATTCTCAACGAATTTTGCAAGAGATGCTGAGAAAGCTCCATTCAACATACCGATGATAGCACCGATACCAGTAAGGGCGATGGCAAGTTTAATACCACCTTCAAGGGCTTTAGAGAATTTCACTCCAAATAAGAGAGCCAATAAAGTCAAGACGATCAACATGATGATCGGAGCACCCATGTCTAGGATGGGTTTGAAAAATTTATTGGCAAAATCAATAATGCCATTCATAATAAATCCTCCCGATTTATGAATTTTTTGTAATTTACAGCAGAAAGTGTTCCCAATTTTATAATTGGATAACGCTTACAATCACGTTTAAAAAAATATTAACTTAATCCATGTTCTTTAATGGCAGCTTCGATGTTATCGAAGACTGGCGCACTCATCGCTGGAATACGGAACAAGATTGGTCCTGCTTCTACCACTGGAATACCAGGATCGAATCCCAAATCAGTTGCAGCAATTGGAGTAAAGATGTCATAACCAGAAATCAAATCTTCATTGACGTCTTTGACCATGACAGCGTCACAACGCACATCATAACCACGGTTTGACAACTCTTCTTCCAACGCATTCTTAATTTGGTGGCTAGAGTTAACGCCTGCACCACAGGCAGCTAAAATTTTAATCATTTGGATGTCCTCCATTATAAATATTTACGAATGTTTTAGGAAATAGTTTCCGTAATGTATTGATAAAGCTTATCTTCACTATCTAATTTCGATAGAGCTTCGAGATTTCCATTGGATGTAAAGAAATCCATCAGCTGGGCCAAAATATTGGTTTGGCTTGAGCTCGTATTATTGATAATAAAGAATAAGAGTGAAACTTGAACTTCCTTATCTGGAGCAATCATATTATGGAAAGTTACGGGTTGATCCAAACGAACCACGACCACATTCTCAGTGAGATTATGGACAATGTCTGTATGCGGGATCGCCACATTTGGTAAGTCCTTACCAAGAAATTCCATGTCTAATCCAGTCGGGAAAGACTTTTCACGCTCAATCAAAGCGGAACGATAGGTTGGTGTCACAATCTGTCGCTCTTCCAATAAGCTTGCTACCTGCTCAAAGAGATCTGTTTGATCCTTGGCATGTAGGCAAAATACAAGATCTTTGTTAAAGAGTTGATTTAATCCCATTGTTGCCACCTCCTTATCTAACTATTTATTTTATAGCTTCAGTATATCACTATATTGATTGAGTGTCAATCATTTTTTGTCTAAATTTGTTTAATTTTGTTTGTATATCGCTCTAAAGCGCTTTCTATCCGTCATTTTCCAACATCATTAAATCAGTAAAAAGAGAGTGGGACAGAAATCGGTAATTCGTTAGAATTCGATTTCGTCGTCCCACCTCCGCACAGTTGAGTAGGGCTGTAAAAGCTGATGAAATCAGCGTAGTAGAGCCCACTCAACCACTGCGTCTTGCTCGACAATCCAAATACAATTGAGAGGCTAGGACTTTTGTCCCAGCCTCTCATTTTATATGATTTTCGTATACAAGGCATATTTGTCTTTGATCTTCTTTGGAATACTATCATCAGTAATAATGGCATTCAGGTCTTCCACTCGATAGAAACTATAGAAAGAATAGCTATCAAACTTACTGTTATCAGCAACCACATATTTCTCAATTGCGTTGTTTAGAATAATAGCATTACCATTTCCCTCTTCTTCATTGGCTGTGGAAACATGATGCCCATCGATGCCATTGACCCCGATGAAAGCTTTAGAAACCTTGATTTCTTTCAAGAGTTTATTGGCAAATTGACCGACAAAAGTTTGTGTCTTCACCCGGTAGCGACCTCCAACTAAGATCAAGTCATAATTTGGAAAATCTTTTAGCTTTTCAAAAATGGGGAGGGAATTGGTGACAATACTGATTTCCTTTCCTTCTAAATAGTCGCCGATAAAATCTGTTGTCGTACCAGACCCAATAAAGACGGTATCCCCATTTTCGATCAAGTCTGCACATTTTTTTGCAATGGTTCGTTTCTCATCAATATTGATGAGATTTTTCTCACTGTGAGAAGCCTCTAACAAGCTATCTTTTACCTTTTTGTGGGCTCCACCATGTACACGAACTAAAAGACCTTGTTTTTCAAGATCGATCAGATCACGACGAATGGTCATGTCTGTCACCCCAAAGAGTTCCTTGAGTTCTTTGACTGATACCACACTTTTTCGATCCAGTTCCTGAAGAATTTCAACATGTCTGCTATCTTTCATGGTACTACTTCCATTCCTACTATATTTGTCTCTATTATACTATATTTTTCAAAAAACACAAATTCAAACATTATATTAACAAGGGTAAACATGATATTTTTAAATAAATAAAAGAAAAAAGCCTTCTGATAAATCAGAAAGCTTTAATTTTGCTATTTCTAGCTTCCTCACCTTTGGATCAAGGCTCGGGACAAAAAGGTTTAGAAAACCTTTTTATTTTGCGATTGGGTAAACAGAAACTTGTTTTTTATCGCGACCTTTACGTTCGAAGCGTACTACGCCTTCAACTTTTGCGAACAAAGTATCGTCTCCACCACGTCCAACGTTCACACCTGGGTAGATGTGTGTTCCGCGTTGACGGTAAAGGATAGATCCACCTGTTACAGTTTGTCCATCAGCTGCTTTAGCTCCAAGACGTTTTGCTTGTGAATCACGTCCGTTTGATGTAGAACCTCCACCTTTTTTGTGGGCGAAAAGTTGCAAGTTAGCAAGATTCAATTTCAACATAATTGTTTTCCTCCATGTTAGTTTTCTGTGATAACTCTTGTTTGGACGAACTCTGAAGAGTTCTCCGATAAGTTTGCCATCCCTAAGAAAAATGATTCAAAGAATAGTTGGGTCATTTCTCTTTGATGTGGTGGAATATCTGTCGGGATTGTGACCCGAAGGAAGCCACCTTCTTCTTCGTTTAATTCTAGATCCGGTTCGTAGCCTGCAAATTTCTCAACAGAGTTGACAAAGTTAATGGCTAGAGTCGAAACCGATGCACACACGACATCAAAGCCATATTCACCGCTTCCAGCGTGCCCAGTGATTTCTGCACTCCTCAGCTCGCCATCTTCGGCTCGTTCAAAGACTGCTTGTATCATGTGTTCTCCTAAAAATTAAGCGTTGATAGCGTTGATGACAACTTTAGTGTAAGGTTGACGGTGACCTTGTTTACGGTGGCTACCTTTTTTAGGTTTGTACTTGTAAGTAACAACTTTCTTTTGTTTTCCTTGTTTTTCAACAGTTCCAACAACAGTAGCTCCTGAAACAAGTGGAGTTCCGACAACAGTGTTTTCACCACCAACAAGAACAACTTCGTTAAATGTAACTTCTTGACCAGCTTCAACGTTCAATTTTTCAACGTAGACTGCTTGACCAACTTCAACTTTAACTTGTTTTCCGCCAGTTTTAATGATTGCGTATGTGCTCATTATGCACCTCCTATGTATTTTTGGGTTTCCCCGTATTTTTGTGAAGACTCGCCTAGCATCGTGGGACGAACCACTTACTCTCATGGAAATGAGCGACGATGTTCGAGCGGTTGCACAGGCATGTGCATAGTCAACTCTCTAAGTATATCACTTCTATCAGACAAAGACAAGTATTTTTGCGCTTTGAAAGCGAATTTTCTTTGAAAAATCTATTTTTTGTATCTTGTAGTTTAAGATCGCATTCAAAACCTGCCTTCATCTACTTATCCTTAAATTTAAAGTCATTGAAGCTCATTTTGGCTTTAGACGAATCGTTCATCCCCTTCATTTTTTCTTCTTGTTCCTTAGTAATTTTTATCGGAATCGCTGCAGCAGTATTGGGTTTTAACACACCCGATTCGCTCACTTCATAGTCAACTGTGACATCTTTGAAAAGTGGCTCTCCATCATATTCCAAATTCAGGACAAAGGATCCATCACGATCGATGGTTGTGGTGGTGCGATTCACGATAAAGAACAAGGCGAAGCGGTTTTCCTCATTTCCAAAGGTATAGCCTGGGAAAAAGACAAATAATTTTCCAGGTTCTCCAAGCGTTGGATGTTCCTTGATAAATTTCTCAGATGCTTCCAAGACTTCGTTGTCCTGGTCTTTGTACTGGTCGGCTCTGACAAATGTGAGGGGTTCTTTTTTACTGCTGGTTGACTGGCTGGTCTTTTCTTCTTTTTTTGGGCCAGTAAATGATACTTTGACACAGCCTGTCAACAGTAACAAACTTGTCATTAAAACGATAATTTTTTTCATCTTGTCTCCTTTAAGTTGGTTAGAAAAAGAGGCTGGATACTCCCAGTCTCTCCTATAGCAAATCCTCGATCAGGTCATCGACCTCATCTTTTTCTGCTTTTGGTGTGATCTCTGTTACGATAATGCCTGCTACCGCACGCTCAACCAAAGCTTCCACATCCATCCGTTGCTCATACTGCTCCGCATTTTTGAGTTTCGGATTCGTCTTTGGACGGTCTGGCGCAAAGATGGTACAACAGTCTTCGAATGGCTGGATAGAAATTTCAAAGGTATCAATGGCTTGGGCAATATCGATGATTTCCAATTTGTCCATGGTCACTACCGGACGAATAACCGGCGTATTAGTCACTGCATTGATGGCCTGCATACTCTCTAAGGTTTGGCTAGCCACTTGTCCCAAGCTTTCACCATTGATAATCACCAAACCACCGCGAACCTCGCGAATGCGGTCTGTAATGCGCATCATAAAGCGACGAGTCAGGGTCATGAGGTAAGCTTCTGGCGCTTTTGCCTTGATTTCCTCTTGGATCTCTGTGAAGGGCACCTCGATAAATTGGATATTGCCCCCAAACTTGGTCAACTTCCGTGTTAAATCATGGGCTTTTTTAAGAGCTCCAGGGCTGGTATAAGGTGGGCTAGCAAAGTGTACTGCCTCAATGTCCACACCCCGCTTCAAGGCTAGGTAACCAGCTACTGGAGAGTCGATCCCACCAGAAAGCATGAGCATACCCTTGCCAGACGTACCAACAGGAAGGCCACCTGCTCCTTTAATGGTTTCATAAGAGATGTAGGCTGCTTCTTCTCGAATTTCAACTTGCAAGTTGATATCTGGTTTTTTCATCTGAGCTTGGATGGTTGGGATCGCTTCAAAGACCGCACCTCCCAAGGTTTGGTTGAGCTCGCGACTATCGAGTTCAAAGGTATGGTCACTGCGTTTACTTGAGATTTTAAAGGTCAAGCCTTCCTTGTAAATCTCCTTCATAATCTCTTGCACTGCCGCTTTTAAGGCTGGTACTGATTTTTCAATCTTGTAAACAGGTGAAAAATTTTGGATTCCAAAAACCTGCTTGAGGGATTCGGCTACTGGCTCATAATCCGTCCCATGCAGATAAGCATGCGCTCGATCGCGGTCCGCTGTCACTTTGACAGCTGGATAGATAGATAAAACATCTTGGATATTATTGCGAAGTTTATTGATAAAACGCATGCGGTTCTTTCCTTTAGTAGAAAGCTCTCCATAGCGAATCATAATTTCTGAATAGGTTAAGGTCATGTTGATTTCCTTCTAAAATTAACGTACTTTTCGTGTTTGTTCGTAAATCAGTTTGAACTTGGTCAAGAATTGCTCGACTTGGCTCATGTCATTTTCAAGATCGAGGCTCAAGCGGACAGCTGTCTGTGCAATGCTCTTGTCCACTCCCATAGCAATCAAGGTTCCAGCTGGCTTACCAGCTTTGGACGAGCAGGCACTGGTGGTCGAGATGTAAATATCAAACTCTTCAAAGGCATGGACCACTACTTCTCCACGAACTCCCTTGATCCCGAAAGTCAAGATGTGAGGCGCAAAGTGATCCTCACCAGAAAAGATAGTGACATCTGGATAGTTGGACAATTCTTTGCGAATGACTTCTTTCATCTGCTGGGTCTTGCTGGCAAAAGCTTCTTGGTTTTCCATGGCTAAGCGTAGGGATTTTGCTGTTGCTGCGATACCTGCCACGTTCTCGGTTGTCGAGCGCATTTCTTTTTCTTGACCACCTCCGGTTAAGAGAGGGGTGATCTTTTTACCTTCTTTGATGTAGACAAATCCAACTCCGCGAAGTCCATGGAATTTGTGACTAGAGAAGGTCGCAAAGTCCACGCGCTCTGGTAGATAAACTTCTGTAGCTACCTTTGCTAAAGCTTGAACCGCATCGACATGGAAACTAACCGTTGGACGATCTTCCAGAAGAGCCGCGATGTCATGGATGGGCTGGATGGAGCCAATCTCATTGTTGACGGCCATGACAGAAACCAAAGTCGTATCTGGACGGAGAAGGTTAGCCAAGGCATCCACCTTGACAAAGCCACGCGCATCCACAGGAGCGTAATCCACTTCGAATCCCTGTGTCTTTAACCAAGCAGCCGATTCCTTGATGGCAGGATGCTCGATGTCAGAGACAATGATATGCTTGCCATAAGGAGCTTTCTCAAAGGCGACACCTTTGAGGATCCAATTGTCCCCTTCTGTCCCACCAGACGTGAAGTAAATTTCCTCAGTTTTCTTGCCAATTAGCTCCGCAATTTGTTTCCGAGAAGCTTCCAAAATACGAGTAGCTTGACTACCTAGATTGTGCAAACTAGAAGGGTTGCCCCAGATCCGAGTCGCTACTTCTGTATAAGTCGCAAGGGCTTCTGGATAGGGTTTAGTCGTTGCTGAATTGTCAAAATAGATCATGTCCTACGCATCCATCACTTTCTTTTTACGTAACTTCTATTTTATCATTTCTAACCGCTTGGGACAAGGATTTGATAAAGAGAGACGCAGCAAAATCACTCTATAAAAATCAGTTCTTTTTAGACATTTTTCAGAAAATGACATATAATAGGAAAGTGTTAAAAAACAATTTTTGATAGAAAGAGAATGAACATGTCACAATATTCAAGAAGTAACAAAAACCAAAAACCTGAGGAAAAAGTTGATACAAGACCATCTCGCGGTGAGAAAGTCAAACAAGGTTTGTCCGTATTTCAAACGGTTGTAGCTACGATTGCCAGTCTCCTAGGGATTATCGTCACTTCCTTTACCATCATGAGCCTGCTCAATAAAGATAATCAAAAAACAGAAGACAAACCATCTAGTAGCACCAGCGTTGTCGTGGTTCACGATAAGGGATCTGACTCAAGCGCTACCAATACAGATACCAACACCAATACACAAACCAATTCAAGCAATACAGAAACAAGTTCACAAAAAGAAACCGATAGCTCATCTGCTACAGAAACCAGTTCATCTGCCGCACAAGACCAAGGTTCCACAGCAACAGACAGTGGCGCAGATACAGCCACATCTGGATCCAACTAAAAAATCAGTAAGGACAACCTTACTGATTTTTTTTGGCTTTCGATGCCAGCTTTTTCTGATTTTTATAGAAAGCATCTATCTCATTGTCGTACTCCCATTTGAGCGTTGAGTGATCTTCCTGGATTTGATCCAATTGTTTATATGGAAAGTTCATGGGCCTATCACGATAAGTTGATTCAGCTAATGAACCATATAGATTGTCAAAACTTCTCAAATGCCAATTACTCAAGTAATCTCCCCCCTATTCTAATGTCGGATCCTATATACATCTCATCTAAATTTAATGTATTGTCCTCATTAATTGGGATATCTACTCCCCAACTCGATTCTTCAATATTATTTATACCTCCATAAACATTCATATAATATTCAGGAGTTGTCAGTCCACCATCACTCCATTGTGTCTGATCCCAATCAATCTGAACGGATTCAACTTTTGAATTTTGTGCTTTGACTAAATCAATAACCTTCTGTTCGTGTTCTTTTAGGTAGTCAAGTTGTTCTTTTTTTATTTCTTCATCTGGTTTTTGTACGACTTTCTTCGAAGACGAGGCCGTTATCTTCTGTTCGGGTCTTTTGGTCAGGGTCATGATTTTTCCTCCAAGAAAAACCAGTCCTAGGATCGGTAACAAAATAATCAAAAATAGTTCCAGTTGTCTCTTCATAAATCCTCCTTACAGGCTTTGAATCTTCCAGTTCTTACTCAATATAATCACCCTTAATACTAATATTATAGCCCATACTGAAAGTCATCTTTTGATCAGAATCAAATACAACATCCACCCTCCATCCTGAATCTTCTAGCTGATTGACGGTACCAAAAATTTCTATGACCTCATCTCCACCTTGTGGTGTCCCATTTCCACCCTCAATCCATTGCGTTTCGTCCCAATAAATTTGAACAGATTCAATCTTTGAACTCTTCGATTTCACAAAATCGACGATTTCTTGCTCGTGCTCTTTGAGATAAGCGAGCCGTTTTTGTTTGATCACTTATATATCTTCTTTGGTGGAGGAAGTGGTGACAGTTTGTGCTTGTTTCTTATGAGCTTTTTGCTTTACAGTACAACCTCCAATACTTGTGAAAATAAGCATTAAAGCTAATAACTTAAGTGTACATTTCATTTTACTTTTCATTTTCCTCCTAACACTAATACTTCTATTTACTTAGGAAAAAATTTTCCAGCCACCATTTTCTTCGATATAGATATCATTAAGCATGCCCATTTTTTTGATAGTTGGTATGCTATTTTGATCTTCTAGGTAAAAATCAACGGAGAATTTTGTATTTTCTAATTGATTAATCTTACCAGAAATAGATAAATTGTATCCACCACCCTGAGGCGTTCCATTCCCAGACTCTTCAATTTGCATACTGTTCCAATCAATCTGAACGGATTTGATTTTCGGACTTTGACCTTTCACAAAATCAACAATTTCTTTTTCATGTTCTTTCAAATAGGCAATTTGTTTTTGCTTCGTCGCTTCTTTATCTTCCTTGGTTGTCGAAGGGGTTGCAATGGGTGCTGGTTTCGTTTGCTCTTTTGATTTTATTGTACATCCTCCTATACTTGCAAGGAGAGCTAATGTAGTGATTAATTTAAACGCCGTTTGTTTTATCATGTGCTATCTTTTTCTAAAACAGTTCTTTTTCAAAATGCATTATACTTGATCAGGAAATAGGCTTTCCGTCAATCGTAGGTTCATGGAGCATAAACATTTCTCGTAGCTTAATTGACTGATCATCATTAATTGGAATATCCACTCCCCATCCTGAGTTCTCGATATGATTAATGCGTCCAAAAATATTCATATAATATTCGGGAGTTGTAAGCCCACCATCACTCATCTGAGTTTCATCCCAATCAATCTGAACGGATTCGGCTTTCGGATTTTGGGCTTTCACAAAATCGATGATTTCTTGCTCGTGTTCCTTGAGAAAAGCGATTTGTTCTTTTTTTATTTCTTCTTCTGATTTTTGTACGACTTTCTTTGAAGAGGAGGCCGTTACCTTCTGTTCGGGTCTTTTGGTTAGATTCATGATTTTTCCGACAAGAAAAACCAGTCCTAGGATCGGTAACAGAATAATCAAAAATAGTTCCAGTCGTCTCTTCATCTCTTCTTCTCCAATCCTTCCTTTCATGACTGAATGGGACAGTCACTTTCCTTACTATTATAGCATCTTTCATTTGAATCTCAATCTAACTCACTAGTTAGAGACTATATGCAGCAATCATAAAAGAACTTTCGGGGTTCTTCTAGAATATAGGTAATCCTTTTTTACAAATAACAACCTAAGTGATGCTAAGAATTCAAATGTTGCATTTATGTAGAGTATCTAAATATATAATGAAACTTTCCGCTGTGAGAAAAGTGCTAGAAACACCATTGTTTCTAGCACTCGGGAGTTTTGAAACTTTAGGTTCAAAACTAAGTCATGGAACTTCGTGGATTGCTGAAATCATCCACTGGATAATTTCACCTAACGTCCGTATTCACTTAAGGAAAGTTTCTAAGAGGAGTTTATCTTCAATCAAAAAGGAACCCGAAGGTTCCTTTTTGTTATTTTCGATACATCTTGACCTGAAGGTAAAGATCGTTATAGACTCCAAGCAACTTCTTGCCTAATTGTTGATAGACTTCCAAATGGTCCAGTGTTTCATCGCTTGGATAGAAGGATTGGTCATCTTGGATTTCTTTTGGCAACATGGCTTTGGCTTTTTTATTTGGCGTTGAGTAGCCGACATAAAGAGCATTTTTCAAAGCATTTTTAGGACGAAGCATGAAGTTAATAAAGGCATATGCTGCTTCTTTATTTTTCACTGTTTTTGGAATGACAATGTTATCAAACCAAAGGTTGCTGGCTTCAGTTGGGACGACATAGCGAAGATCCTTATTGGCTTCGAGCATTTGGCTAGCCTCTCCTGAGAAAGTAACCCCAATAGCCGCATTGTTTTGGATCATATAGCCTTTCATCTCATCGGCCACCAAAGCTTTGATGTTTGGTGTCAAGGTGTAGAGTTTATCTACTGCCTCTTGCAATTTCTTTGGATCCTTTTCATTGAGGCTATAGCCCAAGGTATTGAGACCAATTCCCATGACCTCACGCGCACCATCGTACATCATGATGTCATTTCTGTACTCTTCACGCCAGAGATCTGACCAATGTTCAGGAGCATTTTTGACCATCTTGGTATTGTAGATAATCCCCAAGGTACCCCAGAAGTAAGGGACTGAATATTGGTTGCCCGGATCAAACGATTGGTTCAAGAGTTTTGGATCGATATTTTCCATCCCTTTGATCTTGGATTGGTCTAACTTTTCAACCAGATGCTCATCCATCATCTTAGCAATCATGTATTCACTAGGAATCGCAATATCGTAGGTGGTTCCCCCTTGCTTGATCTTAGTATACATGGCTTCGTTGGAATCAAAGGTATCATATTGCACCTGAATTCCTGTTTCTTTGGTAAATTCCTTGAGCAAGTCTGGATCGATATAATCTCCCCAGTTGTAAATGACCAGCTTGTCACTATTCTTGGTATTCATGCTCGCTTCGATCTGGTGGCTAATTCCCCAGAGGACCAGAATGACAAGGACAATCCCAGTTAGGAATGAATAAAGTTTTTTCATGCTGTTTCCTCCTTTTCACGGGTAATAAAGTAATAACCGATGACCAAGAGCACACTAAAGAGAAAGACGAGGGCGGACAAGGCATTGATACTGAGGGAGATCCCTTGACGCGCACGTGAGTAGATCTCTACAGACAAGGTTGTAAAGCCATTTCCGGTTACAAAGAAGGTCACGGCAAAGTCATCCAGAGAATAGGTAAAGGCCATAAAGTAGCCCGCAATAATGGCTGGTGTCAGATACGGCAACATGATCTCTTTGAGCATTTGCACTTGGGTAGCTCCCAAGTCATAGGCAGCATTGACCATATCCCGGTTCATTTCCTTAAGGCGCGGCAAAACCATCAAGACCACAATGGGAATCGAGAAGGCCACGTGACTAGCCAGAACTGATAAGAAACCTAGCTGGTACTTCACCGTCGTAAAGAGAATCAAGAAGCTGGCCCCGATCATAACGTCTGGCGCTACCATAAGAATGTTGTTGATGGAAAGCAATGGTCCTTCTAACTTCTTCTTAGATTGATAAATATAAATGGCTCCAAAGGTTCCGATCACCGTCGCAATCAAGGCTGACAAGAAGGCCAAGAGGAAAGTCTCTGATAAGATCAGCATCAGGCGACTATCTGCGAACAACTCATTGAAATGCTCAAGTGTGAAGCCTGTAAAGGCATTCATATCTCCCCCTTCATTGAAAGCATAAAAGATCAAATAGAAGATAGGAAGATAGAGAATCAGAAAGACGAACCCTAGATAGAAATGAGATACTTTTTTCATCGTTCTCTCCTTTCTCTCGTTGCCCACATGGTCAAGAGCATGGCAAGGATCAAAACAACTCCGATGGTAGAACCCATTCCCCAGTTTTGTGTGGTTAGGAAGTGCTGTTCAATCGCAGTCCCTAAGGTAATGACGCGGTTTCCACCGATCATCCGTGTCAACATGAAGAGACTCAGACTAGGAATAAAGACAGACTGCACACCTGAACGGACTCCATTCATGGACAAGGGGAAGACCACATGACGGAAGGTATCCCAACGATTGGCTCCCAAATCATAGCTGGCATTGATCAAGTTTGGATCTAAGTCATCTAAGACATTAAAGATTGGCAAAATCATAAAAGGCAACTCGATGTAGCTAGCTACAAAGATAAAGGAGAAATCGGTAAAGAGGATCTGCTGGGGAGCGACTCCGAGAAAGCTTAAAAAGCTATTAATAGAGCCGTCTTGACCAAAGATTCCGATAAAGGCATAGGCCTTGAGCAAGAGATTGACCCAGGTTGGCAAGACGATCAACATCAACCACAACTGCCGGTGTTTGAGCAGCGTCAAAAAGTAAGCAGTCGGGTAGGAGATCAAGAGCGTCACCAGGGTGACAATACCGGCATAAAGTACCGAATTAAAACTCATCTTTAAATAGGTCAAATTTTGCGAAGTAAAGAACTCTTTGTAGTTTTCAAGTGAGAACTGCCCTTCAACGTTAAAAAACGATTGAAAGATGATCATGACTACAGGAGCCAAAACAAAGAGAAAAATCCACAAGAAATAGGGGAGGATAAATAGATTAGAGGTTGTTTTCTTCATCTCTTTCCTCCTCAATGGCATTAATCAAACCAGCTTCTTGCTCTTCCACTTCAACGTACTCTTCGATCCGCGCATCGAATTCTTCTTCGGTTTCGTTGAGACGCATAACGTGGATATCTTCTGGTTCAAAGTCTAGCCCGATAACTTCTCCCACGATGGCCTTCCGAGTGGAGTGGATCATCCACTCATTTCCCAAATCATCATAGGCGATGATCTCGTAATGCACACCACGGAAGAGCTGGGTGTCCACCTTCACTTGGAGCTTGCCTTCTTCAGGAAGGGTGATTTGCAAGTCTTCAGGACGAATGACCACTTCAACGGGTTCATTTGGACGCATTCCCCCATCGACAGCTTCAAAGCGTTTGCCATTGAACTCAACCAAGTAGTCCTCGATCATGCGACCATCTAGAATGTTGGACTCCCCGATAAAGGTAGCTACAAAGTGGTTGATCGGTTCATCATAGATATCTACTGGTGTACCAGATTGGACGATCTCTCCTTCATTCATGACAAAGATCCAGTCACTCATGGCGAGAGCTTCTTCTTGGTCATGGGTAACAAAGACAAAGGTAATCCCCAAGCGTTGTTGCAATTCCCGCAACTCATACTGCATATCTGTCCGAAGTTTCAAGTCAAGTGCAGACAAGGGCTCATCTAAAAGGACCACTCGTGGTTCATTGATAATAGCCCGTGCAATGGCTACCCGCTGGCGTTGACCACCCGATAATTTTTGGATCGAGCGTTTTTCAAATCCTGCTAACTGGACCATTTTCAATACTTCTGAAACCCGACGTTCGATCTCAGCCTTGTCCAGCTTTTTCAAACGAAGGGGAAAAGCCACATTTTCAAAGACCGTCATATGCGGAAACAGGGCATAGGACTGAAAGACGGTGTGGACATCCCGCTTGTTGGTAGGGACATCATTGATCCGTTCCCCATCAAGGTAGACATCTCCAGAGCTAGCATCTAAAAGACCGGCAATTATATTAAGGATAGTTGATTTTCCTGATCCAGATGCACCGAGCAGGGTATAGAACTTCCCTTCTTCCAATTCAAAATTGATATCCTTTAGGACAACGGTTCCGCTATCTTCAAAGACCTTTGTAACATTTTTAAACTCAATAATTGGTTTTTTCAATTCACATAAATTCCTTCTTTACTACGATTACCAAACTGCTTTTCAAACGAAAACGCAGCGGCTGACAGGAAGACCTGTCAGGCCACCAATACCTCTCGGGGACTTACTAGACTGCCCCACCTATTTACGGTATCGATAGGCACTCACCCCCTTTCCGACTGATGCTATCGATGTTTACACTATCAATTATTCTTCAATACTAACGTTCTTAGGCTTGACCGATAATGCGAACTTCTGGTTCTAAACGAACGCCTGAGTGAGCCTCGACTGCTTCAATGACATGGGCGATCAGGTCTTCGTAGTCCTTAGCTGTTCCATTATCGACATTGACCATAAAGCCGGCATGTTTTTCAGACACTTCAACACCACCGATTCGATAGCCTTTCAAACCTGCTTCACTAATCAATTGACCTGCAAAATGACCGACAGGACGCTTAAAGACGGATCCACAAGAAGGGTATTCAAGGGGTTGTTTCAACTGACGAAGATGGGTCAACCGATCCATCTCCTGCTTGATTTGCTCGTGATTGCCAGGAGACAAAGCAAATTTGGCAGAGATGACGACAGCACCTGTCTCTTGAATCTTAGATTGACGGTAGCCAAAAGCTAGTTCACTCGCTGACAGAGTTTCGATCTCTCCGTCTTTGGTCAAGACCTTACAGGATACTAGGACATGCGCGATCTCTCCTCCATAGGCTCCCGCATTCATAAAGACTGCACCACCGACACTGCCTGGAATGCCACTAGCAAACTCAAAACCTTTCAAACTATGGTGCAAGGCCACATGGGTGGTGTCGATGAGTTTAGCACCTGCCTCTGCTTCGATCACATAACCATCCACACTGATGTCACGCAAGCGATCAAACATAATGACAAATCCCGGAATGCCCCCATCGCGGACAATGATATTGGATGCATTGCCCAGGACCATCCATGGAATTTGCTCTTGGTTGGCAAATTGAACGATGCGTTTTAATTCGTATTGGTTGCGGGGAAAGGCTAAAAATTCAGCATTCCCACCTACCTTTGTGAAGGTATAATGTTTTAAAGGTTCTTGAAAACGGATATCAATCCCTTCAAGAATTTGATTTATTTTTTCATTCATCTTTCTGTCTGTTCTCTCTCTATAAAAATACAAACTATTATACCAAATTTTTGACTATTTTTCGACCCTAAAAAACAAAAGAAGACCTATAATATTCAGGCCTTCCTTTTATCATTCATTATGCAATTTTACGAGCAATGGCACGATTCTTTTGTCCATCCAGAGCTGATTTGACCGAAATCCAAGCACCACCAAGAGTAAAGACAGCTAAGAGTGCTAGATTCAAGTAAAATTTATCAGGGACATCCCCTGAGAATGTCGCTTCATTGAGAAGCGTCCAGGACATATCAAATGGCAAATCCAGTTCACTCATAAGCGCCAAAGTATAATCTAATTGGTTGACCAAAAAGACGGTCAAGACCATCAAAATAGCTGAAACTACCACACCTTTTTTAGTCAATTTCTTACCAAGAATCTCATAACCTTTGATGGTACAATAACCGAGGGCAGCCCCTGCTAAAACAGATACATAGCCAAGACGCGCTACCAAGAGGGCAACTGCTCCACCGATGATTACACCGATCACAGCCCCTACAATCCCCAAAAGGAAGTTTTCTTCCCGCGCTTCATAAGCCTCAACTGTATCTTGCACTTCGGCTTGGTAGGCTCTAAAGGTTGCATCGTCGATTAAAAAGATCGCATCTCCAATTTGATACAGACCGATTGGTCCTTCCTCACCCGTTTCCGCATTCACTTGCACAAATTGGTGGTTGAGTAAGAAATCAACAATATCTTGGATAGCTGTCCATAAGGTTTCGACAGCCTTCCCTTTGATCATTCCACCTTTGACAACGATCGAGGTCAAGTAACCATCAGAAGAGATAGCATTAATGGCTTTTGATTGTTCTTTTAATTCATTCCAAAGAATTTCACTATCTTCGATCAAGTCTCCTTCGGAACCTTGTTTCACACTGAGTGAAATGGTAAATACATTCTTGGTTTGAGCGCCTTCAATGACCAACAAGAAGCCTTCACGCTCTCCATACATCACACGAGCTTCGCCATCAAATTGCAGACCAAGATCGGTAGCAATACTATATAAATATTCTGGTTTCATGTTTCCCCCTAGATTTTCAGGAAAGCTTGAGCTTTTCCCCATACTGTTCCCATTCTACCATAGGAGAAGCAAAAAGGACATATACATTCGTATACATCCTTCTTTCATTTGTGTTACATTCGGGTTTAATTCTCAACACGAACGCCAAATGTGTCAATTTTAAGTTGGAAAATCTGACCATCTAGCCCGAGTTTTTCGAGAGCTGCAACAAAGGCTGCTGCATGCTCTGGCGCTAAGAGGTTCATGATCGTTGGGCCTGCTCCCGACAGATAGGTGGCGTAAGCCCCATGCGCATGGGCGACTTCTTTGACCTGAGGAAACTCTTTGACAAGAGATTGACGGTAGCGCTCGTGGAAATGATCTAACTCAATGGAGCGACCAGCCGTCAGCAAATCTCCCTTGAGGAGAGCTGCGATGGCCACATTGGCTACACTACTAGCTGCAACAGCTTCCTTATAAGACCATTCTTTCGGTAGGACATTGCGGCTATCGCTGGTCTTCAATTGGTAGCTCGGTACAAAGGCCACAAGGTCACAGCTTGGGAAGTCAGCCGTGACATATTGGACATCCTCCCCGATATAGCTCGCAATGACCATATTCCCAAAGATAGCTGGAGCTACATTATCTGGATGCCCTTCGATCTCGGTCGCGATGCGTAATTTCTCAGCATCTGATAGCTGGAGATTAGCTAATTGATTGGCCAATTCAATCCCTGCTACAATGACCGAGCTAGAAGAACCAAGACCACGCGCCAAAGGCACTTCACTGGTCATCTTGATACGATATGGTTGAATAGCTGGGGCAATCGACAGGGCTGTTGAGAGCAAGAGGTTTTTCTCGTCTGTCGGAATCCCTGCTCCTAGATCATGCTCAATCAACCAAGCATCTGCTGGTTCAAGCACTTCAATGGTCAAATAACGAGTCACGGCAATCCCAACAGAATCAAATCCGGGCCCTACATTGGCACTGGTTGCTGGAACAATAATCTTCATGCTTATTCTCCCAAGACCTTAAAGGTATTCAAGAGTTCGAAATTCGGCTCTGAATCCAGTTTTTCAACCAAGTTCTTGAATTGTGTCTGGTTGACTTGGTGGGTAATGATCACGACGCTTGCATAGTGACCATCAGAGTCTTCTTGGAGGATTTGCTTGAAGGAAGCTCCTTCTGCATTAAAGATCTCCGCGAGACGCAAGATTTGACCAGTCGCATCTGGTGCCTTGATTGAGAAGTAATAATTGTTCTTCACATCTTCAGGCTTAGCCAATTGAAGAGGACGGCTGTATTCATTGAAGGCTTTGCCGATCGTTCCTTCTTTTAGACGACGGACAATGCGAACGAGGTCGGCTACAACACTGGTCGCAGTTGGTTTTTGACCAGCGCCTGGTCCATAGTACATAGACTCACCAATCCCGATGGATTCCACATAGACCGCATTCATGACGTCATTCACACCAGCAAGTGGGTGTTGTTTTGGAAGGAAGGTTGGTGTCACCTCTGCTGCAATCCCTGATTGCGTTTCAACGATCGAGCCGACCAGTTTGATCACATAACCAAGGCTTTGAGCGACAGAGACATCTTGTGGAGTGATCTGGCTGATCCCTTTGTGACCTACTTGGTCAAATTGGATGTTCATCCCAAAGGCAAATTGACTCAAGATCACCATCTTGTAGGCTGCATCAATCCCTTCGACGTCATTGGTTGGGTCACTTTCAGCGTAACCAAGGCGTTGCGCTTCTGCTAAAGCATCTTCATAAGTCCAGCCTTCTTCCACCATTTTGGTCATCATGAAGTTGGAGGTTCCATTGACTACACCGAGTACTTTGGTCACCTTGTCAGAAGCCAAAGAATTCACCAAGGTCCGAAGGATTGGGATCCCACCCGCTACAGCTGCTTCATAATAAAGAGCTACTTGGTGTTTTTGAGCAACCTCTAACAATTCACTTCCATGAACAGCTAGAAGGTCTTTGTTAGCAGAGACCACATGCTTACCCGCTTCAAGAGCACGGGTGATAAAGGTCTTCGCTGGCTCAATCCGGCCCATCAATTCAACCACGATGGCAATCTCTTTGTCTTCAATGATCTCATCGACATTGGTCACAAAGTTGTAGTCATGGCCAGCCGCTTGCAAGCTTTGCTTTTCCGCATCATCGCGAACCAAGACCTTGGCAATCTCGATTTCATCTTGAGCTGCCTGGGTGATTTTTTCATGGTTTTCTTTTAATAAAAATGGTACGCCACTTGCAACAGTACCAAATCCTAGTAAGGCAATCTTAACAGACATCCTATTGACTCCTTGAATTTTCTATAGTAGCTCCATTATAACAAAAACTTGAGCGTTTGACAGCCAATTGCCTTAAAAATTCTGAATTTTCATGACAGGATCTGCCTGTAGCAAGTTCTGGAAAAGAACCTAGAATTTGTGGTACAATAAAGAAAATAATGAAAACGGTGACACTATGAGTAAACGAAGAGTACCTAAAAAAATCAAAGCCCTACTTGGAATCAATGCCCTCCTACTGGTCTGTATCTTTATTTGTAGCTTTCTTCTGATCAAGCGGATCACTCAGCCGAATGAGGGGAATACCAGTGGCACTGCCATGACGCGTTCTCTCGAAGAAGGTAGCTCCTCTATCGAGTGGACTCGGGTGAAAAAGCCGGTCAAACTGCCCATCCTCATGTACCACTCCGTGCACAATATGGCCGAGTCTGAAGCTGCCAATGCTAATTTGATCGTTGATCCAGAAACCTTTGAAAGCCAACTAAAGGCCCTAAAAAAAGCGGGTTACTACACCCTGACACCTGGGGAAGCCTATCGCATCCTCGTCAAGAACGAAGTACCCAAAGGAAAGAAATTTGTCTGGCTGACCTTTGATGATGGCGTCGAAGATTTCTATACTATCGTCTATCCGCTTCTTAAGAAGTACAAGATGACCGCCACCAATAATATCATCACGGACTTTACCCAAAAGGAAAAAGAAAATGTCCTGACCTTTGACCAAATCAAAGAGATGAAAAGTGCTGGCTTGACCTTTGAAAGCCATACGGTCAATCATCCAGACCTAGCCAATTCCAGTCTTGAGACCCAAAAGAATGAGCTAGTTGCTTCTAAACGCCTGCTAGATAAGGTGCTGGATCAAAATACCAGCGTTATCGTCTACCCATCCGGTCGCTACAGCCAGGTCACGATCGACCAAGCCAAGAAAGCTGACTACAAACTAGGCCTCACCACTAAAAATGGACTAGCCAGCTCCGCTGATGGACTCTATTCCCTCAAACGAGTCCGGATCCTTCCAACCACTACAGGAGAGGATCTCCTAGCCATGATCCAAGAATAAAGAAAGAGAGTGGGACAGAAATCGGTAATTCGTTAGAATTCGATTTCGTCGTCCCACCTCCGCACAGTTGAGTAGGGCTGTAAAAGCTGATGAAATCAGCGTAGTAGAGCCCACTCAACCACTGCGTCTTGCTCGACAATCCAAAAATAATTGAGAGGCTAGGACTTTTGTCCCAGCCTCTTTTGTTAGAGTTACTTATAAAAAATTTTTTATCGTTGATTCATAAACTGTAATAGGATTCAAAAATTTTTAAAAGAGCTTCAACATTGATTTGCTATAGTCTTTGACTTTCTTTTATAAATGCTCAAAACAATTGCAAATGACAACAACTGCCAAAGAATAATTCTTACTATCTGCAAGCTATCTGATTCAGAATTTGAGACAACATGGACCAGATTTGAAGCAAGATTGTTGAAAAGATGATCTCCTAGTCCTAGCCACAAGGAACCTGTCATTTTGTAAAGTAAGGACCATTTGATGCTCATCATTCCCGCTAGGATAACATAGCCAATCCCCATGGTAATAAGATTTAAGAGTGACGATTCTCCTTGAAGATAATCTCTGAACGGCATTGCCAAGTGCCATATTCCAAATAGGAAGGCTATAAAGAATAGACTCTTACGGTAAGAAATCCCTTCAAGAATTTTGGTGAAAAGGCCACGAAAAACTCCTTCTTCCATCCACACGTTTATCAGGTTAAATAAGATACTTAACATGATAAACAAGATACCTGCTTGTGATCCTTTTTCGTTTGTTAAGGAAAAACCACTGGCATAAAACGATAAGTGAACATTGCCATGAAGAAACAAGAGAACAATACACTCAACTGTATATGCAAAGATGGAGCACACTAAACCAAAGAGCAGGCCATTTCCTATACCTCTTATAATTCCATTAGGTGTAAAACCAATATCTATCCATCTTAATTTGCTAATTGAAAGAATTCCCCACAATAAAAGTATTCCAAAAAGTTTGTGTAGAAAATTCTCCGATAAAAAAGTATCATCTGTCCTCATATACAAGTATTCGAATAGCCTTGCTACTGAGCAGATAACAAATATAATTGAACAACTTAAAATAGGTTTCTTTATTAGTTGATTTAGCATATCTTTCTTTCAAATAAGTCTTTTATAAAAGTTAATTTCAATATTTCACTCAGTCCAATTCCTTCTCTAGTTCTTTTAGAAAGGTGATTAAAAATTGATGGCGACTTTCTGCCATTTGTTTGGCAGTCTCCGTGTTCATTTCATCTTTTAAGAGGAGCAACTTGTCGTGGAAATGTTGGACGGTATCAGTAAGGGGTCTCCCTTTGTGGCCACCATAGGAAAAAGTTCGCGCAATTCCTACAGCTCCTATCGCATCGAGCCGGTCTGCATCCTGGACAATCTTGCCTTCTAAGGTTTCTGGATGTTTACCGCGATTTTTGCTGAAAGAAACAGCATTGATTACCCGACAAATCTGCTCGATTTGGTTTTTAGGAGTACCGATCTCTTCTAGAAACTTACGAGCATTCGCATGATTCTCTGTTTGAAACAATTTATCATCATCAGCATCGTGAAGAAGAGCTGACAAGCCCACTATCTCCAGATCACATGGCCCTTCTGCTTGTGCGATTCTCATAGCATTAGTATAGACGCGGAGGGTATGCTCTACATCATGGCCATCCGCTCGATCAGCAAATAAGGTTTTCACATACTGCTTAGCAGCAAGAATTCGTTCTTCCATCATCGTTCTTGTCCTTTGAATAATCTATGTATAGTTCTATCTATTCATTTGGGCTAGTTATGGAGAGGGGCAGTTTACTTTAAAACCACCTATCGGTGGTTCTTACTTCTTCTTTTGTGGGAAGAGAGGAAGGCCTAGGGTCGCGATTTTCTCAGCGGGAATCTTCATGCCATCCTTGATCCATTTGGAGATGACAGAGACAATGGCTGAGCTCCAGAAGGAATTGAGGTAGCTGCCAGCGCCATTTGATGAGCTGCCATTTCGTTTTTCTAAAAAGTCATAGACTGCCTTGGTCAAGAGCCGTTCAAAATTGTAATCAATGGCCAGGCTGATAATCTTAGCTTCTTTCTTAACTTCCTTAAAAAGATAGACCCAGACTTGGTAGAGATCTGTCTTGAGGTTGTAGCCATCTAAAGACTTGGTAATTTTTGCGATACTAGATTGAAAGATAGACTCAAGAATCTCTTCTTTTGATCCATAATTGCGGTAAAAGGCCGCGCGAGAGACCCCAGCACGCTGAACCAGCTCAGAGATGGTGATCTTTTTCAGATCTTTTTTCTCCAATAGTTGCAGGAGAGAGATTTCGATGGATTCTCGTGTAATCGCATTGTTTTCTTGGTTAAATCGTTTGAGATTTTCCAAGGATTTCTCGGATATTTTTCTTTCTGCCATAACATTTACTTTCTATCTGTCTCACCTGATGTTATCTGCTTGGATAGCATGGTACTTCATGATATAATTGTAAAAGAAGACAAACTACTTGTCAATGTACATTTTTATACAATTATGAGGTATGAACTGATGAAATGGAAAATTATTGCGGATTCAGGCTGTGACTACCGCTCTTTGGACAACCTGGCACCAGATACGGAGTTTGTCAGTGTCCCACTGACCATCCAAGTGGGAGAAACTATCTACACAGATGATGTCCAACTCAATATCGATCAGATGATGGAAGAGATGTATGCGACTACGACTGCTTCTAAGTCTGCCTGTCCGAGTCCCGATGATTATATGAAGTCCTTTGAAGGAGCTGAAAATATCGTCGTTGTGACCATCACTGGAACCCTTTCAGGTAGCTACAATAGTGCTGAGGTGGCCAAGAAGATTTATCTAGAAGAGCATCCGAATACCAATATCCACGTCATTAATAGCTTGTCAGCTGGGGGTGAGGTGGACCTGATCGTTCGCAAGCTCAATCAGTTGGTCGCTGAAGGCCTCGATTTTGATCAAGTAGTCGATGTGATCACGACCTACCAGTCTAAGACGAAGTTGCTCTTTGTTTTGGCCAAGGTTGATAATCTGGTCAAAAATGGGCGTCTCAGCAAATTGATCGGGACTGTTGTCGGACTCCTCAATATCCGTATGGTCGGGGAAGCTAGTAAGACGGGTACCCTTGAGCTGCTTCAAAAAGCACGGGGCCAAAAGAAAGCGATCAAAGCTGCTTTTGATGAATTGATCAAGGCGGGTTATGCTGGCGGTCATATCACCATCGCCCACCGCAACAATGAAAAATTTATTGAGCAATTCTCTGCATTGGTTCGTGAAAAATTTGCCCATGCAATGATCGAAGTCCTTCCTACTTCTGGACTTTGTAGTTTCTACGCCGAAGAAGGCGGCCTCCTCATGGGGTATGAAATTTAAGTTACCACTAAAAAGAGGCTAGGACAAAAGTCCTAGCCTCTCATTTGTTTTTGGATTGTCGAGCAAGACGCAGTGGTTGAGTGGGCTCTACTACACTGATTTCATCAGCTTTACAGCCCTACTCAACTGTGCGGAGGTGGGACGACGAAATTGAATTCTAACGAATGACCGATTTCTGTCCCACTCTCTTTTTTTATTCTCCGATCTCTTGGTAGAGGGTACGGATTTTTTTGCGGTAAATGGTATAGCTGATCCCAGCTCCGATTAGCAGGATGACACTATAAAGGATCACAGCCAGCAGGGTGCTGACGGAATGATAGGTCCAAATGAAGCTGACAATGATCAGGAGAAACATCACAAAGAGAAAGACAATCAAGAGGATAGACTGAAGAACTGCATTCCCACGATGACGGGTCATCAACTCTGTGATATTGGTCCAATTGGTGCTAAAGTTCTGAAAATCTTTGACATAGTCTCGGATGCAGATCGGAATGGTCGTTACAACCCAGATCAGTAACATGGCAAGGATAGCCAAGGGATGGACGCCAAAATAGAGACAAACGCCAACTAGAAGAATGACAGGAAGGATGGATTGCACCAGATAGAGCAACCAAAACTTCATAAAGAGATAGCGTTTGAAATCAACAGGGAGGGATCTCAAGTATTCAAAGTTTTCGCGCTCTAGCGAAATACCGATACTGGTCAAGCCTCCAAAACTATTGAAAACACCGATCAAGATGGCAACAAGGGTCAGTGGTACCAGATACTGGGGTGTCAAGTAAGGACTGAGGCCTCCTATATTTTTTGATGCTCCTGCTGCTCCACTGAGGAGGAAAATATATGGCAGAATACTCATCATCAATAGGACTTGCACCATAAGGGTTCCATCGCTCAAGAGTCTGCGATGATACTGAATGACAAACTGTCTAAAGGAGTCTTTCTGGCCCACATGGATGGCTTTCACGCGCTCTTTGACGGTTTGGTTGGTCGCAACCGCAAGGGCTGCATCATAGAATTGTGGGATCACGATTTTGCGAACCAGGCCGATCAAGACCAAAAGCACCGCTATCCAGCCCAGAAGGCCAAGGATCGCTCCACCATCAAAAGGATGGAGGATAAACTGATGAAAGGCTGTAAAAGGTGGAAATAGAATGGGAATATCCGCTCCACCCGACACCTCTACCCGATGGGTTTGGACTAGATTCAGATAGAGATAAGCTCCTAGGCTCAGAAGAGAACCAATTCCGACCATGATGTTGGAGACCAGGGTCGTGTGTTTTTTGAAAAAAAGGGTCTTAGTGATCAAATGAGCTAGTAAAATCGTCGCTAAAAAGAGAACGCCTAAGAGAATCACGGCACAAAAGAGGCCTAGCAGGATCCCTAACGGATTGAAGCCGCCTGCTTGGACAGGCAGGATCAAAAAATAGCTGATCAATGGAAGGATAGCCATGAGAAGGGTCAGGATGACCGAGATACTTTTTCCAGCAATGACTTCCGCATCTGAGAAAGCATAGGGCCGGTAAAACTGGAGGTCCTTGCTTTCATAAAAGACATTGTAAAAACTCATAAAGCCTTGGGAAATGGTCATCAAGGAAAAGAGGGCCACCATATTGACAAAGAAGGCTGGCTGATGGACAAAATCATAGATACTAAAGAGCAAGCCAAATATGAGGAAATAGACCAATCCTAAAAAGAGGTAGTTGAGCACCGATCTGCGGGCAACATTGAGTTTGACGTCCGGTTTTTTAGCCTGTTTGGCGCGTAATTTTGCGATCTGGGCCGGCTGACTAGCATAGATGATATTGACATTGACCAGCTGTTGGATGATCTTAAGACGCATGATCGCCACCTTCTTCCTTCCGCCCCGCTAGGCTGAGATAGATACTTTCCAGACTTTGTTCGGGATGTTGGCCCTTCAATTCCTCGATCGTCCCATAGAAGATGAGATTACCTTTTTTGAGAATGGCGATCTTATCACAGAGTTGTTCGGCCACTTCTAATACGTGGGTAGAGAAAATAACCGTCTTGCCGCGATCCGCATGTTGGCGCATCATTTGTTTTAAATCGTAAGAAGCCTGTGGATCCAAACCGGTCATGGGTTCGTCCAAGACCCAGATATCTGGATCCGACAAGAGGGCTGCAATGACAAAGACCTTCTGGCGCATCCCATGTGAAAAGGATTCAATCACTTCATAGCGGTGGCTCTGAAAATCAAAGATCGTAAGAAGCTCTTCCAAGCGTTGATCACAGTCTTTCTGACTCATATCATAAGAGGTCGCAACCAACTCCCAGAATTCATTGGCTGTGAGGCGCAAGAAAAGATCTGGTGAATCCGCTACATAACCGATCTTCTTTTTGATCGCCAGCCGATGGCTATAGAGGTCCTGACCATCCACTTCAATTGATCCAGTAGTTGGGGTGATGACACTGACCAGGCTCTTAATCGTCGTTGACTTTCCAGCTCCGTTGTGGCCAATCAAGCCGACAATTTGTCCATCTTCGATGGTCAGATCCAAGTGGTTGAGGGCAATGTGCCCATCGTAATCTTTGGTAACTCCGTGAAATGTAATCATGTTAACTCCCTAATGGATCCTCATTGGGACCGTTTTTTCTTATTCTGTTGATAAGCGATCATCGAAATGGTAGAGCAATTCTAGCAGATAGTTTGGAATGGTCTCTAAGAAGTCTTCTTTGTAGACCCGCTCTCCTCGCTTATGCAATTCTTTGCCCCAAGGGCCTAGATTGACCGCTGGAACCTGAATTTGGGCAATTTTTTCCAGATCCAGATCATAGACCTGGGCTGGTGTGGCTAGGCTATCCAAGACGACTTGATAAGAGGCCACATCCTTTTCCAAGGCACAATAACTGGTGTCGTTAATCCCCATAAAGTATTCTTCGACTTTTAAGAGGTAACCTCTTGTGTCCAGATACTCGCGGTAATCAGTGATGAGGGACACGATATTGAGATCGGTATTGTCCAAAAAGCGGCAGTTCATGGAAGGATAATAGGGGGGCGCAAAACCAATAACCACCATGGGATCCTTATCTCCGAGAAACTCTAGGAGTCGCTGGATTTGCTGGATTGCAAGGCTCTGGTAGCTGGTCCCATTACGAAAATCGTATTCCGCTTTTTGGTTAGAAGCTTCCCTAAAGGCTTGGTAACCTTCTATGGCTTGGCATCGTTCCTCTAGTTCTTGATAGGTGATGACTCTTGGCCTTGCAATCATATGGTCTTGGCCAGCCTGATCCTGCAAGTGCTCATACTTCTTGTAAAAGGCATCCAAGGCCTCCTGACTAAGCTCATAAATCCGCTGTAGGAGCTCTTGGGGTGTTTTCTTCAAATGCAGAACACTGAAATAACCAGCCGCATAGAGCACGGTCGATACATCGTACTGGTCCTTCAAATCTCTGAGATAGGACCAAGAAGGAAGGGGAGACGTTTCTCCCAGCGCCTGATCTGCCAGATCGGGATGAAGATCTAGCTGGCTTGCGATGGCCACTAAGAGTGACAAGGCATTGATCCCTTTAAGGGGCTCCTTCATATGGGACAAGACACCTTGTGCCACAACGACCGGCATGAGTTTGCCGACTGTGCCAATGTGAAGGACCTTTTCTTTTCCTACCTCTGATTCAAAGGGTTCTGAATCCACTGCTAATACATAATTCAGATCAAACTTCTCCTGCAAATCTGTGAGGAGGCCCAAAGCTCCACGCATCCCACGTGAATAGGATTCCTCATCTCCAACAGAGAGATAGAGCAGATTGACCTGACCTTCCACGGGATCTGCCGCATAGGCTTCCAGAACCCCCAATTGAAGGGCCAATGCTGCTTTCATATCGCAAGACCCTCTGCCAAATTTCCACTCCCCAGAAGCTAAGTCTTCCTGCATATCTGGTCGACTATCTAGTGTTTTCAAGGCTTCTGCTACTTTATCAGAATCGAGTGCGATTTCTGCCAAATTTCCATAGTCTTCTAAATCAACTGTATCATGGTGGTGGAAAAGGATAACTGTTTTTTTCTTGCCCTTATCAACTAAGGCCCAATTGACCGACCGATGCAAGTGGTCCTGTGGCACCATATAGCGCCCAAACTGGTTCGGATGTTCCTTGAAATAGGGGATCTGGGCAATCCGTTGATCCAGGTAGGCTTCGATTCCTTGCTCTGTCTCAGTGTTGGTAAAGCTTGGGATCGCCAAGGCTTCGGTAAAAATCGTTTCGATGCTCTCTCTATTGGTCGTTTTCACTTTCAAACCAATCCTCCTTTGATATAATCAAACTAAATGAATGGATAGAAATATATGTATCAGACTGATATTTCTACGTTGATAAAATGCTACTTTTTACATTCTCACTTCATTTCTTTCATGTATACGATTTCTTTTCCAGAAAGAGCTTGCTTCCAGCGCAAACGTTTGTCGCATCCAACTATTTTTGGTAAAATAGGGACATTCACATGAAAGAAGAAATAAAAATGGAAAATCAAACCTTAATGCAATATTTTGAGTGGTATTTGCCCGCTGATGGGAACCACTGGACGCGTCTTGCTGAAGATGCGCAACACTTAGCAGACTTGGGTATTCGTAAAGTCTGGATGCCACCTGCCTTTAAAGCTACTTCTAACAATGACGTTGGTTACGGAGTCTATGACCTCTTTGATTTGGGCGAGTTCGACCAAAAAGGAACAGTTCGTACCAAATATGGTTTCAAAGACGATTATCTTCAAGCCATTCAAGCCCTCAAAGATGCAGGGATTCAACCAATGGCCGATGTCGTTCTCAACCATAAGGCTGCTGCTGATGGCTTAGAGGAATTCGAGGTCGTTGAGGTCGATCCTATGGATCGAAACAAGGTTCTCACTGAGCCCTTCACTATTCAAGGATGGACCAAATTTACTTTTGATGGCCGAAATGGCGCCTATAATGACTTCCACTGGCACTGGTACCACTTCACCGGTACTGACTACGATGCTTCTCGTAATAAGAATGGAATCTACCAAATCCAAGGGGACAACAAAGGTTGGGCTCATGGAGATCTGGTAGACAAGGAAAACGGAAACTACGATTACCTCATGTATGCCGATATCGATTTCAAACATCCCGAAGTTGTTGAAAATCTCGACCAATGGGCTGAATGGTTTATCGAAACGACAGGGGTTGAGGGCTTCCGTCTGGATGCCGTCAAACACATAGACTCCTTCTTTATGAAGAATTTCATCCATAATATCACCAAAAAATATGGAGAAGATTTCTACGTTTTTGGTGAATTTTGGAATGGCGACACAGAAACCAACGATGAGTACTTGGAAAGCATTGACTACTTGTATGACTTGATCGATGTAGCCCTCCACCAAAATCTCTTCCGAGCTAGTCAAGAGGGTGAAAATTTCGACCTTCGAACTATTTTTGACGGAACACTAGCGCTCAATCATCCTGAAGAGGCCGTAACCTTTGTGGACAACCATGATACCCAACGAGGGCAAGCCTTGGAATCTACAATCCAAGAATGGTTCAAGCCTGCAGCCTATGCCTTGATCTTACTTCGTGAAGCTGGTTTGCCTTGTGTCTTCTATGGAGACTACTACGGTATCGAGGGCCAATTTGCGCAAGAAAGTTTCCAAGAGGTCCTCGATCGCCTCTTATGGGTTCGTAAAGATCTGGCCTACGGGGAACAAACGGACTACTTCGATGATCCTAATTGCATCGGTTGGACACGCTCAGGTACAGAAGAATCAGCACCAATCGCCTGCTTGGTTTCGAATAACCAAGCTGCTACAAAAGTCATGGAGATCGGCTCATCCTACTCAGGCCTCACCTACTATGATGTCCTAGAAAATTGTAGCGAAACTGTCCAAGTTCAAGAAGACGGTACTGCTGAATTCCCAGTGGCAGAACGCTCCGTCAGCGTCTGGGTAGCCCAAGATACAGAGGGCCAATAACTTTTATATGTAATTTTCTCCTAGGATCGACATCTTCCTAGGAGAATTTTTTCCCTGTAAAAATTTTATAGGAAATACAGTTTCATTTTAGCACTACAAGAAAGCGCTGTCAATGGGTGTCGCGTCTATTTAAAAGAAATAAAGAGCATCAAAAAAACTCGTTCCCCAGTTTGGAAAACGAGTCTTCTTTTTAGCTCAATTCTGCAATGATTTCTTTCAATTGGGCTTTCGTATGAACTCCAGCTACTTGTTTGACAACTTGTCCATCTTTTTTAAAGAGAAGAGTTGGAATCGACATAATACCGAATTGACGTGCTGTATTTGGATTTTCATCTACATCCATCTTACAGATTTTCAAATCATCTTCATGTACTTCTTCTGCCAACTGATCCAAGATTGGAGCTTGCATGCGGCATGGTCCACACCAAGTTGCCCAAAAGTCAATCATGACAAGTCCTTGGCTGGTTTCTTGTTCAAAAGTTGCATCTGTGATTACGTGTGCCATATTTCCTCCTTTTTCAGTAGTGACTACTGATTCTGCATTTCTACTTTTATTTTACACTAAAAGATGTCATTTTAGAAATATTTGCTACGGGGAGTCCTTAGGCATCTTCTCTCTTTTTGCGCCAAAAGATAAGGCTTGAAGCTGTTAGGCTGATCACACCTAAGAGACCCAGAGCATGGTCTTTGCTGCCTGTTTGTGGAAGCATATGGTCTGCTTGTTCTCCTTCTACTGCAGGAGTCGCAACCTTACGAGCTTCTATCAATCCTTGTGAAACAAATTGAGGGCCATAGGATACTGCTAGGGCACGATGAGGTTGCTCTTGTGTAGCTGATCCTGTCTTCATCTCCTCTACCTTGTCAGGAGTATTTGGACTTGGTTGGACAAGGTGTTCTGGGCTTGGAAGCCTATATTCTTCCTTGTAGTGCACTTCTGGAGCGACTAGAGCAGCTCCTTCTATTTCTGGCAATTTCGCATAGTCAGTATCTGTTGCACTTGGTACATAGGCTGCCTTTTGAACGCGGGTCTTTTCGACAATTGGAATCGCAGCCTGGATAGAATCTGTCTTGAAGGTCACTTCATATGGATGCTCCACCGTTAAATCAGACGGGTCATAGGTGTTGAAAACCAGCGCTAACTTGTGACCTTTCTTAACTGTATAAAGATTTGGTTGGAGATAAACCGTGTAATCGTGGTATTCACCAACTTTTGGCTCGATGCTTGCGCGTGAGCTTGCTGAATCGTAGCCAGACTCAGGATTCGCAAGGTTGATCCAGCCTTTTGCGATCACCTTGTACTTGGTCTTGATGGTTTCGTATTCGGCAACAGATAGGTTGCTTAAATTGCTTCCCATCCAGAAACCGTCTGCTGTTTTATCTTGCTTGACGCTACCATTTCCTACCACGTCAAAGTCCTCATCTGCCACATCAACTAAGAGGGCGTTGATTTGGAAATTCTTTCCTTGACCCTTGGCAAGAGCTGCCTTGAAATGAACAGGGATGTGGCCCTTGATCGTAGTGTCCTCAGTAACATCAGAAACGAATGTCAGATTGGCCTTAGAGGAGGCTTTGCTGACTGTTTCATTACGGTTAGCGATCTCAACACCTGCAGCCGCATAATCACTAGAAATGGTTTCTTCTAAACGTTTCGAGCTTGCATTCAAGAAGAGACGTTGATTGCTCTTCCAGTTATCATAGCTTGCCCACTTGCTTGGATCATAGTTGTTTTGAGCTAGAACCGCTGGTAAGCTTTCGACGTGATTGTCCACACCGTAGAGGTAATGGGTCAGCCAGGTATTGAGCAGGTCATAAAAATCCTGACCATTGGCGGTGATGCCGTATCCCCGTGACATAGCCGCTGGGTAGACGTGATCTCCTTGGTGGAGATAGAGCTTGACATCTTGCCCTGCTTTCTTGAGAGCATCATACATGAGTTCAAAGTGTTTGGTCTTGACATTGTCATCATTCAAGCCATGGACGATCAGGGCGCTGGTCTTGAGATTTTCCGGATGAAGGGTATAATCCCGCTCCTTCCAGACATCACTGTAGTTACGATCATGGGCGTACTGGTCCTTGTTCAATTGATTGATGTAGTTAGAATAGTTTTGCCAAATCCCTGCCCAGTCGTCTTGGTCCAACATCCGTGTGCTAACGTAGAGGGAGAGCCATGAAAGGTCACTATAAGGTGCATTGCCAAATTGGGTTCCTTGGCTATTGAAATAATCATACCAAGAGGCAATTCCTGCTGCCGGAACGATGGTCTTCAATCCTTCTACGCCTGTCGCTGCCACACCAAAGGTCGTTGTTCCAGCCCAGGACAGACCCGTCATGGCGACATTGCCTGTAGCCCAGTCGGCCTTGATTTCAACATTGCTAGTCTTATCGGTGTAGGCCTTGCGTTTGCCATTGACCCATTCGATGATATTCTTGAAGGCATTGATTTCGAGATCAGACCCCGTCGTGTTAAATCCTTCTGATCCCTTGGTACCAAGTCCAGCGCTAGAGATAAAGGCATAGCCTCTGACCAAGAAATAGTCGTACCAGTTCAGATCTTCGTAGTCATAGATATACTCGTAGGGACTGTAGTAATACCAATCCGATGCCTTGGCTTTTTTCGCTGCTTCTACTGTTGTTTCACTGCTTACTGGCTGTCTCTTTGCAGGTTGACTGTGCAGTTTCTTCATATCGTAGCTACCGTCTGTTGGAAGCCCCAAACTTTCAAGAGTCACGTAGTTTTCGTCTAGTGTCCCCGCTACGTAAGGGCGCGCTTCGAGAATAGTGGCTGCCTTAAAATCGCCTTGCGCGACTGCTTTTGGTAATTGAACAATGGCTTTGACCAAGTCTGGCTTGCCATCTGCATCGGTGTCATAGTCCGTTTCGACATAGACTGGGAAACGTACAATTTGGCTGTCTTCATATTTGTAGTCTTGGTCTTCTTTTTTTCCCGTCGTATAAGGAAAAATAGGCTGGGCACGACCATTTAAAAAGAGCGGACTTTTCTTTTCAGCCCGGTAGGCATCGTAGAGTTTCTTAGCTGTTTCATACATCTTGGCCAATTCTGGCTGACTGACCTTACGGGTCAGATCTTCTGATTTTTCAATCAAGCCTAAACTCTTGGCAAAGCGTTCGCGATCTGCTTGGCTTTGGCCCAATTGGCTAGGATCTGTTGCTGCCCATTGAAGCAAGCCATTAACAGCATCTTGGACCGTCAACTCATTAGAGGCCTGATCCGCTGCAAGGGTGCTACCTGTGACCTTTGCCAAATCCTGACTTGTTGCCGAAGCTTCTGAAGTAGGAGCAGATTGAGGTGCAGCTTCCCTGTTGGTTGCTGCTGGAGTTGCTACTGGGACAGTCGGCTCACTTTGTCTTGTGTGTTCTTCTGTTGCAGGGGTTGCTTGATTGGCACCTGCCGTCCGATCCAGCGATGCCTCATTCGAGCTTGCAGCTTCTTCACTAGTGGCAGTACTTGTTTCACTTGTTGTCGGTCTTGCTTCAGTAGCTGGAGCATGGACCACTTCTGTCGATGGGGCTAACTCTTCCGTTTGCTCGTCTGCTGCCGCTACTTGATGCAAGACTATCGGTGCGATCAATAAACTTGATGCGACAATGGAAACCATTGTTTTCTTTTTCATGTCAATCTCCTCACTTTTTGTAATCAACACTCCTATTATACTATGTAAGCGTTTTTATATCAAGTTGATATTCAAATGATCCCACAAAAAACCGAGGCATCAGCCTCGGTTATCGATCCTTATTTGACGTGTTTCTTAAGATCTTCTTGTGCTTTTTTGTTTGACTCTGCTTGTTCTTTTTGCCATTTTTCAAGGGCTTTGTTGTAGTCAGCAGTTGTCACAGCTTTATCTTGGAGTTTCATTCCTTTGTAGATCACGTGGTCTTTTCCTTTACCACCAGTCCATGCAAATGGAGCTGAGAATGGTTCGATACGTGTCAAGAATGGACGTCCAGTTGATGAAGAAGTTGGGATAACAAGGGCACTATCTGTCAACCAAGCTTGCGCTGCCGCATATTTTTCGTAGCGTTTGTTGACGTCTTGTGATTCTGCACCAGCATCTTTGATCATCTTTTCAAAATCGTAAAGACCAACTTTTTTAGCTGCTTCATTGTTTTCACTTGGGTCAAATCCAAGGAAAGTCTTAGTATTTTCACCAGATGAAGCTTTCAAGATATCCATGTAAGTTGATGGATCTTGGTAGTCAGGGTTCCAACCAACATTATCAGAGAGATCCCAATCTTCGCCAGCCGCATTTGGCGCAAAGAGGGTCACATTTTGAAGGTCTTCTTTCGAAAGCATTTGGATATCGATGACGATATTTTCTTTACCAAGTGCTTCTTCAACTGATTGTTTGAAGGATTGTACCCGTTGAACTCTTGATGGTGTGGTTTGGTCTACAGGCATATCGATGTGAATTGGGAATTTCACACCTTCTGCTTCCAAGGCAGTCTTCGCTTTTGCAAACTCTTCCTTCGCTTTCTTAGCATCGAAAAGACCATTTTGACCATCGTCTAGTTTAGTAGATTTCCACTCATCTCCGTAGGTATCCAATTGAGTTTTCACCATTTCACCAAAGGTCTTGCCATCAGCTTGGACAAATGTTGGTGGAATGTAGAGGTTACGGATGATCTTGCTTGCTCCGTCTTTTCCGTTCAATTGAGCAGCATACGCTTCACGGTTGAAGGCAAAGCTGATCGCTTGACGGAAGTCCTTGTTCAAGAGAGCTTTCTTAGTAGATTGTTTTTCTTCATCGGTCTTCTTAGCAGTGTGTTTGTAAGATTGACGATCGATGTTGGTACCAATAACATAAGAAGCGGCGTCTTGAGGAGTGTAGGTGATTTCATCTTTGAATTCTTTAGCTTGCTCTGAGTAACCAGATCCAGTTGGGAAGAGTTTTGCCAAGCTAAGAGCATTTTCTCCGAATGATTTGGCCAATTTACTTTGGTCTTGTCCATCGTAGAATTCCAATTTCACATCTGAGATGTAGACCTTGTCTTTATCCCAGTAGTTTTCATTCTTGGTCATTTCGATAGAAGATTTCGAAGTAAAGCTCTTCAAGATGTAAGGACCATTGTAAAGAAGGGAGCTAGTATCACTTGCTTGAGCGAATTTATCCCCTTTTGATTTCACGAATTTTTCGTTGACAGGGAAAGTGATCCCAAGAGTCAATTTAGAGTTCCAGTAAGATTCTGGTTGGTTCAAAGTGATTTGAAGGGTATGATCATCAACTGCTTTTACTCCTACAGCTGAGAAATCTTTATTTTTACCACTGACGTAGTCATTCAAGCCTTTGATAGAATCTTGGATGATGTAGAGCATTTCTGATTTGTTATCAGCCGCATATTTGATCCCTGTGACGAAATCTTTAGCTGTTACATCCGCATACTCTTCGCCTTCTGAATCATACCATTTAGCATCATCACGAAGTTTATAAGTATAAGTCAAGCCATCTTGCGAAACTGTCCAATCTTTTGCAAGAGATGGAATCAAGTTCCCGTATTTATCATTTTCAAACAAACCATCAATCAAGTTTCCTGTGATATCGTGGGTTGCTGCTTTACCAGATGTGATATAGTTTAGGTTTTCTGGCTCAGTCTCATAGACATATGAGAATTTTTGACCGTTGCTTGAGCTAGATGATTTAGAACCACCCGAACAAGCTGCTAGGATACCTGCTGAAAGGAGGGCAACTCCCGCAAGTGCAATGACATTTCTTTTTTTCATGTAAAACTCCTTAAGAAATTTTAAGTTTATTTTAAGATTATACCACAAAGATTTTCAGAAGAAAAGGAATTTTCAGAAAATTTTAGTTTATGAAAAAACTACTCCGGAGAGTAGTTCCATTTTTACTCTACCAAGTCACTCTTGAGGTAGGCATCGACCATGCGCTCTGTTGCGACTACAGAATCCAAGTGAGTCCGCTCATATGAGTGGCTAGATTCGATCCCTGCTCCGAGAAGGGCATGCTTGACTTCTGCTCCTGCGCTCATGGCTGCAGAAGCATCTGATCCATAGAAAGGATAGATATCCAACTTATAAGGGATTTCTTGGGCTTTTGCCAAGGCTACTAGATGCTGACGGAATTCGTAGTGATACGGTCCAGAAGCGTCTTTGACACAGATGGATACCGTGTATTCATCCGTCGCTTGGTCATCTCCCATAGCTCCCATGTCCACTGCCAAGTATTCGACCACTTCAGCTGGAATACTAGAATTAGCCCCATGCCCCACTTCTTCAAAGACTGAAAAGGCAAAGGTGGTCGTTACTGGCAATTGGATCTGTTCTTCCTTGTACACGCGCAGAAGATTCAAGAGAATCGCCGCACTCACCTTGTCATCTAAGTGACGAGATTTAATAAAGCCAGTATCTGTCACAATGGTCCGGGGATCAAAGCTGACAAAATCACCCACTTCAATGCCAAGGGCACGGGTTTCTTTTTCATTGGTTACTTTTTCGTCCAGACGGACTTCCATATTGTCCTGGGTCCGCTCGACAGTCCCCGCATCCTTGTAGACATGGCAAGAAGTCTGATGGACCAAAATCGTACCCGAGTGGTTTTTTCCTGTATTGGCTACATGGACTGTACAGTTTTCCCCTTCAATCATATTCCAAGGGAAACCACCGATTCGGTCTAGCTTGAGGCGGCCATCTGCTTTCACAGCGCGGACAATAGCTCCCAAGGTATCCACATGGGCTGTGACGTAACGTTGTTTGTCTGTGATCACACCAGGAACGGTCACATTCACCCCACCCTTAGCAGTCCGAGTTACTTCGTACCCAAAGCCTTCAATGGTGTTGACTAAGTAATCTGCAATCTCACGTGTATAACCGGTCGGTGAAGGAATGGCTGTCAATTCCTGCAAATAAGTCACTGTCTGATTCATAATGCCTCCAAATGTGTTTTTCTTTATTCTAGCATGAAATAGGTGGAATAGCTAGAGGAGAGGTTACAGGGTAGAGTTTTTGAACTCTTCTCACACTTGCATTAAGAGAAGGCCAGAGTTCTATTTATATTTTCAACACATTTTGGGAGAGATTCATCTAGTGCACCTAAAGTAAAAAAAGAAACTTGTCCACAACTAACGGTGTCTAAACAAGTTCCACGCAGGCTATTTCAATGGTGATACATAATCATCTGGAAGCTTGCCTCTCCAGTCAATCCATTTCTGTTCAGCAAGTGGAATTAATCTTTCAAGCTCTTCCTGAGTAAATAATTCCCAACTCTTAGGACTAGCTATTAAAGGAGTTAAGCCTTTTAATACAAATCGTTTCTCACTAGCCCTCTTTTCTTCTTCTGTCGGTGGCCAACAGTCATTCTGAACTTTCCAGGAAACTTCTTGGAGCGTTCTATCTCCACTCTCTAATAGAGCAAATAATTCTTGTGGGAGTTCATAGATTACTAACCAAGAAGCTACGGTGCCTTCTTCTAAAACTAAATAATATTTGTCCTCATTTTTCCAAATGGATTTTCCATATCCTTCAATTTCCTCAAATTGAATAACATCTTCCCATTCTAGTTTTGTTGGTTTCATTTATATCTTCCTTACTTAAGTGGTGATACATAATCATCTGGAAGTTCTCCTTCAGATTCAATCCACTGCTTCTCAGCAATCGGAATCAACTCTTCAAGTTCTTCCTTAGAAAAAAGTTTCCTATTTTTAGGGACATCTATCAAAGAAGCTGGATGTTTGCTTATAAATTTTCTTCTAGATTCTCTTCTCTCTTCTTCCGTTGGTGGCCAACGATCGTTCTGAAGTTTACTTAATACTTCTAACTCCGTTCTGTCCCCACTTTCTAATAAGGCAAATAACTCGTTTGGTAATTCATAAACAACACGCTGAGGGGCGATTCCTCCTTCCTCAGTAACGTAATAAAGAGTATTGCCATCTCTCCAAATGTGCTGACCATAACCTTTTACTTCTTCGAACTGGATAACATCTTCCCAGCCTAATTTACTATGTTCCATGTATGTTCTCCTCTCTTGGTACTAATATCTTCCATAACACCTTCTGGAATATCTCCTGGGAAAGTTCGTCCGGTTGGTCTCCACCAGTCATTGGCTCCAACTTCATTCCCGCTTGGTATTGAAATCCCTTTTTTCGCTACTACTTCTGGAGTGACATCCAAACGATAAAGTGGACCGTCTCCTAAATAACCTTCATCAAATCCTAATATAATTTCATAAAGACGATTATCTCCATTGGCAACCTTTTCAATGATATCTGCATGTTCTTTACTCAACCAGAAACTTGTTCCATCCTTACCTCCAACAATACCTCCATTCCAACTTTCGCTTGGTTGAAATTTTTGGAATCTGGATGCCCCATTCTTAAATTGTTGGTTATGCATTTTTAAATAAGTTGAATTATAAATATCTTCAGGGTTTGGTCTGTCCCCTTTATTTATTTCAAGTATTTCTTTTGGTGTTACTCCATTTTTATACTTAACCTTCGGTGAGTCCTTAGAAATATTAAAAATTAATTCCCTTTCTTCAGGAGTTAATTTGTCAAAGACTTTCTCTAGATATCTTTCTCGAGTTGCAAAATCTTTAAAACCTGAACTCTTCCTTGCAAGCTTACTTTCTTCTATATTTCGTAAAATGCGTTCACGATCATAGGTTTTTGCTGGTTCTGATATAGTTTTAACATTGGCTTCTACCTTAGGGTTTACCTCAGGAATTACTGGTTTCCTATTGAAGAATGGAACCTTCCCTTTTACTTTACTAAATACGTCCGAGAACGTTGTATAGGGTTTATTGTAATACTGATTGTATCCAACATAAGAGGTATACAGGGAGCTTGCCAGTTGCAAGCTCTCAGTAAAAGCCCTCACCTTCTTGATATCTTTTGCCCGATTGATTTCTTCCTGTGTAGCTGGTTTGCCTGTAAAAGGATTAATTCCTTCTTCAATTATATAATAATCATATTTAGTTTGAAAGGCGGGATCTCGCCAACTGAGCATTTTTTGACTATCTAAAAGGAAATAGCGGTCTAGTAGGTAATGATCATTAGCTCGATCTGTTTCAGATTTAAATAGTTGTGCATAGGGATTCACATAAGCCATGGAGATCAATGTTTTAAGTTCTGGGTAGGCCTCTTCTAACGCTTCTTGATCCATTGCATCGATACGTTTCTTAAATTTCGGGTCCACCTTGGCTAATTCTGAAGGCAATAATCCTAAGTGATCATCCTTCACTTCATTATACCGCTTCCATAACAATTTGAGATCATTCATATCCCATTTTGCAAGGATCGTATCACCTTGCCCCATATTCGTAAACCTTTTATAGGCTTTAATCACATCTCCGTATTCTTCCTCTAGTTCTGCACGTGACATTTTTGAGAGTTTGTCTTCAAACGTTTCAACCTTCGGATTCTTCACTTTGTTCAGGACTGCTTGTCGTTTTTGCCATCCTAAAGAGATTGTTTGCTTCCACGATAGATCAGTTCCACTACTTGGTGGCAAGTAAGTTCCACTAGCAGCATCCCATGATTGTGCAGCTTGGGCAAAACCATTTTGAACGGCCAATAAATACCGCTCTGAATTTAAAAAGATAGTTGGAGAGACTGCATTAAAAGTAAGCAGACTAATTAATATTTTCTGTAATTTTTGTTTTACTCCCTCTAATACGGCTATAGATACCGAAAGATTTAGAAAAGCTGAAATCTTATTATTCGATTTTGTTTCCATTAACTGTCGTAGGCTGGAAATCTTTTGATCTGCTTCCCTAATTTTTTCCTCTAAATCCACTTGACGCCAACTTTTACTATCTACGTCAGAGGTATATTGACTGACAAATTTTTGACACTCCTCCGCCAGTGATTCTTGGTATAAGACAATTCCTTGAATTAATGGAATTACAGTACTTGTAATATGCGCCTTTGCTGAGTCGTAAGCATGCCCTTTTAACTCTTCTTCAGCGACAAAATTTTCAAGAACTTTAATCAATTCAATATTCTGTTGCACGCACTGGGCGGATATACTAGATAAACTAATTGCCTGATTTCTGGCGGATTCTAGATACATATCTATACTCATGTGATTTCCTCCGTCACTAATCGTCTTTTTTCTTGATGAATCGAATCTAACTTCATTTCAATAGATTTATGTTCTTTCTGAAGTTTTTCTAATTCTTCATCCAGACTGTATTCCATTATTCTCACTTGATGCTGGAATTCTAACTGGTCATTCATCATTTGAATTTGATATCTACTACCTTCGAAAAGAAAATCTAGATCATTTAACCAATGTGAATCATTCAACAGCTGATCCATTACTTCCATTTTCTTCGAATCTAATTTTTCTATCCGCTGATATAAGTCCCACTCCTTCTCTGAAAGTTGTCGTTCTTTCTCATGGAGCTTATTCCATGTATCTTCTGCACTCATATCTAATCCTCTAATACATCTAAGTATTTTGATTTCGTTTCATTTGAGAATGATGGCTTAGACTGAATGGTATTCAAAATATTTAAATTTTGACGAATCATGGCGTCCTTATCTTCAAATTGCTCAGCTAAGCTATGGATATTTTGAATCATATTCACAATATGATTCGATAATTGAGCCTGAAGAGTCTCAAATTGACTAATACCATTTTTAGCACTAATATTACCAGCAACTGTCGTTTGCTCATCTCTTTGAACTGTTATAGCTGGATGATTATTGGCAGATCCTATTGCAGTAGCATGCTGAGCAGCCACCGAAAGATCACTTTTTACTGTGTATTTATCTCCCATTCATTTCTCCTTTAAATTTTTTCATATTATAACATCTTTCTCCGCTAGAAAAAAGCCTAGTTAGTGGTATTCCCAGCTCATTCACGCACATAAAAACCTCAAGCCAACTGACTTGAGGTTTCTTCTTATCGATCATTGTAGCCATTAGGGTGGTATTCATACCAAACCTAGGGTGTTAAGTGGAATAGCTAGAGGAGAGAAGGTTACAGCGTGAGTTTTACAACATTAATCCTCTAAAGTCACTGGAAAAATTTCTTCCCCTCTTTTCATTCTTTCTTCCATTTCTTTCCACTCAATAACTAATTTATATAGTTCATCAGTTGAGATAAAGCAATGTTCTCCAAGACTTTCATCATCCATTTGATAGTATACTTCTGTTTCTTCTTTACCTATATCAGTATTGAGCATATTACCGCCAAAGTCTGATTCTTCTTTTTGACCTGTTACAACTGCTTCCAATTCTTTATAAACATGAGGGTAAAAATTATGAACCTCAATGATAAAAAAATCACCTAAAGTTTGATAGTTTTCATCCAAAAATTTTATTGATAACCTAATATCACCATCAGGGTATTTAAATATTCCATATTCTCTTTTTAACATTCATAAGCCTTCCCATTCAAATTTTGTTGATTTCATTTTATACCTCTTTTACTTAAGTGGTGATACATAATCATCTGGAAGTTTGCTTCTTCAATCAATCCACATTTACTCAGCAATCGAAATTATACGAATTATTCATTCTCTATTTTGTACCATGAAGTATATAATGGACTGATCTTTTCAAATAATTCCATTTCATATCTATATCTATTCACTTGGGCTTTCTCAACTAATTGACTAACTTTTTCAAATTCATTATTTTTGATCAATTTATCAATTAAGTCTACATCCTTTTTATAAATGGTATGTGAGGAAATATTTTTAATGATTATCTTTAAAATTTGATATGTTACCTCATTATCATCTAATTTAGAAATCTCAGATGTTATTTTTCCTCGTTCAGTAAAAACTAGACTATATCTTCCATTTCCATCCTCAATTACAGAAATTCCTTCTAGAAAGTAGGGAGGTTGTTCGGAAAAATAAATTCCAAATTCATCTAATTTTAAATTTCCAATTTTTGCAACTTCGGATTCAATTTTGTTTTTTAATTTTATTAGCATTTTATTATTCCTATTTCAATCTAAGTAAAAAATTACCTTTGTATGCCAGTTATTCTGGAGTAACATCCAAATGATAAAGTGGACCATCTCCTAAGTCCCCCTCATCAAGTATTCTTTTAGATTCATATACAATTAATTGAATTGACTTTCCTGTTGCTTGAAATAATCTATTCTCTCACCATTCATTCTCGTGATAAAATTTATCAACTAATTCCCAATCATAATCAGAAATAGCTGAATGATTATCAACTTTCCTTACGTCAATTCCTAATTTTCTTAATACAGCTAAAGACATATGGCCCAAACAAATTGGACCTAAAACTGAATCATTGACAGACAGTCTGACAGAAATTTCTATTAATTTATCAATAACGTTAATATCATTGATCTTACGGTTAACAATTTCTTTGATAATATGGTAAGAAATTATAGGATTTAAATCTATGTTATTGATTAAGTCCTCATTTTGATATGTTTTATCTTCAATTTTTTTAAGAATATTCACCCTATACTCCTGCTATCATAATGACGTGTTCATCCATTTCACTATTTTCCTTAAATCCTATTCTACCAAAATATGCCCATGAATTCATACTAAAACAAAAAAGAGCAGCAAACTGAACTGCTCTCCATTTGGTTTATTTTTCGACCATACCGCCCTTGATAAGACTGTCTTTCGTTACTGAATAACTGACTGTTTTGTCATCTAGGGGATTAAATCCTGGTACGATTTCTTTTAATTTATTAAAATCGATTTTTGTGTAATCAATGGTATTGCGGATATAAAAGATTCCGTCTTTGTATTCTGATGTTAGTTCAAATCCATGTCCCATCAGATCTTTGAATTTTTCTTGGCTCTTGGCAACGGCTTCTTTCATGGTTTCAAGAGGGTTCTCACCAGGCACTTTTGAGACGTCGTAATCATCAACTTTTTCTTGTACTAACAAGGTATCTCCCTTGTAATACAAGGTGATAGTTGACTTACCAGCTTCATCACTCGTTTCGAGAACAGTTTTTTGAGCACCTGCTAGTGCATCTTCTTTTTTGCTTTCATCAGTTGATGACTCTTTTGTCTTTTCTTTAACGGATGATTTGCTTGTCGCTTTAGTAGACGATGGACTAGTAGATTTTGTACTCTCTTTCTGTGCGCAACCAGCTAAAAGAAGACCAGCTGTCAAGAAGACGGCTAACATTTTTGTGGTTTTATTCATTTTGAATACCTCACTTTTTATGATGGTTAGGGAAATGACTGACGTCTGAAACGAGTCATTTGGCAAGATCAACTGTCGTTTTAGATGTTATTAGAAAAGTCTCAAAAATGATGTTCGCAGTTCCTCCTTATCGATCATTGTAGCCATCTGGGTGGCTGGAATGCCAAGCCCAGGCTGTTTGGATAATGGTTTCGATATTGTCAAATTTTGGTTGCCAGCCGAGGATGGCACGCGCCTTCTCAGATGATGCAATCAAGGTATCTGGATCTCCTGGTCTGCGATCAGCCAGCTCAAGTGGGATCGGATGTCCCGTCACCTTGCGAGCTGCTTCAACGATTTGAAGATTGGAGAATCCAGTCGATGAGCCCAGATTAAAGGCAGTCGATGGATTGCCATTACGCAGATACTCCACTGCTAAAAGATGGGCATCTGCCAAATCAAATGGATGGACGTAGTCCCGAACATTGGTCCCATCTGGTGTCTTGTAGTCGTCCCCAAAAATGGAGATCTTCTCGCGTTTGCCTTGGGCCACTTGCAAGACGATCGGCAAGAGATGGGTCTCTGGTCCATGGTCTTCTCCGATGGATCCATCTGGCTTAGCACCCGCTACATTAAAGTAACGAAGGGGCACATACTTGATGCCGTAGGCTTGATCGGCCCAGCGCATGATGGTTTCCATCATGAGCTTACTTTCGCCATAGGGATTAATCGGTTTTTGTGGAGTGGTTTCAAGAATCGGAATTTCTTCTGGAATACCGTAGGTAGCAGCAGTTGAAGAAAAGACGATGTAGTGCACCCCACATTCATGCATGACTTCCAAGAGTTTGACCATGCCAGCTGTATTGTTGTCAAAATATTTCAATGGATCGGCCATAGACTCAGCGACCAGTGAGTAGGCAGCAAAGTGGATGACCGCATCGATATCGGCATGTTCCTTAAACACAGTGCGCATAAAGTCTTGATCTGCCAGGTCTCCTTGGTAAAAGACGGCATCTGGATGCACCGCTGCACGGTGGCCTGTGACTAAGCTATCGACCACGACGACTTTTTCCTGTCCTTCATTGACCAAGCGGTCCACCATGTGGGAACCGATATAGCCAGCTCCTCCGAGTACGAGTATTGCCATTTGTTTTCCTTTCGCTTCTTGTCTTCTCTCTTATTGTACCAAATTTCTGCCGCTTCTCCACACTTAAAGTGTCGCAACAAAGCGTCTAAAGGCCGCTTGTCCTTCTGCTGTTCGCTTGTAGACTCCAGCATCTTCCAGCACGCGCGCAAAGATCTGGCCGACTGATTCACGTACAAGGGCCTCTGCTTCTTCTGTGATAGCTGGGTGAGCGGCTTTCAAATCATCTGCCCAAGGCTGGTGGTAGATTGCCACTGTGCTCTCACGTCCAAGCAAATAGTCCTGAACCTGCTTGAGCTCTTCCTTGAGGCGAGGTGGCAAAATGGCCAAGCCCATGACTTCGATCAGGCCGATATTTTCTTTTTTAATGTGTTGCACATCTGCATGTGGGTGATAGATACCGTCTGGATTCTCTGGTGAGGTTTGGTTGTCACGGAGCACCAAGTCCAGTTCATAATGCCCATCACGAATCCGTGCAATGGGGGTAATGGTATGGTGGGGCTGACCATCGGATGCTGCTAAGACTTGAACGGCTGGATCCGAGTAGCCTCGCCAGGCTGTGAGGATATGGTCTGCCAGGGCAATCAATTGCGCCTTGTCATCTGATTGCAACCGGAGAACCGACATGGGCCAGTTAACAATTCCTAGCGATACAGCCTCAAATCCCTCAACGCTAAAGCTTTCCTCAACAGGAGCTAACTCCATAGGGAAGGTGTGGCGTCCCCCTTGGTAATGGTCATGAGTCAGGATGGATCCCCCTACAATGGGCAGGTCTGCATTAGACCCTGCAAAATAGCCTGGAAAAGTCTCGACAATGGTCAAGAGTCGCTCAAAGGTCTTGCGACTAATGGCCATAGGAACATGCTGGCTATCGAGGAAAATGCAGTGTTCATTGAAGTAGGCATAAGGGGAATACTGAAAGCCCCAGTCATGACCGTCCATGTCAAAACGGATAATCCGATGATTGGCCCGGGCTGGATGGTCTAGGCGACCTTGATAGCCTTCATTTTCAAAGCACAATTGGCAGGCTGGATAATGACTGGCTTTGGCAAGCTTGGCCGCTGCAATGTCTTTAGGATCTTTTTCAGGTTTTGACAGATTGATGGTGATTTCAAGAGAGCCGTAGGGAGTCTCTGCTTCAAAGGCAATATTTTGCGCAATCGCTTTGACCTTGATGTAATCATTGCGCTTAGAAAGGGCATAGAAATCCGCAATCGCGTCTTCTTTGGACTGGCGGTAAGTCTCCCAGAAACGATGGTTGACCTGACTAGGGCTAGGGGTGATCCAATCCATCAACTCCGCACCCAAGCTGTCTTTTGCCGCCATGCTGTCTTGGATCTTATTATTCGCAACCGCAATCTCCACCAGTTGATCTTTTAGTGCAATCAAGTCTGCCATATGAGCTGGAGCGTCTAGTCCTTCTTCTCCGACGCGACTCATAACGCGATTTTTTAGATAAATCCGATCCATCTCTTCGTAGTCACTGGCCTTAATGACGGCTGTAACAAATGCATCCAAAATTCCCTGACTCATTGATTCTCCTTCTTACTTTCTAAATAGTCTCTGACAGCATCCAAATCCTGAAAAACTTGTTCTGTTTTATTTAAGAAAGACTGTGCTGGGCATTTTAAGTCTGGAATACAAATAACTGGTATCCCAGCTCTATAGGCTGCTTCAATCCCTGCTTCACTGTCCTCTAATACTAAGCAATTCTCTGGTAAAACATTCAAATCACTACAGGCCTTTAAAAATATATCAGGGTAAGGTTTGCTTCGCTTGACATCTTTTGCAAAAACTAGATGGTCAAATAGGGACAGTATACCATTACTATCCAAAATCATTCTAGCCCGAGATTCAATACTTGAAGTTGCTAGGGCGATTGGAATACCTTCTCTTTTCAAAAAACTAAGCAAATTTTTAGCACCTTTTTTTAAATTGACACCTTGAGCTAAGATTCGAGCTTCCAGTTCATAAACTTTTTCCAAGGTTTGGTCAAAGTTCCAAGGTAAATCATAGGTATCTAAAAATCGTTGAACATTCTCCTCTTCCCTATGTCCACTGTAGTCTCTAGAATATGTTTCTTCTATGAAAGGAATTCCAAAATCTTTAAGCAATTCTTGATAAACTTTTAGAGAAATGATCTCAGTATCAGCTAATAAGCCATCTAAATCAAATATTACAGCTTCCATTTACCTCTCTCCTAATCTAAAACGCGACTGCCCCCTGCTACTTCAGCAATATAAAAACTTGGCGCATAGCCAACGATTTCCTCATAGCGTTTGCCGACAGCTTCCTCAAAAGCCTCAACCTTATCTTTGTTGACAAGGGCGATGGCGCAACCACCAAAGCCTGCTCCCGTCATACGAGCACCAAGCACTCCTTCTTGTTCCCAGGCTGTATGCACCAAGGTATCCAATTCTTGACCAGTCACTTGGTAGTCATGCTCCAAAGATACGTGGGAAGCATTCATGAGACGGCCAAAACCTTCCAAATCACCTGCTTCAAGTGCCCTGCGTGCTTGGAGGGTCCGTTGGTTTTCAAGTACAGCATGGCGAGCTCGTTTGATGCGATTTTCATCCTTGATCAAGTAGCTGTAAGCATCAAAAGTCCAGAGGTCCAATTCCCCTAAGGTTTGGATGTCTAGTTTTTCTTGGAGTTCAGAGACGGCGGTTTCACATTCCGCACGACGTTCATTGTATTTGGAATCCGCTAATTCCCGGCGTTTGTTGGTATTCATGATGACCACGACATTGTCTTTAAGGTCGAGCGGTACCAGATCATATTCTAGGGTGTTGGTATCGAGATAAATAGCCCGTTGATCAGCCCCCATACCGATGGCAAATTGGTCCATGATACCAGAATTAACCCCGATGAAGTGATTTTCGGTTTGTTTGCCGATCTTAACCAGATCTAAGCGGTCTAACTGAAGATCAAATAGTTTCTCAGCGATGACGCCAATCAAGAGCTCTAAGGAAGCTGAAGAAGAGAGGCCTGATCCATTAGGAATATTACCGTAGACATAGACGTCCATGCCTCTATCAATGACATGTCCCGCTTCTTGCAAGAAATGAAGCACACCTTTTGGATAGTTGGTCCAGTTGTGCTCTTTTTCAAAACGAAGATGATCCAGTGGGACTTCAATGATCCCTTTGTCTTCAAAATTCCCTGAGAAGAAACGCAAGACCTTATCCTCACGTTTTCTTGCAGCCCCGTAGGTACCAAGCGTAATGGCTGCTGGGAAGACATGCCCTCCGTTGTAGTCTGTGTGTTCACCGATCAAATTAATCCGTCCTGGTGAAAAGAAGGTATGATCTGCTTCTGCTCCAAAGACTGTTTGAAAAGCTTCCCGAAGTTCTTGAGTATTCATTGAGATTACCTCACTTATATAGTTATTTACCACTAGTGTAACCTCTTTCATGCAACAAATCAATTATTTTACTAAAGTTTTAGTAAAATTCGCTAATATGACGAAACCTATGATATACTAGAAGAAAGAAGGAGAAAACGAATGGCCACATTAAAGGATATTGCTAACCTCGCAGACGTATCCATCGCCACTGTCTCTCGTGTTCTGAACCAAGATGCCAGTCTTTCTGTAACGGAGGAAACCCGCCACAGAATTTTGACTGTTGCTGACGAACTAGGCTACACCAGACATCAGAAAAGTGGGAACTTTAAAAAAGAAAAACAGCAAATTGTCATCATCCAATGGAAAAGTGAAGAGGGAGAGCTGGACGACCTCTACTATTACAACATCCGCTTAGGCATTGAAAAAAGAGCACAGGATCTCGACTATGGGATTCTCCGCTATTTCAATGATATTCCTTTTCGATTAGGTGAGGAAGTTATTGGGATCCTTTGTATCGGAAAGTTTAGTAGGGTTCAGATTGTCGAGTTAGAAAGGCTAGACAAACCTCTGGTTTTTGTCGATAGTAATACCCTTAACCAAGGCCACCCTTGCGTCGCGACTGAATTTGAAAATGCTGTACAGACTGCTCTTTCCTATTTACGAAAACAAGGCTGTCAAACAATTGGGCTCCTAAGCGGTGAGGAAAAAACAACTGACCTATTGGAAAGTATTCCCGATCCTCGGCGACGAGCCTATCGAAACTATTGTATTGAAAGAAGTATTTATCACCCTGAACTCATCCTCACTGGAAATTTTACAGCTCAATCAGGCTATGACCTCATTTCCTCTAAGCTTCAGTCTGGCTTACCCTTACCTGATGCCTATTTTGCTGCGAGTGATAGTTTAGCCATTGGGGCTCTCCGGGCTTTTCAAGAGGCTGGCATTAAGGTCCCTGATGATATCCAACTCATTTCCTTTAATGATACCAGTTTAGCCAAGCAAGTCTTTCCTCCCCTCTCGACCATCACCGTTTTTACAGAAGAAATGGGACGAACCGCAATGGATGTCCTAAATAAACAAGTCCTATCTCCGAGAGAAATACCAACCCTCACTATGCTAGGAACCAAGCTAACTATTAGAGAAAGTACGAAGAATGGATGATCCTCCATCCTTTCCGAGAATAAAAAAACTATGAAAACACACGAAATCCTCTTTCAAACCCTTTCTCAGGCAGACGATTATGTCAATGGAGAGCAACTAGCAAAAGAATTAGGTGTTTCCCGCACCTCCATCTGGAAGGCTATTCAGCACCTGGAAAAAGATGGGGTCGTCATCGAATCCCTCAAAAAGAAGGGTTATAGACTGGTCTCAGGCGATATTTTGCTTCCTGAAGTGATCGCAAGCAATACCCAGTTGACCGTGTCCTTGAATGAAGAATGTAGTTCTACCCAATTGGACGCCAAATTAGGCATAGAAGTCCATCAAGAAGGCAAGGCCCTCTACCTAGCCAATTCGCAGTCCGCTGGAAAGGGCCGCTTTGGTCGTGATTACTACTGCCCTGATCAAGGGGGCATCTACATGTCCCTTCACCTAAAGCCCCAACTGCCACCTGCTGAGCTCCCCCCTTATACCCTGATGGTCGCTGGAGCTATTTACAAGGCTATTAAAAACCTGACCCTGATCGATATCGATATCAAGTGGGTCAACGATATTTATTATCGCCATAAAAAAATTGGGGGAATCTTAACTGAAGCTATCACGTCCATAGAGACTGGTCTTGTCACGGATGTCATTATCGGAGTCGGTTTCAATTTAGCCATCCCTACTTTTCCAGATGAGCTAGAAAGCAAGGCCGGTTCCTTATTTGAAGGACCTTGTCCCACCACCCGCAATGACCTCATCAGCGAGATCTGGAAAGAATTCTTCCAAACGGATATCGATGAACTGGTCTACCTCTACAAAGAGCGCTCCCTGGTCCTAGGACGAACTGTCACTTTCGAGCAAAATCAGCAAACCTATCAAGGCATCGCCAAAGATATCTCTGATACCGGCCAACTCTTGGTCCAATTAGAAAATCAAGAAGAAATCTGGCTCAATAGCGGAGAAATCTCCTTGACGAAATGGTGAAATGAAGTATAGAAAAAGCCACCTGAGGGTGGTTTTTTGATTGTTTCATCTACTTTCCATTATGCTCTCTTTGGAAAGCTTCCATAGCCTTGAACTGTTCAAGCTCTTTTTCATTCGCTTGTTGCTTGCCGAGATATTTAGCTGTTAATGAATGGGGTGGTAAAGATTTAGCTCGACGTGAAAATAGCATGGCTGGTCTTGCTTACTATGTGGTTGAAGTTGAGAATAAAGAGGAGTTGTTGAAAGTATTTGCTCAATCTCAAACTAACAAGGCGATAACTAAGTGGTTTTCGTCTGCAGAATTCAACGTGACTGACAAAGATGGTATTGTTACGCGAGTTAGAGTAGAGAACTAGGAGGCTTTATCTTTAAGAGAAGTGATACTTTTGACAAAGGGCTTTATTAGAGATATAATATAAAAAAATCGTTTAAGGATAAATAGATGACAAAATCAAAGTACATTACACGCCTCAAACGCTCAGAAGGTCAATTGCGGGGTATCCAAAAAATGATGGAGGAAGAGCGTGATTGTGTCGATATCATTACTCAATTAACAGCAGTGCGATCCAGTGTTGATCGTATTATTGAGTTGATGATAACCGAGAATTTAACAGCTTGTATTAATGAACCTTTAGGCGACCCTCAAGCGCAGAAGGAAAGATTGGAAAAGGCAGTTAAATACTTGATTAAACGGAAGTAACAGAATAAAGGCTTACTTGAAAAGTTGATAGAATAGTAAAAGAGCAGTTGGTTTTCTTTAGAGTAAACAAACTGCTTTTTTTGTATTTGATTTATTCTACATCACCGGGCCAGGCATTCATACCACCTTCTACATTGGTAACGGTGAGGCCTTGGGCGCTGAGAAATTGACAGGCAGAGGCAGAACGCGCTCCACCTTGACAGATGACATGGTATTCATGGTCAGGTTTGAGTTCTTTGTAGCCTTGCTCCAAGGTACTTAACGGAAGATTTTTGGCACCTGGTGCATGTCCTGCTTGGAATTCATGTACTTCACGGACATCGATAAGATCTAGATTTTCATTTTGATATTTTTCATAAAAGTCAGCCATACTGATATTAGTTACCATATTCTACTCCTTCTGGGTTAGCCATTTTGTATAGTGAATAAGCGCCGTCAAGGTTTTGGACGGTAAATCCTGCTTGCTTGAGGATACGCTCTGCGATATAGCTGCGTAAACCACTGTGGCAGCTGACGATGTAGTTTTGATTTTTGTCTAGTTCATCCAAGCGTTCCCGTAATTCGTTTAGGGGAATATGAATGGTATCGACTTTGAGTCGACCACTCTGGAATTCGCTACTTGTCCGTACATCCAGGAATTTCTTGCCAGTAGCTATTTCATCTTCTAGCTGGTACCACTGTATATTGTCGCTCAGACCTTCGATAAGGTTCAAAGCTGCGTATCCCAGCATATTGACGGGATCTTTGGCAGAACCAAATGGTGGTGCATAGGTGAACTCTAATTCTGGCAAGTCAAAGACGGTGAGATTAGCCTTGATAGCAGTTGCTAGGATATCGATTCGCTTGTCAACTCCTTTAGCTCCGACACCTTGGGCACCATAAATCTTACCACTGGTTGGGTCAAAGAGGAGCTTCAGGGTCATATCAGTAGCCCCTGGATAATAACCAGCGTGGTCTTTCCCACTGACATGAAGTGCCTTGTAAGGAAGTTGATTGTCACGAAGAGTGCGCTCGCTAAGACCTGTCGAAGCAGCGGATATACCAAAGGCGCGAACGATAGCAGTACCGATACTTCCCTTGTTTGTACGACCGAGTCCTGCAATGACGTCCGCCACTTGGCGGCCCTGACGATTGGCAGGAGAAGCGAGAGAGATGAGAGCATCTTGACCTGTAATCTCTTGCTTGACGACGATTGCATCCCCAACTGCAAAAATATCTTTTTGACTGGTTTCGTAGTTTTCGTTGACGAGGATACCACCTCGAAGTCCCAGCTCAATCCCCGCAGCTTTGGCCAGTCTGTTTTCAGGTTCAACACCGACAGAAAGGATGGTGAGGTCAGAAGTAATCTTTTGACCATTTTCGAGAACGATGATTTTTCCTTGTTCTTCAAATCGAGTCGCAGATTGGGAAGTGATAACACGAACGCTGTTTGTAACCAATTCTACTTGGACAAAGGCTGCCATTTCTTGATCTAATGGTGGCAAGACATGGGGCGCTTTTTCCACGATGGTGACATGCAAGCCACGCTTAGCAAGGTTTTCAGCCATTTCTAGTCCGATAAAACCTGCACCGATGACGACAGCTTCCTTTGGATGCTTGTCCAAGGCTGCCATAATTTCATCGAGATCAGGAACATTGCGGAGCGTGTAGGCATTCTTAGCTTCTTCCAAGCCATCAATGGCAGGAACAAATGGCTTAGCTCCTGGAGAGAGAATCAGCTTATCGTAGCTTTCTGTGAATTCCTGTCCATCATGTCGGACAGTGACAGTGTGATTTTCTGGAGAAATCTGAACGACCTCGTGAAATGGTCGCACATCGAGGTTAAACCGTGCCTTGAGACTTTCAGGAGTTTGGACTAATAAGCTGTCACGATTTGCAATTTCTCCTGAAACATAGTAAGGAAGTCCGCAGTTTGCAAAGGAAACAAAGGGCCCTTTCTCAAAAATAATGATCTCAGCGTCTTCCATGAGACGTCTGAGACGGGTTGCTGCTGACATACCGCCTGCAACTCCTCCGACAATGATAATTTTCATTGGCTTTCTCCTTTAAACTTTTAGATGACCTTACCTGTCCAAGCGCTCATACCACCTCGGACATTAATGACATCATAGCCTTTTTTCTTTAGCTTTTTAGCAGCCATCTTACTACGCACACCAGAATGACAAATGACATAAAGTGTTTCTTTTGTCGTGGGCCTATAAGAACCGATTTCAGTTAGGGGGACATTTTTTGCGTTTTTGATATGGCCTCTACGGAATTCTGTAGGCGTTCGAACGTCCAGTAGCTGAATAGGTTCCTTTAGTTTAGCTTCTAATTCGCTAGTAGAAATACTATCAATTTTTGTAAATAAGTGAAACATAGGCACCTCCAAATATACCCTTATGGGGTATATTAAACCACTAAGTAAAGCTTTTGTCAAGCAAGTTGCATTGATTAGTGTTATCTCTTTTTTATTAAATTGTTTTTATTCATTTTCAGTATACAAGATGCCAACTCACAACCTAAAGAGAGAAATTTTTAGTTGGTCGGTAGGTTCATTAATAGAACCTGTCCTATTTATTCAACAACTATTTCCTAGAAAATTACCTTTTCTGAAAACAGACCCCATGCCCTGTTGTAAAATGAAGTGCAACACAAAAGACATGTTCATTTTTAAATAAAACAAAAAGTAAAGAACGGGCTCGAATAATCACGAATGTCTGTAGCATCACCTATAACTGTCTATTTAGGCATATAAGATCCGATACATATTTTCCATAAAGCCGTCAATCTCTCCTCGAACAATTTTCAACAGACGCTCTTCTTCGGAATGTGAGATAGAGACTCCCTCTCTTTCTCCACTGTCGTTACCCTGAGAATAGGTCGATTACATTAAATTAAGTTTTTTATCTAACACGAAAGCCACAAAGGTTTGTTTTTCATTAATTTGTGTAGTAAAAAATAACTGAAAATCTTTTGCATCTTTTTGAGGAGGGCTGATTTTCAAATGTACTTCTCCTTCTATTTCAAGTGGATAAACAACTCCTTCTAGACGAATAGCACCATCAGATGGAATGATGTAACCCGCTTTACGTATTGAGATGAGTACTTTTCCGACCTCATTAAATAATGAAGAACTGCGATTCTATCCTGTTTTTCAAAAGCTGTTTTTAGAGTACTAGATTGTTGAGAATTTTTATAAGTGAGATAAAAAGGAATGACTAATAAGATAAAAGATACTATTATCAACCACTTAAACTGTTTCATTTTATCTAACACCTCTTTCCAAATAGTCAAAGAAGGCTTTCTACTTCTTCTTTTTCCCTATCTCTTCTTTTTAATCTGATAAAAAACAAAACTAATCGTAGCATCCAATAGAATCGAATAACCGAAAATTCTTATGATTCCTATGAGCCAACTTGGGCTATTTTCAGCATCTATATTCAATAGTTTTAAAGACACTGCTAGAGTCAAAAATAAGACAACTTCTGTAGTTAAGCGGTGCTTGGCCTTTTTGAAATCTATGGTTTTCAAGAAGAACTGACTCTGGTCTTCCTTCGGTCCTTCTTCCCAATAGGTCTTATCCTTACTTCTTAGATAAAGGAGATAGCCGACTTCGACGATTAACCTCGAAAAAGCTGAAGTAAACACTATGTTACTCACGATCCCAAATGTTTGCACATAATAACCGGATAAACTGGCCAGCCCTCCGCCTAACACAGTGATCCCGAAAATAAGCCAGAGGGAGGATCTGCTAAAGACACTGGAAGTGGCGATAAAGTTTCCTGCAGCTCGTTTTTCTGAAAAGCCTCGTCCTAGTTGCTTTTTTAACCAGCTGACATTATAAACCGTCAAACCGATAAATAAAACAGTGAAACTCAACCAATAAATCAGTGAGTAAATCAGCGAATCTTTTAGAACCTCATTCGTTAAAATAGTGAGAATATAATCCATTAAAACTAATGAGAGATGGATTCCATTGATTAGTACAAAGAGCATCGCAGTACTCAAGAGTTGATGTTTATAGATGAATGTCTTGCTGAATGACATAATCTGACAGCCCAGCATGAGCAATAGAAGAAGACATAGAAAAAGAAAAGGGACATTCGAAAAGGGATCTACTGTGAATTGCTCCTTGATAAAAAAGTATACATGAGTCAGGTCGATACTCAATACAAATAAACCAGCCCAAGCCAAACTTAACATTCTCACAGAAGCTCGTGTGGAACCCAGCGCTTGAAAATAGTCCTTATTTAATGCTTCTGACCGAAAGTCTTCTCCATATTTAATCACTTCCCACCTCCAAAGAAATTAGCAATAGAATCGCCTTCTTCTTTAAATCGTACTTTCCCTTGGCTGTATAGCTTCATAATCTTCACAAAACGAACTGGGTTGTTTTGGTTGTACACCAAAAAGAGCATATAGAACATAAATCCAGCCATCCAAAAATTATCATTAGTCTCAATAGGCTGACCAAATAACCGGATGTAACTATAAATAACATATATAGAATATAAATTCATAAGCACAAGAATCCATCGAACAATTCGGTAGACTGTGGCAGATGCCTTAGCTGGGTCAAAACTTTCTTCTTTACTTACCTAATTCTTTTGTCAAAATAGCTCCATCCGGTCCGACACTCATTTCTAAATATACATCAGGATTATCGTCAGCTCTACATACTACACTCAGTTTTCCAGCATAGAATAAATCCAATATATCAAAACTCTTGGTAAGATTATTTTGATTATATATTACAAAAGAAAGACCTAATAAAAGTCCAGTTGCAATAATTTTAAATATTTCTCCTCCAATAGGATTACCTAGCAAGTCTTTATAATTAAAAATAAAATCATAGGCATAGAAGAATCCAACCAAGGGGACTAGAAAAATCAATCCTTTTATCAGGCGTGTAGCATTGCGGCTATCTTTTTCACTCATCTCCATCTCTGCCTCCATGTCCTTGGCTTCGTCTGACTTTTCCATAGTCACCAGACAAACCGTTTGGGTAGTCACTTGAGCCCTGTTGACATTTCTATACAAGGCTCGTTCTACCAGGATAGTGATAAAAGCAAATTCTGCTATCCAGATAAGAATAACATTCCAAAAAGTTGTCATACTATAAGTTCCTTGTAAAAATAGACTAAAGAAGGAAGTAAGACCACCCCCGCTAAACATAAAGAAAACAACTAATTGAGGAATATGCCGATTCATCCTGCTCGATTTCTCTGTATCTAATAGTTTACTCTTTGGAGCTTCTAAAAGTTCGTGAGTCTTACGATCAAAATAAATTGCTTTATCACCATATTGATTAAAATACATACGACGTCTTCCCAAAAACATATCTCTCCTCTTTTCTAATTCTCAGAAAAATCCATCACCACAGCTTGGGCAGTTTCCACTCTCCATGTGAAAACTTATCCTCCAAATAATTTCTTTAAGTCAACTCTTCATATTCTGGATGCTTTCGGATGTAGATGGCTGCGTAAACGGCATCCACGATAACCGCTGGAAACGTTAGTGTGATTAACATCCCCAAAAAAAGACCGAAGATTCTCTCAACATAGCCTGTCATCACGGCTATGAACAGCAGCATAATCCCAATAACTCCCAAAATGTTGAAAAGCCATTCTTTTTTCTTACTATTCACCTTGTAGGTCTCCCATTGGTTAATCTTCCAAATTTTTCCTTGATTTTGAGGGAGGTAATACCAGGCATAAATCAAGATCATCCCAACGAATAGGAGCAAGAGGGGAATGAGATAAAACAAAGTGAAGCTAGAATCATTGACCGTTCGTGCACTAATAGAATCCTCGCCCGAGGTAAACATCAAGAGGCCAATAAAGGTGAAGCTGACGACTATTGTCCAAGCTACCAAGCCGATTAAGATGTAGGTCAGAGATTTAAAGCGATTCACTAAAGAGTTAAAAAGGCCAAAGATAATACTGAAGCCATTAATCAGAATACAAGAAAGAAATAGAACCTTGATAATACCAATCCTATCTTCGTAGCCACCCGCAAAATATAAAAATGTCGTAATCGGTAGCATGATCCTAGGAAAAAATTTAATATAGCTTAGACTAACCTCATTCGTGATCAAAGGGCCGTGGTAACGTTCTTCGATCACTACTTTCTTTTTCTTTGAAGTTTTTGACATGAACTCCCTCTCATCAACTCTCTGCTTCTTCTTTAAATCGTACTTTTCCTTGGCTGTACAGTTTCATAATTTTCACTAATCGAATTGGATTGTTTTGGTTGTACATCAATATAATCGTAAACCAGATGAGCCCCATTCCCCAAAAATCTTGGTTCAGCTCAATTGGCTGACCGAATGACTGAATATAGTGATAAATAACGTAGATAGAATATAGATTCATCGCTACCATAATCCATCGAACAATTCGAAAAATAGTAGCTGAGCACTTAGCCGGATCAAAATTTTCTTCGCCTATCATTAAATTATGAGAAGCTGCATAATGAAAAATCTTCTCTGTCGTAGGTTGTGCTTTGCGAACATTTTTATACAATCCCCGTTCTAGAATCGCAACCAAAAGCAAAAATTCAGCCAACCAAAATAGTAGGATATAGGTCAAACTGGTCCAGTTATAGACTCCAATGGACATAGCTGAAAAGAATCCAAAGAGCCCGGGCCCACCGGCCATGAAAAAAATCACCATTTCAGGAATGTAGGCGTTGGTCTTCCGAGCCCCTTCAGTATTGAGCAGAAAACTTTTGGGAGCGGCTAAAGCCTCTCCTGTCTGTTGGTCATAATAGACCGCCTGACCATCACATTCGCCGATAAAGACACGGCGCCGTCTAAGAAAAAACATACATACCTCTTTCTATTTATGAAAATAAGTTCTTAAAATCTCCTAACCATTAGGAACAAGTTTCAAAATGAAAAATCTACTCTTCATATTCTGGGTGTTTGCGTACATAGCGCGCCGCCTGAATTCCATCCACTATGAGAGCTGGGAAAGCGAAGTTCATCAAGATTCCCAAGAAAACACCAAAGATATTCTCAATGTAGCCAGTAATAATAGCTGGCGCTAACAATACAGCCACAAAAGCAACTCCAAAATTAAACAATCGCTCTTGCTTCTTGTCATTGTCATCGCCACCATAAGTCTCCCATCGGTTGAAAGCCCAGATTTTCCCCTGATTTTTAGGAAGATAATACCAGGAGTAGAGCCCTGTAGAAAAAAGCAGGATACAGAGAGCAACGAGATTGTAAATAAGTGCCCAGACTGAATAGATCCCGTCATTACCAACTAGCATAACCAAGCCAATAAAAGTCATGTCAATGTTTAAAATCAAAACAAGTATGGAAACAAAAAGATAGATAAAACTCTTAAATCTCACAATAAAACGATCAAAGAAAGAGAGTGGGATTGCTACACCACTAATAACCATGCAAACAATGAACAAGATTTTATAAATGCCGATATGATCGATATAGGTCGTCCCAAAATACGCCATAAAAGATACTGGTAGTGTAATCGAAGGTAGAAGCTTGATATAGCCTAGACTAACCCCATTTGTAATCAAAGGGCCGTGGTATCGTTCTTCGAGCACTGCTTTCTTTTTCTTTGAAGCTTTTGACATGAACTCCCTCTCCTTATCTGGTCAGATTGATTTTATACAAGAAAACTTTTTTCCACTCTCTACCTTCTACTTCAAAACTTGGTTTTCATCTTTCTGTAGTTCGGTGATGATAGGTTCTTGATCTGTTCCCATCCTCACTTCTAGATAGACATCTGGATCGTCATCAGCTCTACATATCACACTAATTTTTCCCTCCTCAAACCGTTGTGACAATTTCAAGATTCTAACGAAATTATTTTGATTGAACCCAACAAAAGCAACTCCCAACAAAAGACCTGCAAATATAATCTTAAAAATCTCTCCTCCAATCGGTTGCCCCAACAAGTCTTTAAAGCGGGAAATAAAATCATAGACATAGTAGAAACCTACTGCAGGAATAGTAAATAAGAGTGCATTAAAATATAAAAAAGCACCTTTACTAAAACCTTTTTCCGTCTTTTCCTCTTCGTCTTGATTTTCGTCATCGGGATAAATCATAGTAGTCAGACAAACCGTTTGGGTAGTCACTTGAGCTTTATTGACATTTCTATACAAGGCTCGTTCTACAAGGAGAGTGATAAAAGCAAATTCTGCTATCCAGATAAGAATAACACTCCAAAAAGTTGTCATGCTATAAGTTCCTTGTAAAAATAGACTAAAGAAGGAAGAAATGCCACTTCCGCTAGCTATAAAGAGAACAACTAATAGAGGAATATGTCGATTCATCTTATTTGACTTCTCTGTATCTAATAGTTTACTCTTTGGAGCTTCTAAAACTTCATGTGTCTTACGATCATAATAAATGGCTTTGTCGTAATACTGGTTCAAGTAAAAACGACGTCTTCTAAAAAACATATCTGTCCCTTTCTCACCCAAGTCTATTTCAAGTATTTTTTGCCATAGTCTTCGTAGCTTGGTTGCTCTTTTTTATTCATCGCATACAGCAAGAGTCCGCTCAAATCATCCTTTTCTGAACTCGGTTGGATCATGATGGCAATATTTCTATCCTGATCTGGGAAAATCACAGAATAAGACTCACCATGTTGCTCGATTTTGTAGTATACAAGATTCCCTTTTTTCTCAATAGACTTTTGTTTATAGGGATATTCTTTTCCGTCTACTGTCACAGTGTCTTTAGTAAAGACCAGCACACCATTTTTCTTATCGCCTGTTTGGACTTTCCATTCCCCTTCAAGCTTAGCCGAAGACGTACCACAAGCCGCTATCAGAACCAAAGAAAGAGACAGAAGAACCACAGCCATTATTTTTTTCATTTTACCCATTATGATTTTACACTCCTAAAATTTTATTATTTCCCTCTCCTACAAAAGAACTCGGACCCCTTTCACTCACTTGTAAAAACAGCCCTAGACTCATAGGATCGGAGAAATTTACATAGAACTAGTATACCATAAATACTAGGTGGCAACATTGATTTGAGCACAAGAAAACCACTTAAAAAGGTGGCTTTTGTCTCAATCATTCTAGTGGACTTTTTTATGTAGAATTCTTCCTCGCTGCTCATCCCTACAAGCCTTTTGCCAGCTCTCCTAATTTTTCAATCCGATCATGAAGGGTTTCTACATTGAGATTTTCGTTCTGGTAGTCGCACAACACACCATTCTCATAAAAAACTTGCTCGGGTAGCTGGACCTGCGGTGGCTGAGGACACTGAATCATGACTACACTGAAGACTCCACCAGGCCCAGTTTGCTCCAGGGTATTGCCTACTAAATGATAGGTAAAAGCTCTGAATTGCCAGTCCTTGTAGCATCTGAGATCACATAGGCTACCTTTCGTTCGTGACCACGGCCAAAGGGATAGTTCGTAAAGAGGGATTGTCAAGGCGATCCATATTATTATATGCACAAAAAACTTGAACTGTTTCATTCGTCTATAATTCCCAAACACCATCCCCCCATTCTCCCCCCACTTATGGTATGATGATAGAGTATGTTTAGGTGCCGAGCTACTCGAGCATCTCCGTACTAAAAGGAGAACGAATATGAAAATCGCATGGAATGAAATTAAATACCAACCCAAGAAGTTTATCCTGATTGAACTCCTCATTACCATCCTCATGTTTATGGTGGTGTTCTTATCTGGTCTGACAAATGGACTGGGCCGTTCGGTATCAGCTCAAATCGATAACTATGGGTCGCTGCACTACATCCTTTCGACGGATTCAGAAGGGATTATCCCCTTTTCAACCATTACGGCGAAAGATTTAGATGAGGTCCAAAAGATAGAGGGAATGGGCTATTCGGGTTTGTCCATCCAGCGGGCAACCGTCTCAAAATCAGAGGATTCCAACACTCTGGATATCACCTACTTCGCGACCGACCACAATGAAAAAGAGATCCTCAATCCAATCATGGAAGATACAGACCTCAAGATCTCCGACTTAAAGAAAAACGAGGTCATTCTGGACCATTCTTTCAAAGAGGATGAGGGAATCCAAGTCGGCGATCACGTGATCGATAAAACCTCTAAGCAAAAACTCAAGGTCGTGGCCTTTGCAAAAAATGCTAAATACGGCTATAGCGAGATTGGCTTTATCAGCTCTGAGACCTACACAGGTATGCGGCAAAAGACAGATCCAAGCTATCAATGGCAAGCCCAAACCCTAGTGACTAAAAAAAACATCCCTTCTAGTGATCTAGCCAGCAACTTAATGGTGGCGGATAAGAAGCAAGTGATCGATAAAATCCCTGGCTACAAGGCTCAAAACCTGACGCTACGGATGATCACCTGGGTGCTCTTACTCGCTTCTTCTGCTATCCTTGGGGTCTTCTTCTATATCCTCACCCTGCAGAAGTTGAAACAGTTCGGTGTCTTGAAGGCTATTGGCATGTCCATGAGCCAGATTACCTATGTCCAACTATCCCAGCTCACCATCATCTCCCTCATCGGAGTGCTGTTGGGGCTTGGCTTGGCAACTATGATGGCGCCATTTTTACCCAATAGCGTCCCTTCCTTTATGACCCTGAAGGACAACCTCACCATCTCGGTTAGCTTTATCCTGACCTCTATTTTGTGTGGTGCCTTGTCCCTTGTCAAAATCAAAAAAGTAGATCCAATCGAAGTCATTGGTGGAAATGGAGAATAAGATGGCCATTATCGAATTAGAAAATATCAGAAAATCCTACGCCGATGGCAGCCAGATGCACCATGTCCTCAACCAGCTTAATTTAAGCGTCGAACCCAACGAATTTGTCGCCATCTTGGGCCCTTCAGGATCTGGTAAGTCCACGCTTTTAGCCATCGCTGGCTTGCTTTTGTCAGCAGATGAGGGGCGGATTTCTATCGCTAGCCAAGACTTGACCGGTCTTAACCAAAGTCAGTGGACGCAAAAACGGCTGGAATTGCTCGGCTTTATCTTTCAAGATCACCAGCTCCTCTCCTACATGAAAATCGGTGACCAGTTAGAACTGGTGGCCAAATTAAAAGGAGAAAAGGACAAGAAAAAACGCCAAGAGGAAGTCAAAGCCTTGTTGGCAGATCTTGGCATCGAAGCTTGTTACCACCAATATCCGAATCAGATGTCCGGTGGGCAAAAGCAACGAGCAGCCATTGCTCGGGCCTTCATCGGAAATCCGCAGGTCATTTTAGCCGATGAACCAACGGCTAGCCTAGACCCAGATCGAGGGCTAGAAATCGCCCAGTTGATCCGGAAAGAAGTCAAATCCAAAAACAAGAGCGCCATCATGGTGACGCATGACCGCTCCATCCTGACCTATGTGGATACCATTTATGAATTAAAACACGGCCAGTTGCTAAAGGTAGAAAAGGTTGATTAAATACAAAAAGAGGCTGGGACAAAAGTCCTAGCCTCTCAATTGTCTTTGCATTGTCGAGCAAGACGCAGTGGTTGAGTGGGCTCTACTACGCTGATTTCATCAGCTTTTATAGCCCTACTCAACTGTGCGGAGGTGGGACGACGAAATCGAATTCTAACGAATTACCGATTTCTGTCCCACTCTCTATTTTTTTATTCTTGAGGCTCCTTGGGCAGTTCCATACGGAAGCGTAAGCCCATAGCCGTTTTATCAAATTGATAGGCCAGTTCTTCATGGTCTAGCAAGTGTTGGACCACGAAGAGTCCCAGGCCGCCTTCCTTCTTCTGACGGCTAGTGGTCATTGGCATTTCAGCAGTCTCTACCATTTCTTGACTGGTATTTTCAACCGCCAAATGCGTCCCTTCTTCGAGACGGATCTGGATCTCTCCACCGGCATCCGAATGCTTAACGGCATTGCTGATGACATTTGAGAGGACCAATTTCAGAATCGCTGGGTCCATATAGACTGGTTTGGCTGGGATCTGATTGTCAATCGTGAGCGAGCGAGATTGCGCCAAGACCTTGTACTGGTCGAGGATCTGCTCTAAGACCTGATCCAGCTGGATCCACTCCTTGTCTCCAGCCAATTCTTGGACAGAGGACAGGGACAGGATTTCTAGGACGATCTGGTTCATCTCATCGACGATATCGAGGGAGACCGACAGGTAGCGGTCCCGATCCTTGTAGCGGCCGATCTTATCCCGCATATTTTCAAGGATAATCTTCAAGCTGGCTAGAGGCGTCTTGAGCTCATGTGAGGCTCCACGTAGGAATTCGACCTTCATCTGCTCCAACTTCAGATTTTCTTGTTTTTGCTGCTCTAGATTGTCGATCACTTCTAGAAGATGGTGATAGAGGTCGTTGATCTGTTGCTTAAGAACACCGATCTCATCCTGCGAATGAATGGGAAGACTAGCTGTCCGATCCAAGCGCTTCATCCGCTTGGTCATCTGCTTGATCTCAAGGATCGGAGCAGAAATCAGGCGGGCATAGAGATAAGAGGCAAGCAGTGACAGGACAAAGGAAGCCAGAAGACTATAGGGAAGGAAGCCCAAACTGATGTCCCGCGCTTCCTTTTGGGAATCGACAGTTGCTAAGAATTGCAAGGTCAAGTCCTTCCCCTCTTTGGTCTCAATCTTTCGCTCTTCAATGACCAAGGAATTGTTCTGGCTGTTAGGGTTCAGGAGCAAGTCATCCTTGACCTCTAGGGCATTTTGTTTTTCCTTGCCCTTAATTGAGACCTTGATATCATTGGTCTTGGAATAAAGGTCGAGGACCGACTCAATGGTTCCTTCTTCCTGACCCTGGAAACTCTTGGCCAGGGCCTGTGATTTCTTCAAAATCGTCTGGCGCTGAGACTCGATATAGGTCGAGGGGAAAATAAAGTAAACCGAAGCATGTAGAAGGATGACTAAGCCACTGAAAAGGGCAAAGGTGATCAGAAAGATCTTTGCAAAGATACTCCGTTTGGTCATGGTCTCTCCAATTTATAGCCGACATTGCGTACCGTTACGATACAGTCCAGCTCTAGTTTTTTTCGTAGTTCCTTGATATAGACATCGATCACCCGGTCAAAAGGAATCTCCTCTGTCTCCTTCCAGACGGCATCGAGGATCTGAGAGCGGGTCCGGGCCTTGCCCTCATGCTGAAGCAAGTATTCCAAGATTTCCAACTCCTTGGCATTCATGGAGATGGCTTGCCCAGCTAGGCTGGCAGTGTAGCTCTCAAAATCCACCCGTGCCTCTCCATAGGTGAAGACCCGGGAAGGCTGGAGCTTTTTAAAAATAGCTTCGATACGGACCTTCAAGAGGGACAAGGAGAAGGGTTTTTCCAGGTAGCCATCTGCCAACTCTCCAAAGGCCGTCAACTTATAGTCCTCGTCATGAAAGGCCGTTAGCATGAGAACAGGGACTGAGCTGGTCTTGCGGATGGTCTTAAGGACTTCCAAACCATTGAGAATGGGAAGTTGGATATCTAGCAAGACTAGGTCCGGCGCTTCTCTGTGAAAGAGGTCCAGGGCCTCCTGCCCATCGCCTGCTTCAAAGACTTCATAGCCACATTCCATGAGATAGTCGCTCATCCCTTCTCGAATCAGGACTTCATCTTCTACGATTAGTATCTTCATACACTTTCCTTTTTATCTAAGAAACTTCTACCTCCTATTATACCCTATTTCTATTTTAGGAAACAATCTCTTATTCGACATCCACCAAAAGTTCTTTTGGTTTCTTATGCAAGAGCCATTGTGAAGAAAGGATGGATACGAGAATCAAGAGGAGCCCACCGACCAAAACAATCACCAGCAATTGGCTCGGTTGGATGTCCATATGGATATCTGTCAGGGTCTTACTGAAGCTTTCCGCCTCAGCTCCTCCACCAAGGTTGGCTGCAGAGGATTCTTGAGCCATTTGTTTGGCAATGCCACTGGTGACGTTTTTAAGCACCGTATCTCCCACGGCTTTGGCAAGAAGACCTGCGACTCCATAGGAGAGGAGGAAGGCTGGAATGGAAATCATGACCAACTCTGCCACAAATTGCCCTGCAATCTGTACCTTAGAAAGCCCTAGAGCCAGCAAGATACCCACTTCTCTACGACGGGCATTGAGCCACAAGACAAGGAGAAGAGTGAGAAGCAAGCTAGCAAAGATAAGGCTACCGATAAACAAGTAGTCCGCCACTTGGAACATGCTACTGATGGATTTTTGCAAGGCTGGGTAGTTGGAAGAACTCTTAACCAAGTCAAAGTAATTCCATGGGATATCCAAGGCTTTGATTTTTTCGATCAATTGATCGAGGTCCTGATCCCCCTTGGCAAAGAAGGTCGCATCCTCATAGGTAGCTGTTTGGACAGTATTGCCATAGAGCTTGGCAGCTGTATCTAGGTCAGAAATGAGGGTATCTTCATACAACTCTTGGGCGTAAGTTAGAGGAGCTTGGTTCTTCCCTGAGAACAGACCCTTAATGGTCACTTCGACAGTTTCATTGGCCCCTTTTTCATTGTCAGCGTCGTAGAGATTGGACTTGAGACGCACCTTATCGCCTACCTTGAGACCATTCTTTTTCGCCAAATCTTCGTGCATGAGGATTTGGTTTTTATCCTTGTCTGTCAGATGATCCCCTTGGACCAGTTTGTAGGCTCCAGAGACAAATTTATCTTCTTTTGAAGAGTCATTGACCCCTGTCACCATCAAGGTATTCTTAAAGTGCTTGGCCCGCTCTGGAGATTGATTTTGCAGGGTTTCTTCAGTCTCAATGATCTCGTGGTCTAGGATATCTGCGATGGCATTGATCCGCTTGATGGAGGAGGTGATCCCCTCTACCTGGCTGATTTTTTCGATATCTTCTCCTCTGAGATTCCCAGCTCCCCGAGGGGTTCCCGGATTGGTCCTGCGATTGATCTGCATGGAGAAGCTATTGGTGATGGATCCCAGGCTTTCCGATGAAGCTTTTTGGGTCGCCCCCTTCATAGAGAGTCCGATCAAGCTCAAGGTCCCCATGAGGAGAATGATGGCAAAGAGCAAGAGAGACTTGGGCCATTTACGTGTGATATAAGCAAAAGCATTGCGCAACATAGCATTCCCTCCTTACTTGCTCTTCTCAACGAGGCTACGGCGACTCAATTCCAAGACCACATCGGAGGCCTCTGCCACTTCCTTACTGTGGGTGACGACGATGACACATTTTTGGCGTTCCTTGGCCAACTTCTTCAAAATGGCAATGATGTCACCGGCTGTCTGTTCGTCAAGGTTTCCTGTCGGCTCATCAGCCAAGATGACAGGTGCTTCTGAAACGAGCGCACGCGCTATGGCCACCCGCTGTTGCTGCCCTCCGGATAGTTGCAGGACATTTCGTTTGATTTGCGTTTCGTCCAATCCCAACTCCAAGAGAATGTCTTTTCCAGCTTGTTTGTTGACCAGGCGAACATTTTCCAGTGGAGTCAAATAATCAATCAAATTGTAATTCTGAAAGACCAAGGAAACATGATGCTTGCGGTGGTAGCTAGACCCTTTGGTCTGGATGTCCTCCCCATCAAAGAGAACCTGCCCCTTCTTGGGATTATCTAGACCAGCCAAGAGGGAGAGGAGGGTCGATTTCCCAGCTCCAGACTGACCGATAATGCTGTAAAAAGTCCCATTTTTGAACTGATAGTTCACGTCTGAGAAGATCTCTTCTTGGTAGCTTTGGTAACTATAGGATACATGTTTGAGTTCTAACATAGATGTCATTTCTCCTTAACTCATTTTTGTTAATATTTCTTTTGGGGTCTTGCGCCAGATCATGCTGGTCGTTACACCGAGCGACAGAAGGATCAAGCACAAGAGGCTAGCATAGGCGATTCCTAAGGAAAGGCCTTGAGGGATTTGATGAAGCAAGTCTAGAGTCTGCTGTTGACCAGTCTGTCCGACAAATTGCTCTAAGAAACGATGGCTGATCATCCGCCCGATGAGAAAGGCCGGGATCAGTGCTAATAAGGATACCAGCACCACTTCTAAGAGGAACTGTCCAAAAATCCGGCCCTTGCTCTTCCCAATGGATAAGAGGACGCCGATTTCATGGATCCGCTCTCGTGTCCAGAGACTCAGTAAGAGAGATAGGGCACCGGCTCCCGTCACCAGAAGGACGATCATCATGATCCGTACCAGGCCTTCTAGGGTCTGAGAGGATTCTTTCATCTGGTCAAAAGCCTTGCGATCTTCGACCACGCGGAGAGACTGCCAATCCAGATCCAAGTTTTTGACTTGCTTCAAGAGGGCATCGATTTTCTCAGGATCTTTGACCCCAAAGGTGACCTGGGTCACTTCTTGCTGACTGAGACCAAGAAGCTTAGTCGCATCCTCATAAGGGAGGTAGACTTGATTCTCACTCAGATCAGAGGTCATCCCTGTGAATTTTTCCTGTTTCTTACCCGAAAAGATCCCAACGATTTTAAAGGTTTGCTCTTTGGCAGGAGTCTCTCCCATCTGAAAGCTGGATAAGGTCAAGGAATCTCCGACCTTTAGCTTGTTCTTCTTAGCCAACTCTTGGTGGATCAAGATCTGGCCGCGAGCCTTGTCGGATAAGTGCTTGCCTTGCACCAGTTGGAAACTACCACTGCGGAAATCCAAGTGCTGGTCTGTCTTCTGGGTAAAGACAGCGCCTAGCGCTTGCTTGGCTTCCTGCCCCAAATCGTCTCGCTCCACCGACTGCTGTCCCGTCACCGCTTCTTTATCAAGAATGCGAACGGGACTTTCATATTGAGGAACCATAGATCCAACTCCAGCTAGCAGCTGCACCTTTTCAGCTTCTTTCAGAGCAAAGGGAGTAGCCCCCTGCTTACTGGTCAGGGCAAAGCTGGTCCCAGCCGACTGTTTGATATGGTCCTCCAGCCTTCCTCCTACTTGCATCAGTGAAAAACAGAAATACAAGCAAGAGAGGATCAAGAGGAGAATTAGAAAGAGGACCAGATTCCTCGTTCTTTTTCGAGAAATATAGGCGATCGCCTGTTGTAAGAGCATGAACTCACCCTCCATTTCAAGGTCCACGGCAATGCCATGTGGACGCTTTCATCATTTGTTATAGTTATTATAGAAAAGAAATGTGAAATGTTTATGAAATAGAAAAAGTTTCCTAGAAAAATCTAGGAAAACTGAACAGTTGTTTAGAGTCACTTTATCTATTGACATAGAAAAAACCTTTGAAATAGAATTTCTTTTCAAAGGTTTTATTTTCTTTTCTTTCTGATTTCTTTTTCAATGGCACTAGCAATCTTCTCCACCATATAGACCGTCTGGAGATTGCGCAAGATCAAGAGGGCCCAAAAACATGCAAAGAGCATTTGACCCGCCATGGTCGCTTCATTGAAAAAGTATGTCTCCATAGCAGTAAAGACTGCTATCACTGCAAATTGTTTTCTATTCATAAAATTATTTTACCATGATTCAGTAAAAAATTCATGTATTAATCGTCTTGCAGGGTGATTTTATCGGATAAAAAGTGAAACTCGTCAGGGATGACACTTTCCTCTTCTTCTACCACTTCCGCTTTCTGTCCACGCGCCTTAGCCGAAAACTCTGCCCGAATTTGGGTCCATTCTTCCATCGAAACCGCTAAAATCTCTGGCGAGAAGCCAGCAGCATTGCTGAGGATATTTCCAAACATGGTATTGAGGTTGTCCCGCTTCATGGTCTGTTCAGCATTAAAGGCCGATTCAAAGGCTAAAATAGCGTGATTTTCATTGGCAGCGACCGGCTGAGATCCGATTAAGAGGGCCTTATCCGCACCTGTCAAGCTCTCGATAATTTCCCCCCAAGCATTCTGAAGACGGATCAAGTTGGTCCGTGCCAACTCTGGGTTTTCAACCGCCTCTTGTAAAATGGCGTTGACCTTGCTTCGATCTGCACGGTAGCCATTGCTAGACTTGATTGGACGCGTTACTGCTGGTTTTGAAGCAGGAAGACTGCTACCTGATTGCGCTAACTGTTGCTTGAGTTGAGCGACTTCCTTTTTCAAGTCTTTCAGCTGAGCTAGCACATTGGAAGGAACCTCCACAGCAGCTGAGTTAGAAACTTGGCCCGTACTTTCAGCCAATTTAATGGTCATCATTTCAGTGTAGATACGCGGTTGCAGACTATTTTTGATATCCGCTAGACTGGTCGTCGCTTGGTCAATCAGGGCAAAAAGACGGGCTTGATCGGCTTCAAGATTCGCCGCAAATAAATCACTAGCATGAGTGTTTTCTCCGCCTGTCTGAACAATCAAGAGATCTCTCAAATATTGAAGTAGGTCCGTAACGAAACGAGCCATATTCTTCCCATTATCAAAGATAATCGCCAGCTGATCCAGTGCTGCTGTTGCATCATGATCCAGGATGGCAGCCACATACTGATCGAGCGCAGCTAGACTGATGGAGCCTGTAATCTCTTCAGCGATTGCTGTCGTCAACTCACTACCCGCCGTCAGACTAAGGGCTTGGTCCAAAATGGACAAGGCATCCCGCATCCCACCTTCAGCGCGCCGAGCAATGATATGGACAGCATCTGCTTCATAGGCAATGCCTTCTGTAGCTAGGATGCTTTCCAAATGGTGAACGATATCCGGCAGTTTGATGGATTTGAATTCAAAGCGTTGCACCCGTGACAGAATAGTAGCGGGAATCTTGTGTAACTCCGTTGTTGCGAGGATAAAGACCACGTTCTCTGTCGGCTCTTCCAGCGTCTTCAACAAGGCATTAAAGGCTCCTGTTGAGAGCATGTGGACCTCATCGATAATGTAGACCTTGTGCTTGGCTAGACTCGGAGCATAAGTGGATTTGTCGCGAATATCCCGAATCTCATCCACCCCATTGTTGGATGCCGCATCGATTTCAATGACATCTTCTAAGCTCCCATTGGTAATGGATTCACAGATATAGCAGTCGTTACAAGGCTCCCCATTGACTTGATTAGGACAGTTCATAGCCTTAGCAAAGATCTTGGCCACACTGGTTTTCCCAGTACCACGAGGACCAGAAAAGAGATAGGCATGGCTGATCTTCTCCTGCTCGACGGCCTGTCTCAATGTCCGTGCCACCACTTGCTGGCCGACCAATTGGCCAAAGGTCTGGCTACGGTATTTCCGATATAAAGCTTGATACATTAGTTCTTAACTCCAAACATCTTAAAGTCCCAGTTTGTCTTATCGATCAAGAGAGCGACAAACTTTTCCAAATACTCTTGATCCAGCTGATCGTAGTCAGAGACACACTCCGAGTCCAGGTCTAAAACCCCAAGGAGCTGGCCGTCCTTGACCATAGGCACCACAATCTCACTCATAGCCCGGCTATCACAGGAAATATAGTTGGCATGCTGGCGCACATCTTCAACAATGATGGTTTCCTGCTTTTGAGCGGCTTCTCCACAGACACCCTTTCCAAGAGCGATATGGACACAAGAAACACCTCCCTGAAAAGGTCCCAGGATCAATTCCGTTTGGTCATACAAATAAAAACCCGCAAAGACCGAACGAGGTAGGGCTTGATTTAAAAGAGCACTGGCATTGGACAGATTAGCTAAGGCATTGCTTTCTCCTGTTAAGAGAGCGTCTAACTGAGCCAGCAAGAGCTGGTATTGTGATTCTTTTTCCGAATGTTTCATACCTTCCATTATACCAAATATTTGCCCAAAAATTAAGCTTCAAATAGCGAAAGAAAAGAGAGTGGGACAGAAATCGGTCATTCGTTAGAATTCGATTTCGTCGTCCCACCTCCGCACAGTTGAGTAGGGCTGTAAAAGTTGATGTAATCAGCGTAGTAGAGCCCACTCAACCACTGCGTCTTGCTCGACAATCCAAAAACAATTAAGAGGCTATGACTTTTGCCCCAGCCTCTGGAATATAGATAAACTAATTTTTAGTAAAATAACTTAAGCGATTCTGCAAAGAGATAAAATCGAGGTCTCATTAATTTAAATTGATAAAGAATATACTAAACTTTCCGCTGTGAGAAAAGTGCCTGAAGCTTAACTGCTTCAGGCACACGGAATTATTGAGAGTAAAACAGTTTGGAAAACTGTTTTAGCCTGAGCCAAGAAATCAAAAAGCGAAGGGGCTCAATACGAATTGAACACAGGCTGCGGATTGTGTCAAAAAGATAAGTTCTCCTAGAATCAAAAGATTCTGCATCAAACTTCCTATTTTGACTTTATCCGCAGACGCCCTTTGTATCTTGATTTAGTCATGGAACTTCTTAAAAGAAGTTCGCTGACGTCCGCACTCACCTAAGGAAAGTTATTTATGATACTTTTATCTATTCATGTCGCCGATTGAAGTGAAAGACTTCAAAATACTGGATGGCACGATAGATTAAAAAGATAGTCAAGATGATGGACACCAGCCAGATGGTCTCTAACCCATAAAACTGGATCAAATAGGTCGAAAAAATGGCCCCAAAGACAAAGCTCCCGATCAAACAGGTCATAAAAATGGCTTCCCAAAGGAATTTCTTTTCCTTTTCTCTGACAAAATTCCCATAAGCCACCATGGTTTTCTTGAGATTTCCCGTCATGAAGGAATGATTATAAGCGTAGCCATCCACTTCTCCAAAAGAGGTCGCTACGATTCCCAAACTCAGGCCAAAAAAAGGCACGATGAAGACATTTTTTACCGATGCTGGCAAAAATCCCGTCACCAAGGTTGTGAGGATAAAGGGTACCAAGGTACTGAGGCGCCAAACTGAGTTGTCAATCAAGCGACGCAAGACTGTCATCAAAAGGATTCCCAGCATAAAAGCCAGCATGGTCGCTAACTTGACTTCTACATCTGAGATCTGCTGGCCAATCAAGCCGACCGATAGAAAGACCACATTCCCCGTCTGGCCTGCCGCCAAGGTCCCACCCCGACAGATAAAGGTATAGGCATCTGAAAAACCAGCACACATGGTCAATAAACAAGCGAACGCCTTGGTCCGCGAATGAAACTCCCTTTTCATTTCCATTCTCCTTAGGAAAAAGAGGGAGTGGTACAGAACGTTACATAACGTTTTTCGTACCTCCCCCGCAACATTGATGGAGAACTCTTCTGAGTCTTTTAGCGAATGAAGAGTCTCATCAACTACTGAGACATTCCGTCACTCCTCATATCCGTAGACACTTGGTGACCAGTTGCCCTTCTTCTCTCTTTTTCTATTTTCCCTCACGCGCTTCGTTGAGGATTTTTTCAATCTTGGTTGTGATCAAATCAATCGCTACCGTGTTGGTCACTCCTTCAGGAATGATCACGTCCGCATAGCGCTTGGTTGGCTCAATGAACTGATGGTACATGGGTTTCACCACTCCAAGGTACTGCTCAATAACGCTATCGAGACTCCGACCACGCTCCTCCATATCGCGCTTGATCCGGCGAATGATCCGCACATCATCATCTGTATCGACAAAAATCTTGATGTCCATCAAGTCCCGAAGGCGCTTGTCTTCAAGGACTAAGATCCCTTCCACGATGAAGACATCCTGTGGTTCCTGACGATAGGTCTTGCTGCTGCGTGTATGTTCAGCATAGTCATAAGTTGGAATATCTACCGGACGACCCTCCAAGAGTTCATTGATCTGTGCAATCATCAAGTCCGTATCAAAGGCAAAAGGATGGTCATAGTTAGTCTTGATCCGCTCCTCAAAGGTCAAATGACTCTGGTCCTTGTAATAAGAATCATGCTCAATCATGGCAATCTTTTCATTCGGGAAATTGGCCAAAATGGCACGAGACACACTGGTCTTTCCACCACCAGAACCACCAGTAACACCAATAATAATAGGTCTATTTTGCATTTTCTACTCCATTACCTGTAGTCGCCTGAGAAGAAATAGACATCTCAGACACATCTTATCTATTCTACCATATTTTTGCCTAGACATGAATAGTTTTTCAGTCAGAAATTTGGAAACAAAAAGGACCTTGCGGTCCTTTGATTATTTCACTTTTTCTAATTTTGCGGCAAATTCATTACCACTACGTAAGACGAGTATATTTTTTCCACCGTTGACAGGTACGAAACAATAATTTGAATTAGCTTGTATATAGACTTCCTTAGCGCTCTTCACTTGATAGCCTTCTGATTTCACCGCTTCTTGAATTACTTCAAATGTGTGTTCAATCTCTTCTTTAGAAGTCGTGTCTCCATCATACTTTTCTGAATCAGCTAGAGAATAGAATGCGTAAGCCTTGCTATCGTAATACTTATCACTAATAATTCCGTGATCTGAAATCTGAACAGTTGTATTATCTCCTTCTGTCACATTCTTCCACTTTCCAACCATGGCCTTTGGTGTTTCAACCTTGTGATAGACCAAATTTTCTTCAAAGTTTCCTTCGTATGATTTATAAGTTTTCAAGTCAAATAAATCATTTCTTAAAATAATATTGCTTCCGTCTTTTTGGAGCAAATTATAGCGTGTGTTCCCACCAGATTTAATAACAACTATTTCTGTCGTTTTCAGGTTAAATTTCTTATCGACATCCGCAAGTGAATGCAAGTCAGTCGCATTTAACAAAGAAAGTGCGGTATTAAATTCTTTTTTCGCTTCATTGCCCTTGAGAACCTTTTTGATGGTCTCGCCACCATTGACTTTTTGTTTCTTTCCACTTAGTTCATAAGTGACCGGACTTGAATCCGTATTTCTCAACCAAACACCATCTAGACTTGGTCCACCTGAAAAGAAAAAGAACCAAGCAAAGGAAATCACTGCGACAAGTCCCGCAACTGCGGCCCCAATTTGGGGTTGTTTATTGAAAGAAAATGTCAATTTTTTCGGTCTTGGAACAGGTTGTAAGGTTTTCGCCGATGGCTGCGGTTGGACAAAAGCTTTCTGCTCTTGTGAAAGAGGTGCGCTAGATGCAACAGGTACTTCCTGAGCAGGAGCCTGTTCCTCAGTTGTTGGAGCTGGCGCTTCTTTTCGCTCTACGAAAAACTCCCCTTTTTCACGCGCTTCTTGAAATTCTTGCATACTTGGCTTTCGACCATTGACCGCTTCAAAGTATTCAACCCAATCTTTTTGATTCATAACATCCCCCTTATTGATTCATCCTAAAAACTAACCATATTATACCACAAATTCATTCTTAATTAGTGGTTTGCATGAAAATAAAAGAAAAAGTCCAAGCAATTTTCCACTTGGACTTTCTTCATTATTTCAAAACTTTTTGTGTTTTCGCGTAATTGGCTTCTACAGCTTCTTTTTCAGCCTTCCACCAGTCTTGGTGATCTGTGTACCACTTGATGGTGTCTTCCAAACCAGCTTCGAAGTTTGTGAATTGTGGTTCCCAACCTAATTCTTCACGCAATTTGGTTGAATCAATCGCGTAACGCAAATCGTGACCAGCACGGTCTGTTACACGGTCGTAGGCGTCTTTTGGTTGACCCATTTTTTCAAGGATCAACTCAAGCACTTCTTTGTTGTTCTTTTCACCATCGGCACCGATCAGGTAAGTTTCACCGATACGGCCCTTAGTGAGGATAGCCCAAACACCAGTTGAGTGGTCGTTGGTGTGGATCCAGTCACGGACGTTCTTCCCTTCACCATAAAGTTTTGGCTTGATGCCAGACAAGATATTGGTGATTTGACGTGGGATGAATTTTTCGATGTGTTGGTATGGCCCGTAGTTGTTTGAACAGTTAGAAATCGTTGCTTTGACACCAAAGGAACGTACCCAAGCTTTTACAATCAAGTCTGAAGCAGCTTTGGTTGATGAATAAGGTGATGATGGGTTGTATTTGGTTTCAGCAGTGAATTTTTCACCAGGACCTTCCCCATGTCCAGGAAGATCTTCACGCAATGGAAGGTCCCCATAGACTTCGTCTGTTGACACGTGGTGGAAACGAATGTCGTATTTACGAGCCGCTTCCAAGAGTGTGTAAGTTCCAACAAAGTTTGTGTAGATAAATGGAGATGGATCTTTGAGGGAGTTGTCATTGTGGCTTTCAGCCGCATAGTGAACGATAGCATCAGCCTTGGCAGCCAATTTGTCAACTAATTCAGCATCCGCGATGTCTCCCACCACCAACTCGACACGATCTCCAAGGATTTCTTCGATATTGGCACGGTTACCAGCGTAAGTGAGTTTGTCAAGGACAGTCACATGCACGTCTGGATGGTTGTTGTAGACATAGTGTACGAAGTTTGAACCGATGAAACCAGCTCCACCGGTTACGATGATATGTTTATATTCTGACATTTTTTCTCCAAATAGTTTTTGTTTTGATTGTTCCTTTAGCTAGTGAGGGACGCCAGCAACCCTTCGGTTTCATGGCTAAATCCGAAGCCTAAGTCTCCAGATTTTCCTACAAGATTCCCTGAGGGAATCTTGTTTTCACTAGGGCAGAAACTCTCTTATAACGCTCCTTGCAGTCGCGCTATTGCTTCGCAAAGTTCATTTTTACAAATCTTCTGCTTTTAGGGGTTTGACGTCTTTGAGCAATGGGTGGTTCTTGTCTGCTTCTGAGACTTCTGCTTCTTCTAGGTTTTCCCATTGGATGTCTAGGCTTGGGTCTGCATAGTTGACAAACGCATATTTTGGTTTGAGTTCCAGTGCCCAGTAATCATTGACTAAGTATGTATAGGCAACTTTGTCTGTCAAAACTTGGAACCCATTGGCAACACCACGAGGAACGAAGATGCCTTTTGAAGCATCGATCACGGTTTGGTAGGTGTTCCCAAAGCTATCGCCTTCACGAAGGTCTACCCAAGTTCCAAGAACCTTTCCTTCATCTGCTACAGAGATGTACTTGTCCCAAGGCTCTGCATGCAAGCCACGCAAAACATTTTTGCGAGAGAATGAAATATTGTTTTGCAACTTGCCTTCCGCAAAGAAGCTTTCAGGGAAGCCAAGAGGAAGCATTTTCTCTTTTTGGAAGTTTTCTTTAAACCAACCACGGTTATCTCCGCGCACAGGAATATCAAACTCCATCAAGCCTGGGATGGCTTCAATTTTGCGGGCTGCTAATTCTTTATCAAAAAATTGTTCCGTCATTATGCTTCTCCAATCAAACGGAGCAAATATTGTCCGTATTCGTTTTTCTTCAATGATTGCGCTAATTCATGAACTTGTTCCTTGGTGATATAACCCATGCGATAAGCAATTTCCTCAAGATTGGCTACTTGGACATTTTGCAAACGTTGAACAGTCTCGATATATTGAGAAGCTTGCAAGAGGCTTTCGTGAGTTCCTGTATCCAACCAGGCAAAACCACGGCCCATGAGCTCAACAGAAAGATCTCCACGCTCCAAATAGGCCTTGTTAACATCAGTGATTTCAAGCTCTCCACGAGGACTTGGTTTGATGTTTTTGGCAATCTCTACCACATCATTGTCATAGAAGTAAAGTCCTGTCACTGCAAAATTCGATTTTGGATGTTCTGGCTTTTCTTCGATAGAGATAGCATTCATATCCGCGTCAAACTCTACCACACCAAAGCGTTCTGGATCTTTGACTTGATAACCAAAGACAGTCGCTCCTTTTTCCTTTGCTTCTGCCCGTTGCAACATCTTGGTTAAGCCGTTTCCGTGGAAGATATTGTCCCCAAGGATGAGGGCAACGTGATCGTCCCCGATAAAGTCTTCCCCGATGATGAAGGCTTGCGCCAAACCATCTGGACTTGGTTGCTCTGCATAAGAGAGAGAAATTCCGAGCTCAGAACCATCTCCAAGAAGCTCTTCAAAACGAGGTAGGTCTTGAGGAGTCGAGATGATCAAGATATCTTTGATCCCAGCCAACATAAGGGTTGATAGCGGATAGTAGATCATTGGTTTGTCATAAATGGGCATCAATTGTTTAGAAGCCGCACGTGTCAATGGATACAAGCGAGTTCCTGAGCCCCCTGCTAAAATAATACCTTTCATAATGTTAGGCCTTTCTACGTAGTCATTACCCTTATTTTATCATGTTTATATAAAAAAGTCACCTTGCATTTATGTTCCAAGGTGATGACAGGATGTGAGCAATAGTCTCGTTAACGATCTTCATTATCGTGATTCAAATAGGGTACTTGGACTAGGACTCTTTGATATACTTTAATTCACTGATCACTGCTTCTCTTCTGAACCATCCGAATATCTTACCCTTACTCTTGATTTTGTCGTGCCTCTCCTAGAATCCATAAAGCTCTGAAATTCCTCATCTTCATTATGATAGACCCCTATCTTAATTTTATTCGCATCTTTATCATAAGCTAGTACATGTTCCTTGGAATTCCCATCAGAAAATGTGAGTTTTACATCTGCTCCCCATGCGTCTGAAGGAGTAGGGCTATAAGATGGGTTTTGAATCTCAATTTTCTCAATTCCCTCGTAAGAATGTTTCAAGGTCTTTACAAGGCTGACTTCATACTCTTTATTGCGTCTCTTCTCCTCCATTTTTTTGTTCATATGAAACAAAAAAATCCCAACTACTATAATGAGAGCCAAAGCGATGATCATCATCCTTTTGCTTTTCTTTTTAAATTTGATTTTGACCATAAGACGATACTCCTTACTAACGAAGATTCCTTTGAGCTGTATCTGACTATCTTTTTTCTCAAAGAAAATAACAGCAATCAAAAAGAGAGCTTGTCCTGACGCTCTCCTTTTCAGTTCCTTATCCCAAAGCGACGTCTAGGATCATCATAATGACAAAGCCAACCATGAGACCGAGGGTCGCAACATCTGTGTTGCCATTGGTCTGTGAGTCTGGGATCAACTCTTCCAACCACCACGAAGATCATCGCACCTGCCGCAAAGGAGAGGGCGTAAGGCAAGATAGCCGTCATGGACAAAACCGCTACTGCTCCTAGAAGGGCTCCGATGGGCTCGACGATAGCAGACATAGATCCCCAATAAAAGGCATTGAGACGGGATTTTCCATCTGTCCGAATCGGAATCGAAAGGGCAGCCCCTTCTGGGATATTTTGCAAGCCAATCCCAATGGCCAAACCAACCGCCCCGATAAAGGCTTCTGGACTTGGATTGCTAGCCAGAGCTCCAAAGGCCACTCCGACCGCCAAGCCTTCTGGGAAATTGTGGATGGTAATGGCGAGAAAGAGTAGAGTCGTTTTAGACAACTTCTTTTCTCTCGGCGTATGGATGCTCTCAGCATCCTCAATCTCCTTACTCATATGAAGGTGAGGGAAGATGGCGTCAATCAAGCGAAGGAAAAAACCTCCAGCTAGAAAACCGATCGTCGCTGGCAACCAAGCCAGGTTCCCATAAGAGTTTTCCGCATACTAAATCGACGGTTGCAAGAGGGACCAAAACGAAGCCGCAATCATGACTCCTGCCGCAAAGCCCATCATGATATCCAGTAATTTGCGACTAATATGCTTAAAGAAAAAGATGATAGCTGACCCTACAATGGTACAGCCCCATGTAAACAATCCTGCGATAAAGGCCTGCAAGACCACGGATTGCGATTGAAACCAATTCATAACAACTCCCATTTTCTTGATGATTCACTTCTTCTATTCTACTATTCTTAGCCAAATTAAGGAAGATCTTTCGAAAAAAAGAGAGTGGGACAGAAATCGGTAATTCGTTAGAATTCGATTTCGTCGTCCCACCTCCGCACAGTTGAGTAGGGCTGTAAAAGCTGATGAAATCAGCGTAGTAGAGCCCACTCAACCACTGCGTCTTGCTCGACAATCCAAAGACAATTGAGAGGCTAGGACTTTTGTCCCAGCCTACTTCTTCACATATTGTTCAACTGGATAATCTGCTGGATCTAAGCGCAGGTTTCCTCCTGCCACTAGTTGGGCTAGATGCCAACCAATGAGGGGACCTGTTGTGAGGCCCGACGAACCCAGTCCACTAGCGACATAGAGGCCTGCTCGATCAGGAACAGCTCCCCAAAATGGTGAAAAATCACTGGTGTAGGCACGGGTTCCCACGCGCTCCCCGACGACTTCCGCTTGAGCTAGTTCTGGATAGTAAGACAGAGCTTCTGTTTCCATCTGATTCAGCAAAGCCTGATCCACTGTCAGGTCAAAGCCCATCTCATTTTCATGGGTGGCTCCCATACTGATCTTGCCCTGCTGAAATGGAATGATATCCAGCTCTCCTTCAGGCATGACCACAGGATAATCAGCAGTATCTAAGTCTAGCTGATAATCCCGCAGTTGCCCCTTTTGCGGACGGACATCAACTTGGTAGCCAAGCGACTCGAGCATTTGCCCCAACCAGGCTCCTGTTGCCAGGATGACTTGGTCATAGCATTCACCAGCAATCTGATAGCCATCACTTGAGACTGAGAGAGCAGCCTCTTCCTTGATCACTCGTGCTCCGCTTGCTTTAAGGAGAGTTTCCGTTAGAAGGGCTCCCTCCACATGAGCACCACCTGAGGCATAAAGGAGCTTCTCAAAGCCTTGTAGATCAGGAAATTGCTGGGCCACCTCTTCTTTGGTTAAGATTGCCAAGTCCCCAATCAAGGGAGATTCTTCCCGACGACTCAGCGCCAACTGATATAGTTCGTCTAATTTGTCCTCCTTTTTCTTGAGGAGATAGACACCAGTCTGCTGGTAAAAATCTGTTTTGATTCCGTCCTTGGCCAGGTCTACTACCAATTCTTGGTAAAAATCAGCTCCCAGACGAGCCAGGCGATACCAGGCCTTATTCCGTCGTTTGGAAAACCAAGGGCTAATTATGCCTGCCGCCGCCTTGGTCGCTTGGCCGACTCCATGATCATAGACGATCACATCCACCTGTGCTTCCTTGGATAGATAATAGGCTGCAGTAGATCCCACGATCCCTGCACCGATAATGGCAACTTTCATGATGCCCCCTTAGATATGGTAAAAAGGATTGGTGCTGGCTTGACTGCTAATCACTTCAATCTCCCACGCCTCTTCAGCCTTCCACTGATTGAGCTTTTCTACTAGTTTCGACACAAAGAGAACCTCGATATGGTGTCCTGGATCCAAGGCCAAGAGCCCATCGCTCAGCATGTCCTGAGCCGTGTGGTAGTATATATCTCCTGTGATATAGACCTCTGCTCCCTTGGCGAGAGCATCCTTGTAAAAGGACTGGCCACTTCCTCCACAGATAGCGACACGCTCAATAACCCGATCCAAATCCGCCTGATCATAACTGACTATGCGCAAAGCATCTAGCCCAAAAGTTTCTTTGACCTTTTCAGCCAACTGACCAAAGGTTTGGGCGGACACCTGACCGATGCGCCCGATTCCGAGTCCTTCTCCTGTCATACTGAGGGGCTCTGTATCTTGAATTTCCAAGAGCTGGCAAAACCAATCGTTGAGACCATCTGGGACAATGTCATTATTAGTATGGCTGACATAGACCGCGATATCATGCTTGATCAAGTCGATATAGATCTGATTTTGAGCCCGGTCAGCTACCAAATCTTTAAGCGGGCGGAAAATCGGCGCATGCTTGACGATGATCAAGTCCACCCCATGGGCGATAGCTTCCGCCACCGTCTGCTCGCGGATATCTAAGGCCACCATGACCTTATGGATGTCTTTTTGCAAAGTGCCGACCTGTAAGCCACGAACATCTCCCTCCATGGATAGTTCCTGAGGACAGTAGGCTTCATAGCGTTTGATGACTTCACTTGCTAACATGTAGAACCTCCTTGATTTGTGCGATGCGCTCTTCTAGCGATGCTCTGGCAGATTGATTCTCAACTGGGACCTGCTCCAAGGCAAAACTTAATTTCTCTACTTCCTTGGACCACTTTTGGACAAAGGCTGGAGCTTGTTCCCGCATCAAATGGGGACCAAAGCGTAGTTCCTTGGCTGTCAACTCTTGAGAACCGTGTTCCACTACAATGATCTCATAAAACTTCTCATTTTCTTCCAAGATCGCTTCATCAACAATGCGGAAATCATGGTCGACTAACCAAGCCCGCAGTTCATCTTCCCGATTATTGGGTTGTAGGACCAAGCTAGAGACACTGGCTAATTTTTCTAGACCTGCGGCTAGAATATCTGCAATCAAGCGTCCTCCCATACCAGCAATGGTGATACAGGAAATGCCATCTGTTGGTTCAAAGGCAGTCAAACCATTGGCCAATCGGACTTCAATTTTGTCTTCTAAGCCATTATCCGTGACATTTTGTAGGGCAGACTGATAAGGTCCTTCTACTACTTCCCCTGCAATGGCAGCCTCAATCTTGCCTTCTTGTAAGAGGGCGATTGGGAGATAAGCATGGTCACTCCCCACATCCAACAGACGCGCACCAGCTGGGACGAAGCTAGCCACCAAGTCCAAGCGATTTGATAATTTTGTAAATTCCATGTGCTACTTTCTAAACTTTTATTCCACCCTTTAGTATACCATGTTTGCACCATTAAAAAAAGGCGCAACGGCGCCTTGTCTATTATGGAAAGGTATTACTTTAGACTTTCCTTAGGTGAGTCCGGACGTCAGCGAACTTCTTCAAAGTTCCATGACTAAGTTTTGAGTCTAATGTCTCAAAACTTCCGGGCACATGAAACTTATACGTTTCATGTGCTATGCTCACGGCGGAAACTCTCGCTATCATCCTCAACAAGCCGATATTAGACTTTAGTCAATTTCCTTATAGTCTACTTCCAAGCCACGTTTTACAGCTGGGCGATTGGCGATTTTCTCTGTCCAAGCCTGCAAATGCTTATATTCCTTCACATTTAGGAAAATTCCTGCACGATCCCAGACCTTGTCTTGGGCTAGACGGCCATACCAAGACCAGATGGCGATATCTGCAATGGTATAGTCACCTCCTGCAATATAAGGTTTAGTCGCCAATTCCTTGTCCAGTAGGTCCAATTGGCGTTTGGCTTCCATAGCAAATCGGTTGATGGCATACTCGATTTTTGCAGGAGCATAATGGAAGAAATGGCCAAATCCTCCGCCTAAAAAAGGCGCGGCACCTGTCTGCCAAAAGAGCCAGTTGAGAACTTCTGTCCGCTTAGCAGGATCTGTCGGGATTAATTGGCCAAATTTCTCAGCTAGATACAAGAGAATATTGGCTGATTCAAAGACCCGAATGTCTTGGTCGCCTGATTGATCCAACATAGCTGGAATTTTCGAGTTTGGATTGATGGCTACAAAGTCACTGCCAAATTGATCTCCCTCACCAATCTTGATACGATAAGCGTCGTAGCCTGCATCCACTCCCAGCTCTTTCAATTCCTCCAGCATAATGGTTACCTTAATCCCATTTGGAGTTGGAAGGGTATAGAGTTGGAAAGGCTGATCCCCTTTTGGAAGAGTTTGTTCAAAGCGGGCACCTGCTGTTGGTTGGTTCAGGCCACCCCAGGCTCCTCCCATCTGGCTCGGTGCTTCCCATACTTCTGGTAATTGATAATCTGACATCTCTTTTCTCCTTTGTCTATGTTACTACTAGCATATCAAATCTCAGACTCCCTTTCAAAGATCTGCTACACGAACGCTACTTGACTTTTTTTGTCAAAATGATAGTATAGAAAAAATACAAATTTAAGGAGAAAAAACATGTCCACGATCGACTTTCATAGTTTGGCAAAGACAGAACTTCACTGTCACTTAGACGGTTCCTTGTCTCTTTCGACCATTCGCCAGTTGGCAGCTATGGCCAATATTGACCTCCCTGCTAGCGATGAAGAGCTCAAACACCATGTCACTGCGCCTGCCCACTGTGAGAATCTTTTGGACTATTTAGAGGCCTTTGACTACATTCGGCCCCTTCTTCAAACCAAGGAGGCCTTGACCCTCGCTGCTTACGATGTGGCCAAGCAAGCTGCTCTCGAAAACGTCGTCTATATCGAAGTCCGCTTTGCGCCAGAATTGTCCATGGACCAAGGGCTCACCGTCCCAGAAACCATCGATGCTGTCTGCGATGGTCTACGCCAAGCCCAGGAGGAATTTGGCATTGTTGCAAAAGCCTTAGTCTGTGGCATGCGCCAGTCAGATCAAGAGGTCACCTCTCGCATTCTTGCAGAAGCCAACCAAGTTAGTGATCAGGATTTTGTTGGTTTTGACTTTGCCGGAGATGAGCACAACTACTCTCCAGAAGATATTCGACCTCTAATTGAGCAAGTCAAGAGTTACCATCGGCCCATGACGCTTCATGCAGGTGAGTGTCATTGCCCACACTTTGTTGCCCAATCGATTGCATTTGGCATCAAACGCAATGGCCACGTGACGGCTCTATCTCATGAACCAGCCTTACTCCAATCCTTTATTGAAAATGGGGTTACCGGTGAACTCTGCTTGACCAGCAACCTACAAACAAAAGCAGCACTGACTATAGAAGATTTTCCTTATTTGAAGATGAAGGCAGCCGGAGCTCGGATCAGTATCAATACCGATAACCGGACTGTATCTGATACCGACCTCACCAAGGAATACGCTCTCTACCATCAGCATTTCCAAACCAAGGAAACAGACTTTTACCAACACAATGTCGATGCCATCCAGGCTTCCTTTGCTAGTGAGGAGGAAAAACAAGAACTCCTTAGCAAACTAGAAAAAGCCTATGCAGACTATCTATAAACGAAAAATGCTAGCAATATATGACTGCTAGCTTTTTGTATGGTTAAAAATAATTTTTTCAATTAAGAACCTATTTGTTTCAGTAAAAATAATGTCTTATTTTTAAAACTATTCAAGTATAAACTAAAAACTTTCCGCCGTGAGAAAAGTGCCTGAAACACTATTGTTTCAGGCACTCGGGAGTTTTGAGACCTTAGGCTCAAAACTAAGTCATGGAGCTTCTTCGAAGTTCGCTGACGTCCGTACTCACCTAAGGAAAGTTTCTAGGAAGACTTTACCTTCCTTCTGCAGCTAGCACTCAAATAAGTGCTAGTTTTTTTAATCCTTCCACAAATCCATGGCCTTCAAGAAATCGTCTGAAACCGTCACATTGCGTGGGTTGGCTTGCTCGCGTTCTTGTAGTTTCACCTCTACTTGGGCTAGACTGTTGATGCCTTCACTGCGCCAGTTGCGTAAAATAGCCTGTATATATTTCCAGTGAGGCTTGCCGTTAAAAACAGCTTCTCGTAATGCTGCCTTGATCACATCTGGATCTGTCTGATCTTCTCGCACAGTTTTGGTCAGGTCTTCAATCTCAAAAGGCGTCAAGAGTCGTCCCAGTTCTTGTTGGAAGGTTTCCACCAGGTCCTTGATGACATTTCCCTTCGCAGGCGCGCTTTGTGCCTTCCCTTGTGTCTGGGCTTCTAAAATCTCATCCAAGCGCTCCAGGGCAATGGTCGCATCAAAGATGGCTTCAATCTCGCCATTGAGCTCAATGGTCCGGTATTGAAGAAGTCCCTTGGTGGTCAAATTGGACATAATCCGATTGACCTCTGTCACCGTTTTTCCTAGATGACTAGCAATCTGATTAGGTGTCAAAGCCTCTTGGCCAGTCGTATTTTGAAGGAAGAAAAACTGCCAAACCAAGTAGTCATCTGCTTGGTCAAACAATTCATGATAATGAAAAAGCAAGGTACTTGGAAGAACCAAGTTGCCATACTTAAATGCTTGTGAATATGTCATAATTCCCCTTTATAGGTAACCATAAAATGAAATATCTTTTTCCAATTCTTCCAAGCGGTAAGGTGTTTCTTGATAAACCGCATAGTTGATCCAATTACTAAAGAAGGTCGTCGCAGCTAGATTCCAACGAATGCGAGGCTCTGTATTAGCGTCATCACCATCAAAATAATTCTTAGGAACGTCCGGATCCAAGCCTGCCTTGACATCTCGGTGGTATTCTTTTGCCAGCGTATCGCGATCATACTCCAGATGGCCAAAGCTATACACCTCACGCATGTCTGGACTGGCAATGATGGAAAGCCCAACTTCATTTCCTTGAGCGATCACTTGAAGGTTGCTCTTTTCAAGGACTTCCTTCAAAGGAATATCTGTATAGCGAGAATGAGGGGCAAGGAAGCGATCGTCAAATCCTCTCATGAGCAGACTATCGGGACGCACCACTGCTTGGTCATAGATGCCCGATAGCTTGTCACAGAGCTCTACTTTTTGAATCCCGTAACGGTGGTACAGTCCAGCCTGCGCTCCCCAACAAAGGTGCAAGGTAGAAAAGACATGCCGCTTAGACCATTCAAAGACCTGGGTTAATTCTTCCCAGTAGTCTACTTCCTCAAAGTCCATCTTTTCGACAGGCGCTCCTGTCACAATCAAGCCGTCATAGTAATTATCCTTGATATCCTCAAAGGTCTTGTAGAAGCTCTCCAAATGCTCAGCCGCTGTATTCTTGGATTCATGGCTCGCCATATAGAGGAAATCTACATTGATCTGCAAGGGCGTGTTGGCAAGGAGGCGTAAGAGCTGGGTTTCTGTCGCAACCTTGGTCGGCATTAGATTAAGAATGAGAACATTCATCGGCCGAATATCCTGGTGAGTCGCCCGAACATCATCCATGACAAAAATATTTTCTGAACGAAGGATATCGACTGCTGGTAATTTTTTATCTAGAGTAATTGGCATAAAAAGCTCCCATCTTACAAGTTCTTAACTAACATTATATGATAGGAGCTTATAGTTTTCAATTATGGTTTTTCTGTAGCCAGTTATAGTATTAGACTATATTAGTAATGCATCAAGACTTTGTAGTCGTAATCGCCGATCGCTTCGCGACCTTTCAATTCATCCAACTCGATCAAGAAGGCACAACCTGCAACGACCCCACCGAGTTTTTCGATCATTTCGATGGTTGCTTTCACCGTACCACCAGTCGCTAAGAGGTCATCAACGATGAGGACACGTTGACCTGGTTTGATGGCATCTGCGTGCATGCAGAGGGTATCAACACCGTATTCTTTTTCGTAGTCAGCTGAGATGACTTCACGTGGCAATTTACCAGGCTTACGAACAGGCGCAAATCCAATTCCTAACTCAAAAGCGACCGGACATCCAACGATGAATCCACGCGCTTCAGGACCAACGATCATGTCGATTTTCTTATCCGTCGCGTATTGAACGATTTCACGAATCGCATAACTATAAGCATTGCCATCTGCCATCAAAGGGCTGATATCACGGAAGGTAATTCCTTCTTGTGGATAGTTTTCAATACTTGCAATGTAATCTTTTAAATTCATGGTTAACTTTCTTTCATAAAAAATTTTTTACATTCCATTATATCATGAATTCCACTAACTTGCATCATTTTTTGCCAAATCATTTTCCCAAGCTCTCGCGGCAAATGCAAAAATCCCACATCCAAAAAATGATGTGGGACTGGGTTCCCAAAAAACTTACTACTCTTCTATCAATTTGTTGTACTCGATTTTCATATCACCCAGGTTTTTCAGGGAATATCGGGAGCTTCCATTTTTGAACCAGGTACCAAGGATGTATTGCTCGGCCACTTTCTTACTTTGGTCTTGAAGCCAAGCACGGTCTTTGCCATAGGTGGCAAGTTTCTCAAGGAGTTGCTGGTCTTTGTAGCTTGTCTCATTGATTGTCAGATAGAGGTCACTTTGGTAAAAAATCTTTTTAGAGGCGTTATATTCAAATATCAGATTAACTGAGATACTTTCATCTAATTTGTATTTGTACATATAGAACCAATCTGCAGTGCCTCTAAACATAGTAACAGCTAGATGCTCCTTTCCACCAACGATTTTATCTGAATAGGGATACATTTGAAATCCTTCATCTTCTTTCCAGGTGCGATCACTACCGATTGTTTGAGTGTAGGACTTGACAATCATATTTCGCATCATCCCACCATTTTCAGAGTAAACAATCTACTCCATGGGATTTTTTAGACTCAGGTAGATTCCCAACCAATAAAGTCCAAAAAGCAGGAAGGGAGTGAGCCAGAGGAATTTTTTTAGGTGTTTTTTCATGAGTCCTGACCTGTCAGATAGTCATAAATTTCGCGAACCGTTCCAAGGGCCATCAACTCCTGCTCTTTCACCGTTTGTTTAAGGTTTTGGTAGATGCTGCTTTCCGCGATTTCGCGTTTTTCTGCTTCTTTATTAACCTTCATGATACCATTTTCAATGGTCACAAAGCCCAACTCTTGGAAGATCTGAATCATTTTGACCAAGAGGATCTGCTGGATCTTGAGATAGGCCGCTAAGTCTTTGAGTTTGTAGCGGACATCAAACTCTGGGTACTGATAGATGGTTTTATAGAGTTTGGCATACTGGTCCCTGCTACCGTATCCTGTCAGATAGTAGGCTTTGGCGATCTCATTTTTGAAATAAACGGCCTGGAAATCATGTTCTTGGAAGATTTGCCGTAGTTGCTCTAAATCCTCAGGGATATTTCCAACTACAACAGCGGATGCCCCTGTCAGATCTGGCAGTTCTTTAGTAAAATCAAGAACGGGAACACCTGCGGGGAGGCTGGCATTTTTAGAGCGGATATTAAAGAGCTGCACGCCGTCCACACGCGCATCAACCAGCATGAGCTGGAGAGTTGTTTGGCCATTCCATTGGTTGACCGATAATTGCACAGCTAGCTCCAGATCTTGCGCCTGGGCAAACTCTGCCTCTAGGATCCCCAAGCCAAAACCCACCACCTCAAAGGTCGCGTCTTCTTGAGAAATTTTGAGTTTCAAGTGGGTATTGCCGGCTCCCATCGAGCGTGCCCCTTCTACCTTAAAGTTACGGACTAGAAAGACCGGCTTTTTATTGTCCATGCCAAAAGGACTTAAGCGATCAAAGCTTTTCAAGGTCTCAAGCGTTAGTTCTGTTAGATGCAGTTCCTCGTCGATGGCTAAGTTAGACTTGCTGCTGAGATCAATCTCTTGTTCTGCAATGTAATCCGTAAGAGCCTGAGACAAGGCAGGAAGTTGGTCTACATCTAAGGTCATCCCTGCTGCACCGGCATGCCCTCCAAAGGCGACAAAGAGCGACCGGTGGGGATCGAGAGCCTCAAAGATATTGACCGACTCAGGACTCCGAGCGCTTCCTTTAGCCCGCCCATCTTCGATGTTTAAAACAACAACTGGCTGATGAAGCTCTTCTAATAGACGGCCGGCTACAATACCAAGGACCCCTGGATTCCAACCTTCTTTGGCCAAGACCTGGGCGGACAAACTTGGATCCACCATGGTTTTAGCTTCGTCATAGATAGCTTGGACAATCTCTTTTCGTTCTTCATTCTTTTGATGAATCATGAGAGCAATCTCGTGCGCCTCTTCATCGTCAAATCCTGTCAGGAGTTCAATGGCCGGATTGGGATCATCGAGGCGGCCAAGGGCATTGAGACGAGGAGCAATCTGAAAACCAACCGTTTCTTCATTGACATCCTCCGGACGAATCCCTGCGATCTCCAAGAGCTCCTGCAAGCCCATGCGCTGGGTATGTTGGAGAACACCCAGACCATATTTGACCAGAATCCGATTCTCATCTGTCAGGCTGACCATGTCAGCAATGGTCCCAATCGCTACCAAGTCTAAGAGATCGACTGGTACTTCCTCTAGGAGGGCACAGGCCAACTTAAAGGCCACACCACATCCTGCTAGATAATGGAAGGGATAATCCGCATCTGGATGCTCCGGATGAATGATCGCATATGCATCCGGTAAAACCTCTGGCATAGAGTGGTGGTCCGTCACGATGACATCGACTCCCATCGCTTGGGCCATGGCAATGGCTTGATTTCCCGCAACCCCATTGTCCACCGTGACAATCAGGGAAATGCCTTGCTGCTCGATAAAGTATTTGTAGACGCTCTCATTGGGACCGTAGCCGTCTGTGAAGCGGTTGGGTAGGTAGACTTGCACCTCTGCCCCCATCTGCTCCAAGATTTCCTTCATTATAGAGGCCGAGGTCATCCCATCCGCATCATAGTCTCCGTAGATCAGGATCTGCTCATAATCTTCGATGGCCCGTCGGATGCGCTCCACGGCTTTCTCCATATCATGGAGCAAATAAGGGTCATGGAGTTTCTCTAACTTGGGCTCTAAAAAGTCTTCTAAATCCTCTTTGGTCTGAATGCCACGCTCATACAACAAGGTTGCTACGGATGCTTCTAGCCCTGCTTTTTTAGCAAGGGATAAAAAGGCCTCATCTGCACTTGGCGAAGCTAACTGCCAATCGTATTTTGAAGTGATCATCTAGCTTTTGGTCTCCTCTTTTTCTTATCTGATTATTATATCATGAAAGCCGAAAATGGCGGGAAATAAAGGGTCAGGCAAAAGTTGGAATATTTGAAAATCCAAAATATTTAAAAATAGTTGCTATCGTATTACTTAACTCTATCCCTGTCGCCCTTTTATCAGTCAAATAGATAAGGGAGTGGGAAAGAACTCCAACAAATAAAAAAGGTTGAAAAGGTTCCCCGAACCTTTTCAATCTTCCCACCCCGCATAGCTTTAACAGTCTGGGAGACTGTTAAAGGTTGTGAATAAAGGAAACTTTGTTTCTCTCATTAGGTCATCTTTGGAGCTTTAAAGTGAACAACTTCTTAGGAAACTTGCTTCGCAAGTTTAATCCGCCACCTCAAAGCAATGCATTGAGCAATCAACCACTGCATCATATAGTTATTTCTATCAAACATCAAAGGCTGAACAGTTGTTGTCCAGCCTCTTTACTTCATATAAATCATCCCTGTACAGGCTTGCTCGGAAAGTTCAACAAAGCCGATTGACTGGTAAAAGGCTAGATTCTTCTCGCTACGTTCAGTGGCAAGAAGCCGTTGGTAGACATTTGGGAAAGTCCCTAAAGCCTCTTCTAAGAGTTTCTTTCCAATGCCTTGGCGCTGGTAATCTGGTCGTACCAAAAGGTCCTGCACAAAAATGACAGAGTGGCCATCTCCTACCAAGCGAATGTAGGCGACGAGCTCGTCCTCATCATAGACTGCTAACTGCCAGAGACTGGCTTTGACAGCTTCTTCTAGCATAGTTGGGTTGTTGGTATAATTGGTCCAACCGACTGAGCTGTATAGTGCGAGTAGATCTGTCATCGCTGGAATTTCTTTTTTATAACTTAACATCTTAACTCCTTTTTAACCTATAGTGCTGGAAGAAGGCGATATCCCGATAAGGGGACTCTTGGCAAACGGCCAGCTCCATCTCAAGCATAGACTCTCGCCAGCTTTCTTGGCCCTTGAAGCGATTGTCCTGTAAGGCATAAAAGACTCGAATTCCTTGGTAGTCCTGAACTTCAAGGGCTAGATCTTCAACAGCTAGATCGAGATCATAGGCCTGAGCCAAGCCCATGGAGTGGGTTTCCAGATCTTGGCCTGCTAGCAAATCGAGAGCCTTCTGAGTATCATTTTCAAAAACGACGGTCTGCAGGACGCGGCCAACCTCATTGTGCTTGACGATAGAGAGCAGGCCACCTGGTTTCAAGAGACGGGTGAATTCCTTGAGAACCACCTTGCGATCTTCTACATACTCCAAGACATTGTGGCAGAGGATGATATCAAAACTGGCCTCTTCAAAGCTCTTTATTTGGTCCAGACTCCCAACGAGTTGCTGGTAGGGATGGTCCTGAGCCCGCAAAGCCACCATTTCCTCATTAGGTTCCACAGCAAGGACCTCATTGTCTTTCGCTAGGTGGTTGGCCACCAGTCCAAAGCCACTGCCAAAATCAAGCACTCGCTTCCCCTTGATGTCCTGTAATTGTTCGAAAAGGATATCATAATAGATCTGTCCCCAGGGTTGCCGGAGGTTCTCTAAATAAGCTTGAATATTGGCTGCCATCTATCTCCTCCTATTTGAAATTGAACATCTTACTGGCTAGCTTGTCCGAGATACGTGGGAAAAGGGTATAGAGCTTGTGGGTCAGGTTCAAAAGCCAAGGAAGATTGAGCTCGCGTTTTGCTTTTCCAAAGTTCTTCACGATCTTCTTGGCTACAAAGTCAGGTTCCAAAATATAGCGATCCACAGCTTTGACATAGCTTCCGTCTGGGTCTGCCTGATCAAAGAAAGTGGTCCGAATGGGGCCTGGATTGACCGTCGTCACATGGACACCAAAGGGCATCAGTTCTAGCCGCAGGGCATTGGAGAAGCCAATGGCTGCAAACTTAGTGGCCGAATAAAGGCTGGATTTGGCTGTTGCAACGAGCCCCGCCATGCTGACGATGTTGACAATGTGCCCCTTACCCGCTTCCTTCATGTGCGCACCCATCAAGCGTGAAAACTGCATGAGGGCAAAGGTATTGACCTCAAACATCTCCTGCACCTGCTGGTCAGAAATACGATCAAAGGCCTCAAATATGCCATAGCCTGCATTATTGACCAAGATATCGATCTGTCCATAGCGCTGATAGAGCTCTTCTACCAAATATTGGACGGCTGAGGAATCCGTGATATCGATCCCGATGCATTCAGCTTGAAGATGACTGGCATAGAGCTTTTCCAGTTTTTCTTGATTTCTGCCTAGGAGAATCAGCCGGTCTTCAGGGAGGAGCTTGACCATTTCTTGGGCCAAACCTCCACTTGCTCCTGTTATGAGAATGGTTCGCATCTTAGATCTCCACTTCTTCCAAATCTTTGACCACATAGACATTTTCAAAAATGCTAGATGCATCCTTGCGCAATTGGCTGATGTCTTTTGATAAGAAGCGAGCACTGATGTGGTTGAGAAGAAGGCGCTTGGCTCCAGCTTCACGCGCTACTTCTGCCGCCTGCATATTGGTCGAGTGGCCGTGTTTCTTAGCAATCTTCTCATCGCCCTTGCCATAGGTGGACTCATGGACCAAGACATCCGCATTGACTCCAAGGCGGACGCTGGCATCCGTCTTTCTGGTATCTCCAAGGATCGTGATAATCTTACCAGGCCGAGGGGCTGAAATATAATCCGCTGCAATGATCTTAGTGCCATCTTCCAGGGTGACATCTTGTCCATTTTTGACCTGACCAAAGAGTGGACCAAAAGGAACCCCTGCTGCCTTGAGTTTGTCTGCATCGAGCGTCCCTTCAAGGTCCTTCTGCATGATCCGGTAACCCACACAGAAAATGGTGTGGTCCAAAGCTTCCGCATAAACTGTGAATTTATCAGTTTCTAAAATCTTGCCCAGAGAATGTTCATCGAATTCATGAAAATGGATGCGGTAAGGCAGGCGAGAGCCTGATACGCGAAGACTAGTCATCACAAAGGATTTGATCCCTACTGGTCCATATATATCCAGATCTGTCTGCTCTTCATTGGCCTGAAAGGCCCGACTAGATAGGAAACCTGGCAAACCAAAAATATGGTCTCCGTGTAGGTGAGTAATAAAGATCTTGCTAACCTTTCGTGGACGAATGGTCGTTTCTAAAATTTGATTCTGTGTCGCTTCACCACAATCAAAGAGCCAGACTTCATTGATCTCATCTAGCAATTTGAGCGCCAAGCTCGATACATTTCGGGCTTTTGAGGGTTGCCCAGCTCCCGTTCCTAAAAATTGAATGTCCATTGTCTACTTTCTATCTATATAAATCATGGCCGTCCGGTTCTCTGAACGGAAAGAAAGGTTGCCTGGGTAGGCTTGTGCTAGCTCAAGAAGCTCCTCTTGGTTATATCCTGACAGTTTCAAGCGTCCATCTTCCAAGCTCATCAAGTCAGTCAAGGCTGAGAGGGCTTCTATTTTAGTGACCACTTCTGGGCCGGCATCTTGCAAGCAGATCTTACCATCTTTTTCAAAGACCAAACAATGTGGAAAGATCTCTGCGACTTCAAATAAAATGGCAGGAGTGATATCTTCTGCTGGATGTTCAGCAAAGACACAGGTTAGCACTTCATTTACGTAAGCCAAGCCATAAGACTTCCCTGATAAATTGAGGCGGATAAAGGGCTTTCGTTCATCAAAGCTTTGCTGATCTGTGAATAAGTCAAATACCCGACTCAAGTCCAAGAAATAATCCATGGCCTCCTTGGGACTCTTCTTTTGGTAGAGCTCAGCGAAATAGGCGTTGATCACACTTGGCGGAGGCGTAATCACACGGAGACGCAATTCCTCAGGGATCGTGCTTAAAAGATTGGTCAGATAGACCCGATCGAGGCTGGTATAGCCTCCATATTTTATTGCTAAATCAACGTAATCCGTCATAAAATTCTTCCAACTTCCACTTATTTTTCTCTGCGATATAGCCTTGAATGACCTCGACATCCTCTTCAAATTCACGTTTGTCAATGATCGCGACCGTCTCTAGATCATGTGTCCGATAAGATTTTGAAAAAGGAATGCGAATGGTGAAGGGAACAAAGAGTTCTCTCAGTTTTTCTAGAAGCAAAGCCTGAAGGTCCTCTCGAGCTGTCTCAGAGCGTGCTGAAATCAAGCTAAAAGGTGTCTGGGTTGGTGTAAAGTCTGCTACCTTATCTGCTTTGTTGTAAAGCGTCAAGCGAGGGATCTCCAGCATATCCAGGTCCTTCATGATCGAAAGTACCGTCTTTTCATGCTCTTCATGATTGGGATCAGACGCATCGATGACATGGACCAGGAGGTCCACATTCTTACTTTCTTCCAAGGTCGACTTAAAGCTCGATACCAGCTCTGTTGGTAGATCTTGGATAAAGCCAACCGTATCGGTCAGCGTCACTTGCAGATTGCCTGTTAGATGGATGCTCTTGGTTGTGGCATCCAAGGTCGCAAAGAGTTCGTCTGCTTCATACTGGCTCTTACTGGTCAACTGATTCATAATGGTCGACTTTCCTGCATTGGTATAGCCGATCAAACCAATCTTGAAGACAGGTGATTCCAAGCGCTTTTCACGAAGGGTTTCCCTGTTCTTTTCAACTGCTTTGAGCTGGCGCTCGATATCGGTAATTTGATTGCGAACGCTCCGGCGGTTCAACTCCAGCTGACTTTCCCCTGGACCACGAGAACCAATTCCCCCAGCCTGACGGCTAAGCATGATCCCTTGACCGACAAGGCGTGGCAAAAGGTATTTGAGCTGGGCCAAGTGCACCTGCAACTTCCCTTCATGACTCCTAGCCCGCATGGCAAAGATATCTAAAATCAACTGCATCCGGTCAATGACCTTGACCCCAAGGATTTCTTCTAAGTTGACATTTTGACGGGGGGTCAGGCGATTATTGACCACTACGGTCGTAATCTCATCTGCTTCGACCATTTGCGCGATTTCTTCTAGTTTTCCTGAGCCGACAAAGGTCTTGGTATCGTATTTTTCCCGCTTTTGTGTATAGGAACCCCGGACATCTCCACCAGCTGTTTTAGCCAGGCTCGCCAACTCCTCCATAGACATGTCAAAATTGTCCATGCCTTGAAGTTCCACACCAATCAAAAGGATGCGTTCTTGTTTCTTTTCTGTTTCAATCATGTTGCAAAAACTCCTTTACATCTGCAAGAACCTGCTCCTTGAAGTGAGGTGCAGAAATGGCGTAAAAGGTCACTTCCATTCGATTTCGAAACCAAGTCAACTGCCGTTTGGCAAACCGCCGCGTATTGCGCTTGAGGATCTCACTGGCTTCCTCAAGGCTCTGCTCTCCCTTAAAGTAAGGAAAGAGTTCCTTGTACCCAATGCCTTTAGCTGCCTGAACCTCCGGATGGTCATCATAGAGCCAACGGGCTTCATCCAGCAAGCCTTCCTCTAGCATGCGATCTACTCGGCGATTGATGCGCTCATAGATCAAGGACCGTTCATCATCTAGACAGATGAGATAGGGTTCATAATCGGTCTCTTCGTTTGCAAGGTCCTGCCCAAAATGCGCAATTTCAAGAGCCCGCATGGCCCGACGGCGATTGAGCTGAGGAATCACAAGTCCTTGCTCCGCCACTCTTTGGTACAAGTCTTCGTCCGACAACAAGTCCAATTGAGCGCGATAGGCCAGAATCTCTTCATGAGGAACTTCACCACCTAAATGATAACCTTCGAGCAAACTTTGGATGTAAAGACCCGTCCCACCTGCAATGATAGGAAGCTTTCCTCGAGCTGTGATATCTTCAATGGCAGTCTTGGCTTCTCTCACAAAATCAAAAGCCGAGTAAGACTCGGTCACCTCCCGCACATCGATCAAATGATGGGGAGCTGCAGCTTGCTCTTCTGGTGTCGCCTTGGCTGTTCCAATATCTAGCTTGCGATAGACTTGCTGGCTATCGCCACTGATAATTTCACCATTGAGGGCTTGCGCCAAATCGATCGCAAGAGCTGTCTTTCCAACAGCAGTCGGTCCCACAATCACAATTATCTTGGTTTTCATCGTTTTTCCTTGCAAAATTCACGTTTTTTCGTTACCATATATTATAACATAAATATTTAAAGTTCAGAAAAGGAGAAATTCTCATGGCTAAAGGATTTGGTAAAGGTTTTGTTACTGGTGTTGCTGGTACAGTTGCTGCTGTCGCAGGTGCAGTTTACACATTCAAGAAAAAAGTAATCGAACCAGAAGAACAAAAAGCAGCTTTCATCGAAGAAAACCGCAAAAAAGCAGCACGTCGCCGTGTCTCACACTAATCATTCAAAAAGCTCCGGGCAACCGGAGCTTTTTTTGCTGAAGCAAAAGTCCATTTTGGAAAATTTTCTTTTACTGGTAGGGTTTGACACGATATGCTAACACAAGTAATGCTAAAAAAATTAGAATGATATATATTATGTTTGATTCAAACATATACTGAAACTTTCCGCCGTGAGAAAAGTGCTAGAAACACTTTTGTTTCTAGCACTCGGGAGTTTTGAAACTTTAGGTTCAAAACTAAGTCATGGAACTTCTTCGAAGTTCGCTGACGTCCGTACTCACCTAAGGAAAGTTTCTATGATGACGTTAGTCTTCAATCTAAAAGCTCCGGTTTCCCGGAGCTTTTAGATTGAAATTTCACCGTTCTTTGATCATCTTCGTTGCGATCTCCAAGAGTTCCACTCCCATCTGAAAATGCTCGTCTAACAAATCATAAACAGCATCTTCGGACAAGACACCACAAGGAAGATCTGCTGGAAAGTCAGCTTGATTGGATAGGTCCAAGTCATCAAAATAGGTCTGACTACTATAATAATCGCGCAGTTGGATATAGCTTTCTTGATGCTCTTTTAGCTGTTCCACTGCTTTTTTGGTTTCTTCCAAAGTCTTGGCATAGTCATTCAAATAACCTTCCATTCTTTGGATCCGTTCGATGTTTTCCTGTGCAATTGCCATGATTTACTCCACTTTCACCACTTCTAGATGGGGGCCACCTAGAAGCACGAGATATTTTTCTACTTGCTTTTTGCCATAAGAACGACGAAGAGCTTCTGCATAGAGATCGAGCTGATCCCGGTAGCGTTCGACCAATTGGCTAGGAACCTTGTAGTGATCCGTCTTATAATCAAAGAGCAAGATCCGGTCTTCTAGCACCAAGTAACCATCCAAGATCCCCCGCACGACAAAGTCCTCACCACTAGCTGGATCTTTCTTCAGCATGGCAAAGGGAGCTTCGCGACGGACTCGAGAGGCTTCTTTTTGAAGCAAGGTCCCCAAAGGCGTCTCATAGAAAGCAAGGATGGCCTCTAGCTTGATACGGGCTTTGACCGCTGGCTCTGCTTGAACTTGCTCCAAGGATTGACGCAGTGTATCTAGCGTGATTTCTTCTTCAAGAGGCACGCGCTGCATGAGTTCATGGACAGCACTACCGACCTGGGCTCCTGTCACGGCTTTTTCTTGACCAAAAGTTGGCAGCTCAAACTCAGGCGTCACAGTCTTTGCATCCATAATCTGGACGCCATTGGCATCCATGACCGGCTCGTAGAATTTCTTGATCTGACTAGGAGTACGGACACTTGGTAAATGAATGGCCGGAGCATAGAGCTGATTGAGCCGATCAACATTTTCCAAGATATCCAAGGCCCGACGAATATCCTCTGACTGACGGATATCCTTGAGCTGATCAAGCCGGGAATCCTTCTCCTTCTCTAGTGGTTCCAGCTGATCTGGTGTCAGGTCTTCGTCTGTCACAAAACGTGTGTCATAAGCCAGGGTATTCTTGGTAAACACATCTTGAATGGCAAAAAGCCAGTCCTGATAAGAGGTCCATTCTTTTCGTTTTCCCGGATCCAATTTGCCATTGCGACTAGTTCCCCAATCGGTATCACGCAGTTTGTCCTCACGGCCTTTTCCGACCAGGTAGAGCTTGAGCTCAGCCCGTGTCATGGCGACATAAAGAAGACGCATCTGCTCAGAAATTGTGGCCAATTTTGTTTCTTCCACATTGCGTTGGTAGCAAGGCGTTTCGATCTGCAGGCGAATGGATTCTGGAGCAGCAGGATTCTCTGTCTCAACCGGCAGGTTCGCAACATATTTAAAGCCAAGCCCTTTTTGACGACTGAGAATAATTGGTCCCGATTGATCCTTACGGTTAAAAGCCTTGTCCATATTGAGGATAAAGACATACTTGAATTCCAGCCCCTTACTCTTATGGACGGTCATGAGCTGGACGGCATCTTTTGGTGCTGCAAGAGGGACGCTGGCCAAATCGTGTTCATTTTCGATCACCTTGTCGATCATGGCAATGAAGCGCGACAAGCCCTTAAAGCTGGCTTTTTCATAATCATTGGCCCGAAGCGTCAAAGCGTAGAGATTGGCCTGGCGCTGGGCCCCATTTGGAAGGGCGCCGACATAGTCATAGTAATAGCGATCCTCATAGATTTTCCAAAGCAAATCATAGAGCGAATGGGTCTTGGCAGCAACCCGCCAAGTAGATAAAACCTTGAGGAAGTTCTCGATTTTAGCTAGGAGCTTGGCATCAATCAGATTTGCATGCTCTGCAGTCTTTTCAAGGGCTAACTGGGCCTTGTGGTAGAAGGCCACTTGCTTTTGCTCTGGAAGGGTCTGCAAGGAAATCCGTGCCAGCTCATCTTCATCAAAGTCAAACATGGGGGATTTCATAAGTGCTACTAAGGGATAATCATGCAAGGGATTGTTAATGGTCCGCAAGGTATCCAACATGACCATCACTTCCAGTGACTCAAGATAATGCGCCTGTCCGCTATCTGCCACAATCGGAATATGGTATTGGTCAAAAGCTTCCAGAATCGCATCATTTCGCGTTCGAGTCGCCGTTAAGAGCGTGATCTCTTTAAAGGGCACTTTTTCCACCCGATGGAGGCGTAAAATTTCTTTGATCACTAGGAGAATTTCTCCCTTGGAAAACGTCTCGAGTCCAGAAGCAGCTTCCTCGTCTTCGGCCTTTTCTTCCTGGTCTTGGCTGCCATCATAGAGCAAAAATTCTGCCCGATGTTGTGGCAAGGCCATCCGCTGCTTGTCGCTTCCTGCAACCAGATAATGGGTTTGATTGTAGTCAATCTCGCCCACCTCTTCGTCCATCAAATGACGAAAGACATCATTGGTCGCGTCCAATACCTCCACATGACTCCGGAAATTCTCCTTGAGGAGGATCAACCGCCCTTTCGCCCCTTCTTCTTGGTAGGCTTTAAATTTATCATTGAAAATCTGTGGATCTGCCTGACGGAAGCGATAAATGGATTGCTTGATATCCCCCACCATGAAGCGATTGTGGCCATTTGACAGCAAGTCCAACATCCGTTCTTGGGTGTGGTTGGTATCCTGGTACTCATCGACCATGACCTCATGATAACGCTCTTGAAAGGCTTGCCTCACCTCTGGGAATTGCTCTAAAATTTGAATCGCAAAATGACTAATATCCCCAAATTCATAAGCTTTTTCTTGGATTTTTCGCTCCAGATAAGCGCGAGCAAAGTCTCTGATAAAGTCCCGGAGCAAGGAGAGCATGGGGCCTTCTTCTTGGTGGAAGGTTTGTTGAAATTCCAGCTGATAGAGCTGATTTCCCAAGTCTCTGAGGCGATTGATATGTATGGTTTTATCCTGGTTATAGGCCGTAACTAGGTCTTTCAGCTCTTCTTTTCGGGCTCTATTGGTCAAGGCTCCCCCATTTGAAGCCCGGCTAATCGCCACGACTGCCTTTAGGACAGAGGTCAGTTGTTCTTTATTGGTGCGACCTGTCAGGCTTCCAATCTGATCGAGCACCTCTTCTACAGCTTCCAAATATTTGGCCTTGCCAAATGCTTGGCCTTCATTGGACAAATGAAAGGCAAAAAAGCTTTCTGCCTCATAGAGGGCCTGCTGGATGCTCTCCATCAGATCGCCTTCCACCTGGTCAAAATCGGTCTCCTCATAGCCTTTTAGGAAATGCTCCTCCAGCCATTTTTCCGGATCACTGGTCGACTGAAGAAAGTCATAGATCTGGTAGACCTGTTCTTTAAACAAGGTCAAATTTTTGCGCTGGCCGGTGAAATTCTTGACCATCTGGACAAAGGCTTCTTGGTTTTCTCCTTGGTAATAGCGGTCAAAAACAGCCTGAAAGACTTCATTTTGTAGGAGGCGTTGCTCACTGGCATTTTGTAAAATGCGAAACTGAGGCGCCAACCCAAGCAAATAGCCATAGCGCGTTAGGACCTTTTGGGTAAAAGAGTCCATGGTTCCGATATCGCTGGTGGCGACATCTGCGATTTGACGGGCCAGGTGTTGCTTGAGCTCTGGGTCATCGCTCGCTTGCAGGGCTTTTCCAAGTTCACTTTCCAAACGCTCCTTGAGCTCCCCTGCTGCCTTGACCGTAAAGGTCGAGATAAAGAGTTCCTTAATCGAAATGCCACGCTGGATCTGATCCAGTATCCGCTGCACCATGACAAAGGTCTTTCCTGATCCAGCAGAGGCTGACACCAGGATATTGGTCCCCGAACTATAGATGGCATCGATCTGTTCTGGTGTCCGCTTTTGCTCTTTGGTAGAAGCTGCCTCTTGGGCCTGAAGGGCCTTGATTTCTTCTCTTGTCAAAAATGCTTGTTTGATCATTTGTTCAAGACCTCCTTCATCTTCTCGATCCAAGCGGCTTTCACCTTTTCACCGCGTATTCCTTTTTGATCTAGTTTGGTCAAGAACCGTGCCTGACCTAGGTGACGATCCGCTTCAAAGCCTGTGATGGATTTAAACTGCTCCACGAATGGTGCGATATTGCGCCCATTTTCACTATAGGGATTGATGGCAAATTGTCCCTTGAGGATCCCTTCTGCTGCTGTTTTATAGAGATAAGCGTTGTACAAGAGGAGCAAGTCCAGTTCCTCCTTACTCAGCATCATAGCCTTGTTTTTATCATAGGCCTCGCCCAGATAAGGCGCCTGATCTTCCATAAAGAGCCCCTTGTACTGTTGACTTTTCATGGTTTGATTGATGGCATCCTCTACTGTCTTGGTCTTTTTCAGATCCACTACAGGATCTCCCATTTCCAAATACATGGCTCCGAATATCCCTTGCTCTTCTTGGTACTCCTTCAAATCCTGAATCGCAGAAAGATAGGTCGGCAATTGAGAATTTAGTCCATTAAAGAACTTGTCATAGTGGAACTGCGTCAGACTGGACTTGTAGTCCACGACTCCGAGGGCTCCCCGATCCCTCAATTGATCAATACGGTCCACCTTGCCTCGTAGCTGCAGGAGACGGCCATCGGACAATGGATAAGAGGTGTGGGTGCTTCCACCAAAGAGGGTCTCCTCACCGATGGTCTCGATGCCATTTTGCTGGGCGAGGACACGCCCCGCTGTTTTCGCGGTATCAAGAAGCAAGTTGCGAATAAACTCGGTCTCTCCACTTTCTCCATACAATTGCTGGAACTCTGCTTCTTGGCTGGTTTCTCGAATCGCCTCGTTTAAACGCCGATCAAACGCTTGATCGGAGCTATCTTTTAAGACTCGTTCAAAGATCCGGTGCAGAAAATTCCCATGACTGCGGGCGTCTGGCCGGATGGTTTCGTCTTCTTGTAAGCCCAAGACATAGCGCAGATAAAAAGCATACTGGTGCTTGTAGTATTCATTCAAGGCAGAAGCAGATAAGGTCAAGGCTTTGCCCTCAGGGTAGAGCGCTTGAAGCGTATCCGACTGAAGCTGACGGCTCTTTAATTCCGTTGAAATCTGAGGAATCTGAATGCCTTCAGCGGCTAATTTCTTGCGCAAGACCCGTACGGCCACACCCCAAAAGCTGGCTTCTTCAGGAGACAACTCACTCGTGATCTCCTCTTGATGGAGTTCGATCACGCGCGCTAAAAGGGATCGGTAGGTCCCAATGTCATCACTCGAAGCTTGTGCTTGTTTGGTTGTCCACTCGATGGCAATAGGTTCCTTGGCCAATTCTACAAGGTAAGGAGAGACACTATCTTCCATTTCATTGACTAAGCTAGGAGCCGATAAGACCAGTTGGCTGGTCGCCGCATTGAGGAGTGAAACTGCCACAAAGCGATTTTTCTTAAGATTTTCGCTGGTCACCACCTGGAGCTCTGCTCCTTCTTGGGTGGCCTCATTGAGCTGCTGGCGCTCTTCTTCACTGAGTAGAGAGGTGTTCTGAGCAATCTTTGGAAAACGCTCCTGGGTCAGCCCGATCGCGTAGACATAAGGCGCTGTCAAGGGTTCAATCAAGTCATAGGACTGAACCGTCACCACATCGACCGTAGCAGGAACTGTCCGGTATTGAGACAATTGCATCCCCGATAAAAGGAGGGCCAAAAAGTCATCCACGGTCAGCTCTTGGTCCTCAAAGACCAGGTTCAACTCCTCTAAGACATGGAGAAAGGCCTTCCAGACCTGGTCATAGCGCTCCTGCTCCTCCAAGGCTAGATCCTTGATCAAAGCTTGTAGATTCTGAGAAAGTTGAGCCTCTTGCAGAAACTCTGTAAAGGCGGTTAAGAGATGGGTCACCTTTTGTTTGCGCTGTGAAAAGAAGAGGGCTAGAGGTTCTACGACGCGTTCTCGGAGAGTATTGAGCTCTTCCAAATTAAACTTGCCCTGACGATTGCTGGTAAAAGGCTTGTAAAATTTTGTAGCACCCTTTACTTCCGCAAAGCGAAGGTATTGCTCAAAAGCATCGACTTCTTCTTGCGTCAGATCACTATACAGACCCGTTTTTAACAAGTTGATGACGTCTTCCGTCTGGTAATTGAACTGCTTGATCCGCCCTAGCGATTCAATGACCTGAATCAAGGGATGGTGGACCATGGCTTCACTTCGTCCTAAGTAAAAGGGAATTTGATACTGGTCAAAAATGGTCTTGAGTTGCAGTTGATAAGCTTCCACATCGCCTAACAAGACCCGAATATCCCGATAGCGAGCCCCATCGTGAAGATGCTGACGGATGGATTTGGCGACAAATTCCAACTCTTCTTTTTGTGTATTGGTCTGCCAGAGTTGAACCGCTGTTCGGTCTTGGTCCTCCAGCTCATTTTCCACTTGTGAAAAATCGTAGCGCGCTTCTAGCATGCGGCTAATGCGACTAAAGGAATCTTCGATCGCTTGCCCACAATACTGAGGCTGTACCTCAAATGTCTTTGCCAACTGAAGGAGAAAGTCAACACTGGCCTGGTAAAGATTTCCCTCTCTAAAGCTTGCTCGATAAGCTTTTTCACTGGCATAGACCCCGATGACAATCTCCACTCCTTTTCGATGAAGGAGACTAATCAAGGCCTCTTCTTCCGCAGAAAAACGCGTGAAGCCATCGACAACGATCGCCACATCCTTTAATTGCTCTTCCAGCTGCCCTTCTTCGACCTGATTGAGGAAAAAGGCCATCTTGGACTGGGATTCATACTGGTGCTTGACCAGAATCTCAGAGACCGCTTCAAAAATCGCCAAGAGGTCCTCTCTTTTTTCAGCTTCCTCGAGCAATTCCAAATCTGTAAAATCCATCTGGGCCGTCTGCAATTCATGATAGAGCTGGACCAGTTGCTGGATAAACTGAGGATCCTTACGCAGGGCCCCGTAAACTTTGAGATCCTGCTCTTTCATGTGGGAAAGAGCTTTAAAAAATAACATGCCGAGACCGATATCATCCAAGGGTTGCTCCTCAAAAACCTGATTCAGGATGAAATAACGAGCCATTTGGGCAAAGCGCGTGACGGTAATGGCAAAAGAAGCCTGACCTTCTAAATAGGACAAGACCTTGGCTTCTTTTTCAAAGGAAAGAGAGTTGGGCGCAATGTAAAACACACGCTTGCCCTGTTCTACTATCCCTACGGCTTCTTGTGTCAGGACCTGGGTCAAGGGGGTCCGAACATCCGTATAGAGTAATTTCATCCGATCCGTTCTCCTTTTGGCATTTTCTTGAGAGCTTGTTATCTTCTTATTATATCATTTTCACAGGAGGGACTAAAGCAAGAAGTCATGCTCCTCTTGGCCCAATTTTAGGAGATTTGTGCTACAATAAAAGTTGAAGAGACAGAAAGGATACCACCTATGAGCAGCATTTATGATTTTTCTTTAGAAAACCAGAATGGGGAGGAGATTCCCCTTTCTCACTACCAAGGTAAGGTTCTCATTGTGGTCAATACAGCAACAGGCTGTGGCTTGACCCCGCAATACCAAGGACTGCAAGATCTCTACCTGCGCTACCAGGAAAAGGGGCTGGAAATCCTAGACATTCCCTGTAACCAATTCATGGGGCAGGCACCAGGAACTGCAGAAGAAATCAATAGTTTCTGCAGCCTCAACTACCAGACCACCTTCCCACGATTCGCTAAAGCCAAGGTCAATGGTAAAGAAGCCCTTCCTCTCTATGACTGGCCCAAAAGTCAAGCAGCTGGGCCACTGGGCAAACGCATCGAATGGAACTTTGCAAAATTTGTCATCGACCGACAAGGCCAAGTCGCCCAACGCTTCTCCTCCAAAACAGAACCAGCTGCTATCGAAGACTTGATCCAAGAATTACTTGAGAAATAAGCAAAAAGCCTGAAAGTGTAGTCAGGATTTTTGATGAATGGCTATTTATTTTCGAGACTTTCCGCTGTGAGAAAAGTGCCTGAAACAATAACGTTTCAGGCACTCGGAATTATTGAGACCTTAGGCTCAATAATTAGTCATGGAACTTCCTGGATTGCTGAAATCATCCACTGGATAATTTCACCTAACGTCCGTACTCACCTAAGGAAAGTTTCTAAGAAGACATTATCCATAAGCCAAAAAAGCCTGAGCTAACGCTCAAGCTTTTTTTATTATTAATCAATTTCAAGTCCACCGGTGTAGAGGCGGTAATAGGTGCCACGTTCTGCCATCAAGGAAGCATGGTTGCCTCGCTCGATGATACGTCCGTGGTCCATTACCATAATCACATCGGAATTGACAATCGTCGATAGACGGTGGGCGATAACGAAGACAGTCCGGCCTTCCATCAAGCGGTCCATCCCTTCTTGCACCATCTTCTCTGTCCGTGAGTCAATCGAAGACGTCGCTTCATCCAAAATCAAGACAGGCGCATTGGCAAGGGCTGCACGGGCAATGGCGATCAATTGTCGTTGACCATTTGATAGGCCAGCCCCATCATCTGTCAAGACTGTCTCATAGCCCTGATCCAAGTGCTTGACAAAGGAATCCACATTGGCAATCCGAGCTGCTTCAAGGATTTCTTCCCGTGTTGCATCAGCACGGCCATAAGCGATGTTTTCCGCAATCGTACCAGTGAATAAGTGGGTATCTTGAAGAACGATTCCGAGAGAACGACGCAGAGAATCTTTCTCGATCAATTTAATATCGATTCCATCATAAGTAATCATTCCTGACTGGATGTCATAAAAGCGGTTGATCAAGTTGGTGATAGTTGTCTTTCCTGCACCAGTCGCTCCGACAAAGGCCACTTTTTGCCCCTTATCCGCGTACAAGTTGATACCATGAAGGATTTGTTTCTTCCCATCATAAGAGAAATCAACATCATCAAAGACCACATTTCCGACCATCTTCACAAGCTGGTAATCCCCATTTGGACGAGGGTGTTTCCAAGCCCATTTGTTGGTTTTCTGATCAGTTTCGACCATTTCTCCATCGACCAGTTCATAATTGACCAGCGTCACTTTTCCTTGGTCTACTTCTTCTTCTTCGTCTAAAAGATCAAAGACACGATCTCCACCAGCCAAGGCCATGAGGACAAAGTTCAATTGTTGAGAGACCTGGGCAATCGGACCTGTGAAGGAACGGTTCAATTGCAGAAAGGCCATAAGACCACCAATGGTTAAACCACCGACGCCGTTTAGCGCAAAGAGGCCCCCGATCAAGGCTGTTAGAACAAAGGAAACATTTCCCAAGTTCCCAAGAATCGGCATGAGGACATTGGCATAGCGGTTGGCTTGGTAGGAAGACTCAAAGAGTTGGTCATTGATCCGGTCAAAATCCTCAATGCTTTCTCTTTCATGCACAAAGGCCTTGACCACTTTTTGACCAGACATCATTTCTTCAATAAAGCCATTCTCAATCCCCAAGTTCTTTTGTTGGGCGCCAAAGTAACGACCTGACTTGCCAGAGACATCCTTGATGATAAAGACCATAACGATGACCATGAAAAGAACAATCAAGAACAAGAGCGGACTAACCGTCAGCATGGTAATCGTTACCCCAAGGATGGTAATCGCTGAGGATAAGAGTTGAGGAATGGATTGTTCAATCGCTTGGCGAAGAGCATCAATATCATTGGTATAGATAGACATGATGTCCCCGTGTTGGTGGGTATCAAAGTAACGAACTGGCAGTTTTTGCATGCGGGCAAACAACTGATTTCGAAGACTTCTAAGTGAGTCTTGTGAAACAGTCGCCATAATCAAGGTAAAGCCATAGTTGGCAAGGACCCCGATCAAACAGATCAAACCAACTCGTGTCAAGAAGGACAAGAGCGGTCCAAAATCATGGCTATTGCTTGTCAACATGGGCTCCACATAGACGTCAACCAAGGACTGAATCGAAGCTGTTACATTGACCGTCGCAAGTGACGATAGAATGATTAAGATAAAGGAAACAATCAAGGATACCTTGTAGTTTTTCCAAAGGAAGTCGAGCAGGCGAAGGATAGAGCCTAGATTTGCTTTTTTCTTAGTTTTCATCTGCTTCTCCTTTCCCTTGTGTTTGCATTTCATATACTTCTTGGTAGATGGCATTGGTCGCAAGCAATTCCTCGTGACGACCGATCGCATCAATTTGACCATCATTCATCACGATAATACGATCTGCATCTTGAATAGAGGAAATCCGTTGACCAATGATGATTTTGGTGGTCTCTTTCAAGCTGGTTGCCAATCCTTGACGGATCAAACTATCCGTCTTGGTATCGACCGCTGAAGTCGAATCATCCAAGATCAAGATCTTGGGATTCATGAGAAGGGCACGCGCGATACAAAGACGCTGGCGCTGACCACCTGAGACATTGGATCCCCCACGCTCAATCATGGTGTCATAACCCTCTTTGAAATCTTGAATAAATTCATCGGCTTGGGCGATCTTACAAGCTGCGATGATCTCTTCATCCGTCGCATCCTTATTTCCCCAGCGCATATTTTCTTTAATCGTACCAGAGAACAGGACATTGGTCTGAAGAACCATGGCCACTTGCTTACGAAGGGAATCAAGATCGTATTCTTTGACATCGTGGCCTGCTACTGTCACCCGACCAGACTCAACATCATAGAGACGAGGAATCAACTGAACCAAGCTTGATTTCCCTGATCCTGTTCCTCCCAAGATACCAATAACTTCCCCTGAACGAATGGAAAGATTAAACCCTTGTAAGACATGGGTCTTGTCGCCATTTTCATCGGTATAAGCAAAGGTCACATCCTCAAAGTTGATGGATCCATCAGCGACTTCTTTGATCCCATTTTCTGGAGAGTCAATCGTCGTTTTGGTCGTTAAGACTTCATTGATCCGCTCGACAGAAGCCATGGAAATCGACAACATGACAAAGATCATCATAAACATCATGAGCGACATGAGAATGGTCATGGTGTAACTAAACATAGAAGTCAAATTCCCAGTAGAGAGTTGACCACCAACGATCAGATGTGCCCCAATCCAAGAGATCAAAAGGAAAGAAGCATACATGGAAAGCATCATAGCTGGGCTACTCAAGACAACGACACGGATAGCCTTCATAAACATGTTATAAATCAAACGCGAAGCCTTCTTGAATTTAACGGTTTCATCTGCTTCCTTAACGTAGGACTTCACCACCCGCATATTGGTGATGTTTTCTTGAATGCTATTGTTGAGATTATCATAAGCTTCAAATACTTCTGTGAAGAGCGGATACACAATCTTCATGATGATGCTTAAGACAGCTGCCAAAAAGATGGTCACATAGACAAAGATCATGGCCATTTCCGGATTGATCAAGAAACAAGCAACAATGGCAAAGATCAAATTGAGCGGTGCCCGTACACAGATCCGGATCACCATTTGATAGGCATTTTGCACATTGGTTACGTCCGTCATCATCCGAGTGACTAACCCACCTGATGAGAACTGATCAATATTCTCAAATGAGAAGGTTTGAACCTTTTTGAAAATGGCCCGACGAAGGTTTTTGGCAAAACCAGCCGATGCATAGGCGCCATAACGGGCAGACTGCATCCCACAAAAGAGGGAGAGAAAGGCACAGACCAGCATGAGCCCACCGTAAAACAAAATATTGTTCATGTTTCTTTGTTGAACACCCTGGTCCAAAAGACTCGCCATGACAAAGGGAATCGAAATCTCAAACATGACTTCAAAGACCATGAACAAGGAAGCCAAAATCGAGGGCTTCTTGAATTCTTTGATCTCGGAAATTAAGGATCGAATCATTATTACCTCCAATGTTATTCATACTTTTTCCTGTGGTAGAAGCAAAGCTTCTTTCCACCGAAAATAGGTCAAAACACACAAAATTCCCTGAGGGAAAGACCCTAGGGATTACGCATTTTTTATAGTCTTCATTGTAACCTAAATTACAAAAAAATGCAAGATTTTTAGACAGTGTCATTTTTTCTGTTTATTCAGTGCAAAAGAGGCTGGGACAAAAGTCCTGGCCTCTCAATTGTCTTTAGATTGTCGAGCAAGACGCAGTAGTTGAGTGGGCTCTACTACGCTGATTTCATCAGCTTTTACAGCCCTACTCAACTGTGCGGAGGTGGGACGACGAAATCGAATTCTAACGAATTACCAATTTCTGTCCCACTCTCTTTTCTATTTATTCAGCTAAGAGCACTTCTTTAATCGTTTGTTTTTGGAGTTTTCTGTTGGATAGATAAAAGAGACTTTCGTAAACCACCGCAAAACCAAGCAAGGTCCAAAAGCACACATTCCCATCAAAGTGATGCTCAATCTTTTCAGGAACCGTATCTTTGATCACACCGATCAAGATTTCCATGATGCCATATTGATAAGCTGTCCCAAGAACAAATCCTAAATAAGCCCAGAAACGATAGGGAGCGAGAATATGACTTTGGCATTCACGATCGGTGTAGCCAAAAGCCTTCATAAGAGCCAAGGTTTCACGACTTTCTGAGACAACAATCCCCAATGACAAAAAGAGTATCGAGAAAGAAAGGATCAAGCCAATCATGATCATCATAGTTTGGATGATATCATCTGTGTAATCCCTGAGGCCAAAGGACAATTGAACCATGGCCGCAAAACACATGGAGCCAAAGACCACAAAAAACAAGATCGATTTTCTCCCCCATATCAGTGACGAGGATAGCTCTTTTAGGAAGTCTTTCTCTTTCTTAGGAGCCCTCTTTCTCCTTTGGACCTTGATCGGACTTGGAGATTTTTTCAATAAGCGAAGTGCCGGCGTTTGTAGTTGTCTTCTAGCATAGCCAATCGCGAGAACCATAAAGAAGGTCGTTGGTAGCATCACCAAAGCAAGCAAAAGCTGCCAGTGAAAGTGAATGGTAATTTCTGGCATGATTCCCTTCTCATTACGGAAGTCATAAAAATGTCCCATCATGAGAAATGAAGCGAAATAGCCAAGAAGCGCTCCAACTCCAAAACTGAGTCCAAAGGCCCAAAATCGTTTCGCCAACTGGCCATTGCTGTAGCCCAAAGCCTTTAAAATCCCTAATTGTTCCTTGTGGTCATCGACAAATTGTTTGATATAAAAACACATGAGAAGGACCGACATCAAGGACAAGACGACTCCACTGACCATGGCCACCATCCAGGAAAGCGAAACCTGGGCATCATAGTAGGTCTGAATCATGGGATTGATTTTCGAAATCTCCAACTGCTCGATATCTAGGTAAAAATTCAAGAAGAGATTAACCACAAAGACCGCACAAGCCCCAATGATACTGACGACAACTAATTTTCGAATATCTTTTACTGAAAACATAGCTTACCATCCAATCTCATAAGCAGTCTGAGGTTGATCATTGGTCACAACTTCGGTAATCTTGCCACTATTGACACGAATGATGGTTCTGGCCATATCCGCAATATTTTGGTTGTGCGTCACCATGATGAGGGTGAAGCCCAGCTTTTCCTTTAACTTCCAGATATAGTCCAGAATCTTGCGCCCTGTTTCTTCATCGAGAGCTCCCGTCGGCTCATCTAAGAAAAGAATCTCTGGCTTTTTGGCCAAGGCTCGGGCAATGGAGACTCTCTGCTGTTCCCCACCCGACAATTCACTCGGATATTTGTCCAGCTTATCGCCAAGCCCCAAATCCTCGATGATCTGCAAAAAATCATGATTGTCTGCCAGGTCAGCTCCCATCTTTACATTTTGTCTGACCGTTAGATTCGGCAATAGATAATACTGCTGGAAAATAAAGGCAATCTTCTCACGTCTAAAGGCTGTCAATTGAGCATCCGTGAGTTGTGATAAATCTTGTCCTTGAATGAGGATATGCCCCTCGTCTACCTTTTCTAATCCTGATAACACATTTAAGAGAGTTGATTTCCCCGATCCAGAAGGGCCAAGGATAACCACATCATCCTGGTCTTGAATCTGCAAATCAATCCCTTTTAAAACCTTAGTTTGGCCGTAACTTTTGTGCACATTTTCTAGTTGAATCATTTCTTTCCTACCATTTCTTTGATGAGAGATTGACAAACCTCTGTCAGTAATCCAATCACTTCTTCCATGCTGAACTGATAAATGCCAGAAGCAACCATAGAGGCCATCCCGTGTGAGTAGATAAATAAATGCTGGTACAAGCGACCAGCCTCCTCTACAGTCAAAGGATAGTCTGCAACGATCGAATCCAGAACCAATTGGTAACTATGATCCTTCATGGGAAGAAAATCTTGAAAGCGACGAATCGGCTCTTTGCTAGGATTTTGGAAAAGCAATTGAAAGAGTTGGGGCTCATTTGATGCGAAAAGGATATAAGCAACCCCGACAGATCGAAAAGGCTTTTCATCTTCTAAGGCCTTGCGAATATACTCCACAACCACCATCTCCGCAGCACCAATAACCTCTGCTTGTAACTCAGACATATTAGCAAATTGCCCAAAAATGACTCTTGGTGTGGCTCCCAGTTTCTCCGCTAATGCTCTAGCTGTTAAACCAGCCATTCCCTCTTCTCTTACCAATTGTAAAGCTGTCCCAATGATAGTCTCTTTACTAAATTTAACCTTGGGTGGCATAAAACTCCTTTCAAGCAACTTCCGTTGCGCAACACTTGTTGCATAAAGAATATCATAAAAAAGAAAGACTTGTCAAGAAAAATCTGAAAACTACCAAACAAAAAACCAGACCACCGATAAGAGTGGAATCTGGTTTACTAACAAGATTCTAAGGCAAATCATTCCCTGCAGCCAAGTAGATTTGGTACCATTCCTTGCGAGTCAAAGTAACTGTTGCTGCTTTTCCTGCTTCAAGGACATGCTGGGGCTTGGTCGTTCCGATGACGGCCTGCATCTTACCAGGATAGCGGAGGACCCAGGCAAGGGCGATAGCTGTCGGAGTGACCTGGTATTTTTTCGCCAAGTCATTGAGGACGTGATTGAGGGCCGCAAACTCTTCCTTGCCGACAAAATTCCCCTTGAAATAACCATGCTGGAGGACAGACCAGGCCTGAATCACCGTATCAGTTAAGCGACAATACTCAAAGACACTGCCATCTCGCACGGCTGCTTTTGGTCCTTCCATGTTGACATGAAAACCAGCTTCAAAGCTCGGTGTAAAGGCGGCACTCAACTGCAACTGGTTGACCTTGAGAGGTTGTTTGACAGCCGTCTTAAGCAATTCCATCATCATGGGATTTTGATTGGACACCCCAAAATGACGAACCTTGCCCGCTTGCTCCAAGTGATCAAAAGCTTCCGCCACCTCTTCAGGTTCCATGAGGGCATCCGGTCGGTGAAGGAGGAGACTATCCAAGCGCTCGATCTGCAGACGCTCGAGGATGCCATCGACGGAATCCAAAATATAGTCCTTAGAAAAATCAAAATAGGTAAAGCCATCTTTGCGAATCCCACACTTGGACTGGATCCACATCTGGTTCCGTAGATCCGGACGACGCTTGAGAACCTTCCCCAGCAGGACCTCACACTGGCCATCGCCATAGATATCCGCTAGGTCAAAGGTGTTAATTCCAATCGACAAGGCTGCTTCCACTAAGGCCTCCACCTCATCTTCACTCATCTGGCTGATCCGCATCATCCCAAGGACAATCGTGGACAGACGCTCATTTTCAGCAAACTCAATATAGTTCATGTCCGCCTCCTTTTCTGTAGTTCTATTGTAGTGAAAAGGCTTGCAAAAGTCAATTTGCAATCAAAAAGCCCCCAGCGATATCTGAGGGCTTGTTTGATTAGCGATAGCTAAGAGCACGTTTGATGGTCTTCCATGGTCCGAGGTCATCGGTCTGAAGGATCAGGCTCGCATAGATACGGGCAATGAGCACTGTTCCCACGATGGTAAAGAGAACCGCAATTCCTAAAGAACCCCAAGATTCAAGACCAGTCGCATAGCCATTAATGGTACGGAAAGGCATGAAGAAGGTTGAGAAGAAAGGAATGTAGGAACCAATCTTTAATAAGAAGACGTCACCGGCACTTCCCAAGGTGGTTACCCCAAGGAAGCTAAAGATAACTAACATCATCAGTGGTGAAATCGCTTTTCCTGAATCTTCAGGTCGTGCAACTGTGGAGCCTAAGAAGGCAGAGAGCACCACATACATAAAGATCCCAAGGATAATGAAGAAGACGGTATTAAGCGAGATCGCTTCTGCTAGGTGTTGGGTAATTGGAGAGTTTGGAGCAAGAATATCCTTGACAACTGGGATATCTGCTCTAAAGATCCAAACAGCTACTAGCCCAACGACGTAGACAAAAATATGGGTAAAAATCACTCCGAAGAGTCCGAGCATGCGTGCGAAGAAATAGTCGGTTGCTTTGATACTAGAGAAGACCACTTCCATGATCTTAGTTCCCTTTTCACTGGCTACTTCTTGGGCTGTGATACTAGAGTAGAAGATCAAAATCATATAAAGCAACATTCCCAAACCACCTGCAACCATGGTTTGCACCATTTTCAAGCCTTCTTTTTTCTCATCAATTTTTTCTTTGAGAGAAACCTGTTGAGACAAGGCTGTCAGTTGCTCTTTGCTTAGATTGGCACGCGCTAGATTGATTCCTTGTTGGACTTGGCTTAATTTCGCAGCGACAAGCGATTTCAAATCTGTTTTCATGGCTTGGTCGCCCACATAAGTGGCTTCTAGCTGCCCATCTTTTTCATCTACCGTTAGGTAAGCTGCTGCTTTCTCATCCTTGATAGCTTTTTTAGCTGCTGCTTCATCTTTGTAGTCCAAGGTCAAGCCATCGGTTCCTTTGAGGCTTTCTTTGACAGCTGGCACTTCTGTCACCAAGGCCACTTGGTTTTTGGCATCTGTAGAAGAACCTGTCAGATAACCGATTCCAATGCTCAATCCTAAAAAGAGGAAGGGACCGAAGACCATGAAGAGGAAACTCCATGATTTCACTTGTCTGATATAGGTTTCTTTCATTACGACAAACATCTGTTTCATACTTCTACTCCTGATTCAAGTTTAAAGATCTCATCAATAGTTGGGGCTTGGTGGTCAAAGGTTGCTAGGTAGTGGCCCTTGGTCAAGCGGTCAAATAATTCTGGACCAGCTGATGCATCATCCAAGATCAGCTTCCAAGTCCCTTGCTTGGTCATGCTGACCTTGGTCACGTGTGGCAGAGCTTCTAACTCTTCTTTGCTAAAGTCGTTTGAGACAAAGAGGCGAGTCTTGCCATAGCTATTCCGGACCTCTTGGACAGGCCCTGAAAGGACAACCGAACCATCACGGATCATTAGGATATCATCACACAACTCTTCGACATTGGTCATGACGTGGTCAGAAAAGATAATGGTTGCCCCACGCTCTTTTTCTTCAAAGATGACCTGCTTGAGCACTTCTGTATTGACCGGATCCAAGCCGCTAAAGGGTTCATCTAAAATGATCAATTTAGGCTCATGGATCAAGGTGATGATCAGTTGAACCTTCTGTTGGTTCCCTTTTGAGAGACTCTTGATTTTATCGGTCAATTTCCCTTTTACTTGGAGTTTTTCCATCCAGGTCGGTAATTTTTCCTTGACCTCAGCAGTGCTCATTCCTTTTAATGCAGCCAAATAGCGGACCTGCTCAAAAATCGTGAGTTTAGGCATGAGACTACGTTCTTCTGGCAAATAGCCAATTTCCTTGTAGGTTTCTTGGGTAATCGCTTTGCCACCTAGACGAATCTCACCGCTGTAGTCCAAAAAGTGCAAGATGCTGTGGAAAATAGTTGTTTTCCCGGCACCATTTTTCCCAACTAAGCCAAGGATATGACCTTGTTGTGCTGTCAGATCTACTCCGAAGAGAACCTGCTTATTCCCGAAGCTTTTTTCTAAATTTCTAATTTCTAACATGGATGACTCCTCTAATCTTTATAATAACGTTTGGTAATCTTGTATTGTGAGACCAAGATATAGATATAAATCAGTGATACAACAACTAAGGCTAATAATATATCTGTCTGGAAAATAATTCCAACTAAGAATATCACCATCAAGGATATTGGAAAGACATAATTGCTTAACTTAAAAACAATCTCGAAGTTCTCTTCATAGCAAATTTGTTTTTCTGCCTCATCCATCATACTCATCATTAATTCACGGGCTTCTGCACCACTAGCATTACGTGGAATCGCCTTTCCATAAATCTGTTTAAACGTTTTTCGAAACTGATGTTCCAGTCCAAAAGTGAGAACGATCAAGCCAAGGAAAACAATTGGGATGGTGTATTTTCCCAAAACACCTGATAGTTTTTCTTCATACACTAGTATTTGACAAGAAAAGAAAATCACTAATAGATATGGGACAATCATAACGCCTTTGAAAATCGTAGCCAAGTCATAGATTCTTCTCGTTTGACTTTCATAATGGTAGGCCTCCTCATCATCCTCTGTCTCCTCCATCTTCCGATGAGACTGGCGTGACAAGAATAGGAAGGTAGATGCAATTCCGAAGATGATTAGATATAAAATGGCAGACCCTATATAGAGCATTTCTCGATCAAAAAGTTTTTGAAATTCTATGGGATGATCTGAACCAACCAATCCTGTCAAAAATCCAATGATTCCTCCTAATAGGATCATAGCTATATTTCTCCAAAAACGGTAACGCGCTGACCTTTCTTTATATTTCTTTTTCATAATCATTCCTCTTCCTCTACTAGACTAAAGACATTTTCCACCGGTTCCCTGAAAATCTGGGCGATGGTGATGGCAATGATAACCGAAGGGGTGTATTCACCCCGCTCCAAGAGACTGATAGACTGGCGCGAGACTCCAGCTAGCTTGGCTAGCTCGGATTGGTTGAGACCATCGCGCGCCCTCAGCTCTTTCAGTCGATTTTTTAAAATCATGGCTTTCGCCCCCTTATAGTTGAATATCTTGAATATCTTCGATACGGACTAATTTGGTTTCTCTTTGTTGTTTATTGGTCTCACGACTCAATTTGACCCAATCTTCATCGATATCTATAATCTCATATTCGGTTCCAAATCCATTTACTGTCACCTTGACCGTTTGGCCTTTTAATTCTTCTAAAAGTCTAGACATTTCTTGATTTCCTTTCACTTGTTTTTCTAATCTTTTAATACGTTTGTTCAACTTTTTTATCTTCTTTTCTGAGCTTGCATAAATGATAACCAGAAAAGGGATAAATAGAATCCATATAGCTCCCATAAGAATACCTCCCCTTCTTTCAACTAAAATTATTGTAACACTTCTTTTTCTTTTTGACAAGTATACTTGTCAAAAAAATAAAAATATTTGTCAAAAATAGAAGGATGGTTGACATGGATATTTTGAGGTAAGAAATAAAAGGCCCGCATTTGCGCACCTTTTAAAGATTCTTTTCTCCCTGCTATGAATCTGAAAAGACTTCCATAGTAAGAAATATGACTTTGGTCGCTACAAGATAATCTTACACGTGTTTAATCTCGATGAAGTCTAAACTAGTAGGACTAGGCTAGCTCTGATCATTTTCATCATCCTTGTTCCCTGCATCTTCCACAAGCCACAGCAAAGTAATGATCAACTCATCAACTTAAAAAACTTATCTACCACTCATATCTAGGAGGTTACCATGTCAACTATTCTTATTACCGTCCTTATTTTTTTAGCTGGACAAGGTCTTCGCTCCTACCTCAAGGGAAAAGGATCCTGCGGAGACTGCGAGTGTTCCTGCCCTATCAAAGACGAAATGCACCAATCGCATCGCCATCAGTAAAGAATAGGTGTGTACCAGAAATCAGAAACGTAAAAAACCATTGGTCAATTGAACCAATGGTTTTTCTATCCTCCTATTTAATTCTCTACGATATTAAAATCTTGGGGAGCTTTGACTTCTTTTATCTGGTTAATATCTCGATAAGTAAATTCAAAATGGTCTTCATTGTTCACCGTTCGCCCTTTATCATTTTTCAATTTGGTATCTAGTTGAATCCTAGCCTCGCTAGGAACTAATTTTTCTTCTTTATTTGAGGAGTCTTTCTTCATAGACAAATAAATGTGCAACTTGACGGACTGAATCTCCTTTTTTCCTTTGGTGTAAAGCTCACTATCTAACAAAGTATTTTGAAATTCTCCAATTTGATCAATATCTTTCTTAACATCACCCTTAAATTCCAGATAGATATACTGACCATCGATAGTTTTTTTAAATCGATCCGCATACTTCTCATAAAGTTTCAAAATGAGCTCATGACGCCCCACTTCTGGATCTTTTCTATTTTTATATATTAGATCTGGATCTGTAGCTTCATCCACTCTTTTCCAAGTCCAACTATCGTCTCCCTTCTTTATTTTTTTATACAGAACCCCTTTTTCAGGAGAATATAGTCTCAAAATTTTCTCCCCATAACCTGTAGAACCTATTTTATTGGTAAGACCTCGAAAATGGTCTGAATCACTGTCTATCGTAGATCCATTTCCTCCATCTTTCGTATAAAATTCATTATATACTTGAGGGTCAAACTGAATTTTCCCATGTCGCAAGGTTGTTTCATACATTAGTGATTGTGAACCTTTTACCTCAAGTAGATTCTTTCGATAAATTTTACTGACATATTCCATGTTTTTTGCATCTCTCATGGCTTGGATAAACGTTTTCACATCTTTACTACCACTATCTTGTGTCGTATCCTTTGAAGGGGTTTTAGCTGATTGACAAGCTGAAAGGAATAGACAAGCAAGAAGAGATAAGAAAAACACTAATAATTTTCTTTTATGTTTCATATCTTCACTCCTTTTGAACTAAATACCACCTAATTTTTCAACAGCCTCTGGTACTTCTACTTGGACACCAGTATTTTGTTTTGAATAGGTAATTTTACACGTTAATTTTTCTTTCGCAAAAGATGAATTAGAAGTACAAGTATAAGTAACACCTAAAGGTGTCAAGTTCTCCTTAGAAACGATGAGGTCTATCTGGTAGCTCCCTTCTGAATTTTCAAAATAACTAACTCCTATGGGAACAGGGCCTTGCAACACGGCGTTATTTGGTTCTAGTAAATGATTGACATCCTTACTCTTATAGGTTAAGACATACTGGTCCTTTTTCTTGGTCACTTCAAACTTGTCTTTCTGTGTCTGAAAGAAGCGTATGGCTTCTTGATTTACCCCCACAGGTTGTTTATTCTCTTGAGAATAAGAAAACATTTCCCACTCTGATGAGTCTTTTGGTCTAGAATACTCATGAAAGGCATCGTAATACTCTTCTTGACTCGTACCGTTGTTCGTATATAGTCCACGTACCCTCACTGGTTTTAATTCAAAGGATCCTTCAAAAGTCGGAGTATATACTGTGTGTGTACTCCCATCACTTGTTGGTTCACTAAATTCTCTCTCAATCTTGTTCTCCAGTTTGATTTCCCCATCTTTGAGGTGTTCAAAAGCCTGGAGCCCCTTGTCGATGATTTGTTCTTGGCTTAGTTCCTTTGAATTTTCCTTCTTGCCCTCAGCCTGTTGACATCCAACTAGACTAACTACTGCCAATAAACCAACAAGTGACAAGATAGGTTTTCTCATATTTAACATCCCCATTCTCCTTCCTTTTTTCAGTAAATCTACTAATGTTTATTCTTCTATTATAAACGATTCTATGATCTTTGTAAATCCTTTCACAAGCTTGTAAAAAGATTGTCATTTTTTAAATACAAAACAAAAACAGCCAAGAGCATGTCTCAACTGTTTTGATCTAAACATTAACGCACTTCTGCATTGACTTTTTCTTCAAGTGATGCTTGGATTTTTTCCATGTAGCGAGCGACTTCTTCATCGGTCAAGCTATCTTCTGGATTTTGGAAGGTCAAACTGTAGGCCATAGACTTCATGCCAAGTCCTAGTTTTTCACCTGAGAAGACGTCAAAGAGTTTGATGTCTGTTAAGCGTTTCACACCAGCAGCTTGAATCGCATCAACCACTTCTTGGTGGGTCACTTCTGCTTTGAGGAGAAGGGCGATATCACGGATCACTGCTGGGAATTTAGTGATTTCCACAAAGGCTGCGGCTGGTTGAAGAGCTGCTTCAATAGCAGATAAGTTCAATTCTGCCACATAGGTTTCTGGGATATCATAAGCCTTAGCTGTTACAGGGTGGACTTGCCCCAAGACCCCAATTACTTGGTCACCAAGTGAGATTAGGGCTGTACGACCTGGGTGGAGACTCTTGATTTCAGAAGTTGCTGTATAAGTCACATCAAGGCCCAAACGAGCAAATAGGGCTTCCAAAATTCCCTTGGCATAGAAGAAGTCAACTGGAACAGCTGCAGTTTGGAAGTCTTTTTCAGCGACTAGGCCAGTTAAAGCAAAGGCAAAGCTGTTGATTTCGTTTGGTAAGTCTTCTTTTGGATTTCCTGTCTGTTCAAAGACTTTTCCGATCTCGTAGAGGGCCAAATCTTTGTTCTTACGAGCGACGTTGTAAGCTACGGTATCCAAGATTCCTGAGATCATATTTTGACGGAGGACTGACCGATCCACAGTCATTGGCCACATGAGCTCTGTTAAGTTACTTGGCGCAGTTGTGAATTCCACGGCTTTTTCAGGAGTTGTCAGCGCATAAGTGATGATTTCAGTCAAGCCTGCTCCTTCAGCAATGGTCCGAACTTGGCGACGGAGTTTTTGAGTCGCTGTCAATTCACCTGCTGTCCCGTCATCTTTTGGAAGAGTTGCTGGTAATTTGTCATAACCATAAATCCGTGCAATTTCTTCAAAGAGGTCCGCTTCGATGGTGATGTCCCAACGGCGACGTGGAACGCTGACAGTAAAGGCTTCAGCGTTTCCAGAAAGACCAAATCCAAGACGACGGAAGACATCTTCGACATCCGCGTAGGAAAGCTCTGTCCCTAGGACACGGTTAACGTCTGCAAGGGTAGAAGAAACTTCCACATCAGAAGTGTCGAGCTGGCCTGCTGAAACGATGCCCTTACGCACGGTTGCACCTGCAAGCTCTGCAATCATGCTCGCTGCCGCATCAAGGGCTTCATTGACAGTCGCCACATTGATCCCTTTTTCAAAACGTGAAGATGATTCAGAACGAAGGTTAAGGCGACCGCTGGTCTTACGGATCGATTTGCCATTGAAGACAGCTGCTTCAAGGACAACACGAGTAGATTTTTCAGAGATTTCTGTAGCTTCTCCACCCATGACACCTGCAAGGGCTACTGGTTTGTCCGCAACCGTAATCACGAGGTCACTTGTCTCCAACTCAGTTTCTTCACCGTCCAAGGTCACTAATTTCTCACCAGCACGCGCTTCACGCACACGGATATCGTTTCCTTCGAAGGTATCTAAGTCAAAGGCATGCATAGGTTGACCAAAGTAAAGCAGGATATAGTTGGTCACGTCGACCACATTGTTGATCGGACGGATACCTTCGTTCATGAGGAGGTTTTGCAACCATTGTGGACTTTGTGCGATGGTCACATTGTCCAAGATACGAGCTGCATAATAAGGAGCCTTGTCTGTATCAATGCTGACAGAAAGAGTATCGGCTGCAGCTTGGTCTGTTTCAGTCAAAGCAAAGTCTTTGAAGTTGACTGCCTTGTCATAGATCGCGGCTACTTCGTGCGCTACCCCACGCATAGAAAGAGCGTCTGCACGGTTAGGAGTGATGGAAAGTTCTATGATTTCATCATCCAAGTCGAGGTAAGAGAAGACTTCTTCTCCTGGAACAGCATCTTCTGGCAAGATTTGGATGCCATCTGCGAATTCTTTTGGTACAACAGAGTCAGAAATCCCTAATTCACCAAGTGAACAGATCATCCCAAGGGATTCCAAACCACGGATTTTCCCTTTTTTAATCTTGTAGTTGTCCGCGATGCGAGCACCTGGAAGAGCCACCATAACCTTGATGCCTGCTCGAACATTTGGTGCTCCACAGACGATTTGACGGGCTTCTTCTTCACCCACATTGACTTGGCAGACATGAAGATGAGTTTCTGGCACATCTTCGCAAGACAAGACTTCTCCGACGACAATTTTTGAGAGACCAGCAGCAGGCGATTCCACACCTTCTACTTCGATCCCTGTAGTTGACATTTTTTCAGCCAACTCTTCTGATGGCACATCCACGTCCACCAATTGTTTTAACCATTTATAACTAACTAACATATGTAAGATACCAAGGGCTAAGCAGAAATCTAGATATCTTTCCTAGATTTCCATCCACCCTCGTTTTGATCCTTTCATTTTGTGTTTTCCAGCTCGAGGCTGGCTTAGGAAGGTCTAGTAACCTCCCTTTCTCTAGAATAGAAGTCCTTGTTCCTTCTAGATCAATTTCTTTCTCAACAACCAGTCTATATCAACCGTATCACCGGTAGGATACTCGTGTTCACTAAATCGTTCAAATCCAAAGCGATAGTAAAAATCTTGCGCCTTAAAGTTGCGTTCCCAGACGCCCAGCCAAGCCCACTCAAATCCTCGGCTCTTGGCTTGATCCAACGCAAAGGTAAACATTTCCTTGCCAAAACCAGCCCCATGAAATTCCTTTTTGACATAGATCCGTTGGATCTCAAAGGCCTTGTCCATCTCTACTGGCTCGGTCTGTGCTTGGCCCCAGTTGATCTTGAGAAAACCACATATTTCTTGTTCTTCATTGAGGACAAAATAGGTTTCGGACTCCGGATCTAACAGATCCTTCTCGATTTGCTCCAAAGAGAGCACAGTGGAGAAGTAATCTTCCAAATCTTTCTCAACAATATAGGGACCAAAGGTATCCCGATAGGTTTCCACCTCTAGATCACGTAAGGTCTGTGCCTGGTCGATTTTTACTCTAACTAACATGATTATTTAAACTGTTCTGAGAAGCGAACATCTCCTTGATAGAAGCCACGGATATCATTGATTCCGTAACGAAGCATAGCCACACGCTCTTGACCAAGTCCAAAGGCAAATCCTGAATAAACTGTTGGGTCAATACCACTCATCTCAAGGACTCGTGGGTGAACCATACCGGCTCCCATGATTTCAATCCAACCAGTTTTCTTACATACGTTACATCCAGCTCCACCACATTTGAAGCAAGAAACATCCACCTCAACCGATGGCTCGGTAAATGGGAAGTAAGAAGGACGCAGACGGATTTGACGTTCTGCACCAAACATCTTTTGCACGATCAATTGAAGCGTTCCTTGAAGGTCTGCCATTGAGATGTTCTTCCCAACAACCAAGCCTTCGATCTGATGGAATTGGTGGCTGTGGGTCGCATCATCTGTATCCCGACGGAAAACACGCCCTGGAGAGATCATCTTCAATGGTCCCTTGCTAAAGTCATGCGCATCCATCGCCCGCGCCTGTACTGGCGAAGTGTGGGTTCGAAGCAAGATTTCTTCTGTGATATAGAAGGTATCCTGCATATCCCGCGCTGGGTGATCTTTAGGCAGATTCATACGTTCAAAGTTGTAGTAGTCTTGCTCCACTTCGAAGCCATCCACGACTTGGTAGCCCATCCCGATAAAGATATCTTCGATTTCTTCACTGGTTTGGGTCAAGATATGACGGTAACCACTAGCAACCGGACGACCAGGAAGCGTCACATCGATACTTTCGCTAGCTAGTTTAGCTTGGACTTTCTTTTCTTCCAAGAGTTTGGTTGTTTCTTCAAAGGCAGCCGTCAAGACATCGCGGGCTTCATTGACGTGTTTCCCGATAACCGGACGCATCTCAGCAGAGACATCTTTCATCCCTTTGAGGATCTCAGTCAGAGATCCTTTTTTCCCAAGGACAGAGACCCGTAGTTCTTGCAATTCTTTTTCACTTTCAGCAGAAATCTGCTTCAAAGCTGCCAGCGTTTCTTCACGAAGCGCTTTTAATTGTTCTTCAATCGTTGACATATTTCCTCCATCATGGTCCCTCTACAGACATAGAAAAAACCACGCGCCAACACCCACATTCGGAGCGTTGACACGCGGTACCATCCGTTTTTATCTGTAACCCAGACCTTAATTTCTAAATCCTTTACGCAAGTGAATTCACTCAGCTTTCATGCAAAGAGCTTTCAGTCACGGCTCTTCTCCCTGTCGCACTTCCCTTGAGATACTAGTCTTGCAGATTTCTATTCGATTACTATCTAGTTTAGCAGATTTTTTGTTAAAAAACAAGTTAGATGAGACTAATTTCAATAGACAAAGGAACAAGAGGCAGTGCACTATCTATTTGCCTTGTCTGTTTCATCTGCTTGCCTTTTCAATAGAAGAGTTGCTGCTTGGTTAAAACCATCACACCAGTTATACCATTTTGCTTCATACTCATCTTGAGGCAAGATACGATGTTTTAAATCCAAAACAGAGGTTATCTTTCTTTCCTCGCAAGCTTGCGCATAGAGAGCATACAACTCATCACCACCATCTCTATCAAACTCAGCAGTAATCGTATCCCGACCTGCCAATAAAGCCTGATAAGCCCTATGATGCCCGTCTGTAATCAAGAAGCGATTTCCAAATGCAAGAACACTAATTGGATCCACATTGATGATGTCTGCCGACTGATCCAGCATCTGGATAGCTTGTAACTTCTTTTCTGATAAATATAGCTGGGTCGGATGAAGATCTGTTATCTTGACTTCCATTTCTTTCTCCTCTACCAAGAGTATAAAAGTTGGTTCTGGGCACTGGTAGACATTTTCAAAGGTCACGATTTAAAGACCTGCCAAAGCCAAATTCCTCCGCCATTCTTGTGATTCGTTTTCTTTTTATTTAATGACTTGTCCAGCATCTTTCAAGACAGATTCTGGAATAGTAATGCCCAATTCATCTGCGACTTTTTTATTGATGACAGATTTTCCTTGGCTAAAGATTTCAACTGGTGTATCCGCAGGTTTTTGACCTTTCAAGATCTTCGCAGCCATTTTACCAGTTGCTACTCCAAGATCATGTTGGTCGACAACGACTGAACCAAGACCACCAGCTTCTACCATAGCTGTCGCACTTGGGAAGATTGGTTTTTTAGCTGTTTTGTTGGCTTCGACAACTGTTGAGAAGGCTGAAGCGATGGTATTGTCGATTGGAACCCAGATGGCATCGACTTTACCAGTCATGACAGAAACTGTTGAAGCAACTTCGTTTGTTGAAGGTACAGAGTAAGGAATCACCTTGAAGCCTGCTTTTTCAGCTAATTTTGTAAATTCTTCTACTTGAGATTTGGAATTATCTTCACTGGTTGAGTACAGGATCCCGATTGTTTTCACGTTCGGAGTCAACTCTTTGATTAATTTCAACTGTTGCTCAGTTGGATTGTGGTCAGATACCCCAGTGATATTGCCACCTGGTTTTTTCAAATCTTTGACCAAGTTTGCACCGACCGGATCGGTAATAGCACCCATGACAATTGGTTTGTCTTTGGTTGCACTAGCCAAACCTTGAGCAGATGGGGTTGCAATCCCAATCAAGACTTGGTTATCCTTGTCTACCAATTGTTTACTCATGGTTGCAACTTTGTTTTGGTCGCCTTCTGCATTAAGGAAATCAATGTCCACTTTGTCCTTGTCATAACCTTCTTCAGCTAAACCATCTTGAATCCCTTTGTAGATCAAATCAAGCGAAGGGTGACTGACCAACTGCAAGACCCCAACTTTAGCCTTTTCATTGCTGCTTGCTGCCTTGTTATCCTTGCCTGCTGTAGCTGAATAGATCGCTGTCCCAATGACTGCTGCTGCAATCAAACCAATAATTCCCATTAAACGTTTATTTTTCATTTTTAATACCTCTTCTATTTTTTTCATTTTCTTCTTTTTTTCCATCATCTAAAGACTGCGACGCCATCGTTTCTTCATATCTTTTCTCCCTTCTCATCTAAAACAAAAAACACGCCCACACATAGCAAAAGCTATGTGAGGACGTGTCATCGCGGTGCCACCTCACTTATGGGAAAAAGATAGTCTCCCCCATATCTCTGTCTTGTCTAGCAACAAGTTGCACGATAAGGTGTGCCAACCGAATTTTTATTGTTTCAAATTCATCTCATCATTAGTCCAATTTCATAAACTGCCGCTACCCACTCTCAGCAACCGTAGGCTCTCTTGAAACTTTCATTTACTACTTTTCTAATTTCTTACATTTTAAAATTTTCTTTCAAAAATGTCAATACTTTTTCTGAATTTTTTTGAAAACGTTCGCATTTTCTATTGAATAGCCTCTTGCTTCTTTCTGGGATTTCCTCGCTATTTTTGATATAATTTACTAGAATAAACGCTAGAATGATGAGGAATCCCATGTCTTTTGATGGATTTTTTTTACACCATATGGTGGAAGAATTGAAGGCCGAACTCTTGAGTGGTCGCATTCAAAAAATTAACCAACCTTTCGAGCAAGAATTGGTGCTCCAAATCCGAGGCAATCGGAAAAACCAAAAGCTCTTGCTCTCTGCCCATTCTGTCTTTGGACGGATTCAACGGACCCAGACCAACTTTGAAAATCCTGCCTTTCCCAATACCTTTATTATGGTTATGCGCAAATATCTTCAAGGAGCTGTTATTGAAGGGATTGAACAAATGGAGAACGACCGGATTCTCGAAATCCGTGTCTCCAATAAAAACGAAATTGGAGATGCTATTTCTGTCAGCCTCATGATCGAAATCATGGGTAAGCACAGTAACATTATTCTCCTGGACCGCACCAGTAATAAAATCATCGAAGCCATTAAACATGTCGGCTTCTCACAAAATAGCTACCGGACCATTCTCCCAGGGTCAACCTATGTAGCTCCTCCGAAAACCGACGCGGTCAATCCTTTTACTATTGGAGACGAAGCCCTTTTTGCCCTTCTTCACAAGGAAGAGTTAAGTCCAAAGAACCTTCAAAAATGTTTCCAAGGTTTGGGGCGAGATACGGCTCAAGAATTAGCCAAGAGACTTGAGACGAATGAAAAATTAAAGACCTTCCGTGCCTTTTTCGAGACGCCTACTGAGCCTCACCTAACGACCAAATCCTTCTCGGCTATCCCCTTTGCGGATGCGTCCAGTCAAACGTTTGAAACACTTTCAGATCTGCTAGATGACTATTACCGAGACAAGGCTGAACGCGATCGGGTGCAACAACAGGCTAGTGAATTGATCCGAAAGGTCGAAAACGATCTCGAAAAGAACCGAAAAAAATTAACCAAACAAGAAGCTGAGTTAGCAGCGACCGACAATGCGGAAGAATTCCGCCAAAAAGGAGAATTGCTGACAACTTTCCTCCATCAGGTACCAAACGACCAAGAGCAGGTTGTTTTGGATAATTACTATACAGATGAACCGGTCACCATCCAACTCAACAAAGCCCTGACCCCTAATCAAAATGCCCAACGCTACTTTAAACGCTATCAGAAGTTAAAAGAAGCCGTCAAACATTTGACCATCCTCATTCAAGAAACCAAGGAAACCATTTCTTATCTTGAAACGGTTGAAACAGCTCTTTCTCAAGCGAGCCTGGCTGAGGTGGCAGAGATTCGAGAGGAGTTAATCCAGACCGGCTTTATCAAACGACGCAACCGTGAAAAAATTCATAAACGGAAAAAACCAAAAAAATACCTGGCTAGTGACGGAAAAACCATTATTTTAGTGGGTCGCAACAATCTCCAAAACGATGAATTAACCTTTAAGATCGCTAAGAAAGACGAACTCTGGTTCCATGCCAAAGATATCCCAGGCAGCCACGTCGTCATTACAGGAAATCTAAATCCATCGGATGAAGTAAAGACCGATGCTGCAGAGTTGGCGGCCTACTATTCCAAGGCCCGTTTCTCTAACCTGGTCCAAGTGGATATGATCGAAGCCAAGAAACTCAATAAACCATCTGGCGGAAAACCAGGCTTTGTCACCTATACCGGCCAGAAGACTCTGCGGGTCACCCCAGAAGAAGAAAAAATCAAAGCTATGAAACTAGAAGACTGATTTCAAAAATAAAAGGTTGAGTATCGCTCAACCTTTGAGTATGTAGACAAACTGTTCCAAGTATGCTGAAAAATAAAATGAGGTATACTTTTAGGCTCATTCAACATATATTGAAACTTCCCGCCGTGAGAAAAGTGCTAGAAACAAGATTGTTTCTAGCACTCGGGAGTTTTGGGAGTAAAACAGTTTGGGAAACTGTTTTAGCCTGAGCCCAGAAATTAAAGAGTGAAGAGGTTCAAAACTAATTGAACACAGGCTGAGGATGGTGTCAAAACACAAGCTGCAATAGCAATAAATCCAAGACACAGTAGCTGATTGGATTCTTCTGTCGCTTTCAAGCTCGGAAGAATACCTAATCAGCCTTGTGGGGGTAGGACGACGAAGCGTTCATAAATAATATTGCTTCTGTCCTACTCCCTATTTTGACTTTATCCGCAAACGCCCTCTGTATCTTAATTAGTCATGGAACTTCTTTGAAGTTCGCTGACGTCCGTTCTCACCTAAGGAAAGTTTCTTAAATAACATTATCTTCAATACGAAAGGTTGAGCAATGCTCAACCTTTTATTCTGCTTTATGGATGTCTTCTTTGACCTCATCAACATTGAATTTGGCAAAGAGGTACTGACGGTCTTGAACTGGGAAACGTTGATCCAGCTGATCGATAGCCCCTACCTCTACAATCCCTTCTAAGATGACAAAATCCATGACATGGCCACCAAAGGTATGGTCATCTGAAATAAAGTGCAAATGGTAACCTGCCACACTCACGCCATGGAAAATTTCCGGTGTCCAAAAACCGACGATGGTACCTGTGACATTTTCCCGTGTATATTCTGGCTGATGGGTTGCAACCTCTGCAAACTTCATCTCTGGTGTTGATTTTGGAATCATACGGACATGCATCTTGGCAAAATCACCATGAATCTTAATAGAGCGGAACAGATTTTCCCCATCATAATAAGACTCAATACGGGCTTCCAATTCCTCGTCCGTCATTTCAAAGCGTTGGCGGAAAATCACTTCTGCTTGGTGAGGGACAACTGCTGCATAAGGAACCTTGGCATCCGGAGAAACTTCGACTATTTCAGGATGGTCCCCTGATCCTTTGGCCTGATATGCCTTACCATCTAATACGATCAACTCTCCATCAATAGAATCAAGCGTCCCAACTCCCAGATCTCCGTGTTCCAAGAGTTCTCCAATCGTAAATGAACCCCCGTACAGACCCGCCATTAGGGCACCTAAGGTATTGTATTGAAAAAGTTTCACTGGTTCCATGTTTTTCTCTCCTCATTCTATCTTCTACCAGTATACCACAAACTATTGCGAATCTTCACGATATGATTTATATTAGAGGTTATCATAGAGGGTTTGCATCTGCACATCGTCTGGTACGATCGCCAAATACTGGTTAGCCACTTCACGCGCCTTCGTCACATCTCCAGCCTCACGCAACAGATAAACGTAGGCTTCGAGGAATTCTGGGTTGTCCTTTAAATCCTCATAAAGCTCTTGGTAGGCTGAGACGGCCTCTTCTGTTTTCCCCAAGGCAGCCAAGGCACGGGCAATGTTCCAACGAGTGACAACTGTTTCGACTTCTTCATTTTGCCAATCTAAGACTTGGTCAAAACGTTCTTGTTCCAAATAAAGGGTAGTCAGGCGAAGAGCAATCTCTTCGAGATCATCCGCCACTTCTTTAGCCTCCAACAGATAAGTTTCTGCCTGTTCAGGCTGGTGGAGCTCATAAGAAAGCTGAGAAGCAAGGAGCTTCAACTGTGCGTCAAATGGATTCTTCTCAATCCCTTGTTTGGCAATTTCAAGCGCTTTTTCACGGTCATTTTCAGCCTGTAAAGCTAAGGCATACCCGTACTCATACCCTTCAAACTCAGGGGACAAAGTGTCAATTTGTTTGTAGTAGATCAGGGCTTTTTGGTATTCTTCTTGGTCTGACAATAAGGTCGCTAATTCGTAAGCAATTTGGTCATCAAACTCAATCTCCAGAGCTTTCTCTAAGAAAGGAACAGCTGCTTCAAACTTACCAAGATTGGCATAGGCAAAACCAATCCGTTGATAGGTGGAAATTCCTGTCGCTTCCAAAATCTCTCGATTGTCCAACTGGGCATACTCTTGGATAGCCTCTTGATAGCGTTCCAATTCCAGATCAATTTCAGCTAACCCTAATTGAATAATCGGATCATCAGACAGACTGGCTGCTTCAACTAATTTTTCACGCGCAACATCTGCGAGTCCTTCCAGTTGATAGAGATCCGCCTTAACCAAGAGACTCGCCACATACCAGTTAGACTCAGGACCAATTTCTTCTAAATAAGCAAAGGCCTCTTCCATTTGACCTTCCTCTGCAAGGATGGTTGCCAGACTTAGATACACTTCTGGATAGGTTTCTGCAATCTGTTCATAGATCTCTTTTGCCTGAGGGTAAAAACCGATACTTTCAAGATATTGACCCAAATCCAATAATTGTTCTTCACTATCTTCTAACAAGGCCTGTTGAAATTGAACTTCTGCCTCTTCTAGCTCTTGCCGATCGAGAGCCTCTACCATTTTTTGACTATGACTCACTATGTGTTTCCTCTTCTACTTCATTGTGTTCTTCGTACAAGCCACTGACGACCTTATACCATTCAAAGATAGCTCCGATAACAACCTTAGCAGATGCATAGACTGGAATTCCAAGGAAAACTCCCCAGATTCCAAACATAGATCCTGACGTCAAGAGCACAAATAAAATGGTAATCGGATGAATATTTAACTGGCTTCCCAAAACCAAAGGTGATACAAAACGTCCTTCAATGGTTTGTTCCACCGCAAATACAATCAAGACCTTGATAAACATTTCTGGTCCTGCTACTAGGCCTAATACTAAAGCAGGTAACATAGCTAAGAAACTACCCAAGTAAGGGATCAAATTTAAGATCCCTGCAGAAATCCCCAGTGTCACGGCATAGCGCAAGCCAATGATCTTAAAGAAGATGATGAACATAATGGCGACGACAATGGCTACTGTAATTTGCCCTCGAACATAATTGGAGAGTTGGGTGTTGACGTCGGAGAGAACTTGTTCCACAGATTTACGAATCTTGGTCGGTAAGAAGCGAACAATGTGGCCCTTTAAATTTTTTCCATCTCGTAGAAGATAAAAGACAATAAAAGGCATGATGATCAAGGCAACAATGACTTGCGAAGCAACTCCGATCAAATTGCTGACCCAATTAACAGCCCGCCCAGAGATCGAACTGGCCCAAGAAGTAATGTTTGCAGACAATTCCTTAGTGATCTCATCTAACTGGGGTTTGACATCAGAAGAAACGCGATTATCTAGAAAATCATCGATGGTTGCATTGGCCTTCTCCAAATAAGTTGGCAGGTTATGAAAGAAACTCACCACTTGTCGTTGGACAGCTGGAATCACTACAGCCAGACCCCAAATTAAGAGCACTGCAATCAAGAAAAAGACGAAGGAAATCGCAAAAATCCGCTTAAGTCCTTTTCTTTCAAGAAAGTCAACAATGGGGTTGAGCAGGTAATAGAGCAAACCAGAGATAATGACAGGCAGCATGACGGCTCCTGCAAACTCAAAAATAGGAATAAAAATAAAGGTGATTTTACTCAAAACCAAAAGGTTCAAACCCAAGAGCAAGGTGACTAAAAATACGGTAATGGCCTTGTTGTCTAAAAACCATCTAAAAAACCAGGACAAACTAAACTGTTTTTCTTTATTATCCACAGAGAACTCCTTTTTCATTTCAATCTGTTTCTATTTTAGCATTTTTTGAGCTTGAAGTTACGAAAAAACTAGCAAAATAAGAAAGAAAGGCCTCCCCTTTTCAACTAGCAATTGCCTTCCAATAGGACCTTTGATATAATAAACCTAACAAATCATACGAGGTGACCTATGTCTCAAACCATTTATTTCGGTACCTATACCAAAAAAGAATCCAAAGGAATTTACAAGGCACAATTTGATCCTGAAACAGGGATATTGAGCCAACTTGAACTAGTGGCAGCTGAGCCCAATCCAACCTATATCGCTTTTTCTGAAAAAGGCAACCTCTACAGTGTCGGAGCTGAAGAGGGAAAAGGAGGCATCGCAAGTTTTACAGCTGATTTTCAGCCACTCAATCACGTTGTTGAAGAGGGCGCTCCACTCTGCTATGTCTCTGTCGATGACAAGCGTCAACTGGTCTATGGAGCCAACTATCACAAAGGCCAAGTTCTCGTATATAAGCTAGAGGCAGATGGGCGTTTGTCCTTTGTCGATCAAGACACCCACCAAGGAAGTGGTCCTCATGCCAATCAAGCAAGTCCGCATACCCACTATGCAGACCTTACACCAGATCAGTACTTGATCACGTGTGACCTAGGAACAGACAGTTTGCATGTCTATGATGTCAGTGAGGAAGGAAAACTTACCCTGATCAATCAGTACCAAATAGCTCCAGGGGCAGGACCTCGTCACCTTGTCTTCCATCCTCATTATAAGACTGCCTATCTCATCAATGAATTAAATGCCACCATCGACGTCCTCTTTTATGACGGTATGGGTGAATTCGAACACTTCCAAACTGTTTCCACACTTCCATCAGACTACGATGGTCAAAAATGGGCTTCTGCAATCAAGCTCTCAGCTGATGGAAAATTCCTCTATGCATCTAACCGTGCTCATAATTCCATCGCGGTCTTCAAAGTTGTGGCTGATGGTAGCCTAGAACTGATTGAAATTGTTCCAAGTCAAGGGCTCAATCCACGAGATTTCACGCTTAGTCCTGATCAAAACTATTTGATCGTAGCCCATCAAGATTCACCTAATGCCACCGTCTTCAAACGAGATTCTGCTAGCGGAAAATTGACCCTTCTATCCGACGACTTCTATGTTCCAGAGGCCGTTTGTACGGTTTTTCATTAAGTCGTTTTAGTTGTCAAACCTCTAAAAAAATGATTAAATAGATGAGGAAAAGGCGTGAGCCTGACTTCACAACTTATATTTTAGGAGACCCTAACATGAATCCATTAGACTTATTTAACCAAGTGAAAGAAATGATCGAAAAGAAAGATTTCGACGCTGCAAAGAAATTTGTTGATGACAACAAAGACAACCTCGGTGACTACCTTGAACAAGCCAAAGGGCTTGTATCTGGAAATGAAATGGTCAGCGGTGCCTTGGACAAAATCAAAGGCTTGTTCTAATAAGATGATTCCTCAACTAGATAGTTGAGGAATTTTTGTTTACCCCAATCGCAAAAAAAGATCCTTGAGAAAACTCAAGGATCTTTCTAATCTAGTATACTAAATTATTTTTTAAGGTTATAGAAAGATTCCAATCCACGGTATTCAGCAACTTCACCAAGTTGATCTTCGATACGAAGCAATTGGTTGTATTTAGCGATACGGTCTGTACGTGAAAGTGAACCAGTCTTGATTTGTCCTGCATTTGTTGCAACTGCGATGTCAGCGATGGTTGAATCTTCAGTTTCACCTGAACGGTGTGATACAACGGCAGTGTAACCAGCTTCTTTCGCCATTTCGATAGCGTCGAATGTTTCAGTAAGAGTACCGATTTGGTTAACTTTGATAAGGATTGAGTTAGCACATCCTTCTTTGATACCACGTGAAAGGTAATCAGTGTTTGTTACGAAGAAGTCGTCACCAACCAATTGAACTTTACCACCAAGACGTTCAGTAAGAGCTTTCCAACCTTCCCAGTCGTTTTCATCCATACCATCTTCGATAGTGATGATTGGGTATTTGTTTACCAATTCTTCAAGGTAGTCGATTTGTTCAGCAGCAGTGCGGACAGCAGCTCCTTCACCTTCGAATTTAGTGTAATCATAAACTTTACGTTCTTTATCGTAGAATTCTGATGATGCACAGTCAAATCCGATAAATACGTCTTTACCTGGAACATAACCAGCAGCTTCGATAGCAGCGATGATAGTTTCTACACCATCTTCAGTTCCGTCGAAACGAGGAGCGAATCCACCTTCGTCACCAACGGCAGTTTCAAGACCACGACCTTTAAGGATTTTCTTAAGTGCGTGGAAGATTTCAGCACCCCAACGAAGAGCTTCTTTGAATGTAGGTGCACCAGCAGGTACGATCATGAATTCTTGGAAAGCGATTGGAGCATCTGAGTGAGATCCACCATTGATGATGTTCATCATTGGAGTTGGAAGAACTTTAGTGTTGAATCCACCAAGGTAGCTGTAAAGTGGGATTTCAAGGTAGTCAGCAGCAGCACGAGCTACAGCGATAGACACACCAAGGATTGCGTTTGCTCCCAATTTACCTTTGTTAGGAGTACCGTCAAGAGCGATCATTGCACGGTCAATAGCTTGTTGGTCACGTACATCGTAGCCGATGATTGCTTCAGCAATGATGTTGTTTACATTGTCAACAGCTTTTTGAGTTCCAAGACCACCGTAACGAGATTTGTCACCGTCGCGAAGTTCTACAGCTTCGTGTTCACCAGTAGAAGCTCCTGATGGAACCATACCACGTCCGAAAGCACCTGATTCAGTATAAACTTCTACTTCAAGTGTTGGGTTACCGCGTGAGTCTAGGACTTCGCGAGCGTAAACATCAGTAATAATTGACATTTCTTACTCTCCTTATTGAGTTATATTTTTTACTCCTCTATCATATCGTAATTAAGCTATTTTTTCAAGAAAAAACAAGGAAATCTACGAAAATTGAGAAGTTTTTAACAAGAAAACGGTTCCACGTTCTTTTTTTCTTTCATTTCCCTTCTTATTTAATTTTTTTGCATACTTCTATTCTTCTGCCGCGCTTTATGCTATACTAAGCTTATGACAGATATTAATAAAACAATTTTAGAAAAAGCCGCTGGTCCTACTCGATTCAATCCGGATGAGCAGCGTCGATTTTTGGAAACTTATGAGGAGCGGGTGATTGCTTCATGCACCTTGGAGGAGGCAAGGGACAAGATGTACCTGGAGCAGTATTCGACAATCCTCACTGATATTTCGGATCGCTTTCATCCTGTTTTGATCAAGATCTCCCCAGCTTTAGATGAAAGCAGCCAGCTACAATATTTGAAAAAAACCAAGGATCTTGGCTTGGTAGCGAGCATCGTTTCGGATGACTGTCGCCATTCTCCCTTTGGCCTCATCATCCATACTGACCACCCATCTGGAATTTCACCAACAGACATGAGTCTCCAGTATCCTAATTTATTTGAAAAGAAAGAAGAGACTGCCAGTCCAGAAAAGAAATCATTTTGGAAACGTCTCTTTAGCTAAAGAAAAACCAATGGAAGGGAACATCCCTTTTCCATTGGTTTTTTAGTTTGCTTTCATTTTTAAAAGGTTGCCAATATTTCGCGCGCAGGAAATTAGATTTCTTTCAGCGTGAGCGAGTGCATCTGCTACCTCACAAGGACCAGGTACGATAGAGAAGGCGGCTTCAATGTGATGGCTAGGAAAAGCAGGCAAATCCTCCGCTAAGCTACCACAAATAGCAAGCACTGGGATCTTCTCTGGTGTTCGTTTGGCTACCCCGACAGGTGCCTTCCCAGAAAGAGATTGGAGATCCATCCTACCTTCCCCGACCACGACCAGATCAGCTTTTTGTACTTTGTGATCAAAGTCAATCAAATCGAGGCTTTTTTCAATTCCTGATGAAATCTGACCTCCCGCAAAAGCGACCAAGCCAGCAGCCATGCCACCTCCAGCTCCGGCGCCAGGCATAGACAAAATTCGTGCATCAGCAAGCTGGTAAAAATCCTGCATAGCCTGATCAACAGCTGGAAACAGAAGGGGATTCAATCCCTTTTGCCCACCAAAGATATAGGTCGCTCCTTGACTGCCACAGAGAGGATTGGTTACATCCGTTAAGACTTGGAGCTCAATGTCTTGTAAAGCTTTTGGAACCGCACTGGTATCTATTCTAGCCACACGACCGAGCGAAGCCCCAACGGGACGAAGTAGATGGCCTTGATCATCATAGAAGGCTACCCCAAGTCCAGCAGCCATCCCAATCCCACCATCATTCGTTGCAGAACCACCAATTCCCACACAGATCGTTTTAACCCCTTTGTCAACCAATTGCAGAATAAGTTCACCAATTCCTCGTGTTTCCAGTTCAAGAGGATTTCGTTTTTCAGCTTGAATTAATCCTAGACCGACAAGAGAGGCCATCTCAAAAAAGGCCATCTCATCTTTTTGATAGTAGGACATTGAAACAGGCTGGCCAAATGGTCCTGTTACTTGAGTTTGGTACTCAGTTACATCCAGAACTCCAGCAAGGGTTTCCATGGTTCCTTCGCCACCATCCCCAATAGGAAGGAGATCAAAAGTTGCATCTGGTAGAGCTTCTTGAAATCCTTTTTTTAAGGCTTCTGCTACTTGTTTGGCGGATAGGGATTCTTTAAATGAATCCGGTGCTAGTAGGATATGCATTCTGTTTCCTTTCTGTGCTGGTCTAAAATTTCAAGAACAAGTCTTAGATCCCTCGTCTCGATACGATATGTGGCACGCTCTGCGACGATTGGCTTTGCCATAAAGGCAATCCCGACAGCAGCTGTTTCAATCATCGGAAGATCATTGGCACCATCTCCCATCGCAATCGTCTGACTTTGTGGGACATGATTTTCTTTTGCCCACGTCAAAAGTGCCTCTTTTTTCCTTTCAGGTGTGATTATCCCACCGAGGACTTCCCCTGTCAGACGGCCATTAGAAACCTGCAAATGGTTGGCTCGGACCAGATCAATTCCTAAAGACCTCGCGATGGGGTCGATGACTTCATGAAATCCCCCTGAAACAAGGCCAACCTTGTAACCTCTTTGATGAAGTTCCGTGATCAACGTTTCAGCACCCGGCGTGACTTCCATCTGCTCCAAAATTTTCGGAAAAATAGAGGTCTCTAATCCCTTCAATAAAGCGACACGCGCCTCTAAAGATGCTGAAAAATCCAGCTCCCCATTCATTGCTTGTGTTGTAATCTCTGCCACTTTTTCTCCCACGCCAGCTTCTTGAGCTAGTAGATCAATCCCTTCCTGTCGGACCAAGGTTCCATCTACATCCATAACCAGGAGTCCTGTTACTTCTTTCATCGCTTTCCTTTCTTATTTCTCACTTACTATACAAAAATAGGTAGTTAATTTCAAGTTTCAATGATCATTTGAAGATAAAAAAACAACCTCCTAAAAGGTCGTTTTTCTGTTATTAGAAGTGAATTTGCTCCCGCGTTTTTTCATATGATGTAACAAAGCGATCGGTTACGCCAGCTTCTACCATTTCCAAAGCATCTGAGATGACTTTGAAGGAAGCCGCATAGTCATATTCTCTTTCGAAAATATAAAGGGACTCATCAAAGGCTGCCTGTACATGATCATCAAATGAACGGTAACGGTTCGAGTATTGCAACAATTGCTCTGTCAAAGTCGCATTTTGAACAATTCGATAAGCCGCTTCTTCCAATTCATTCATATCATTGGTCAAGATTTCCAACAAACGATTGGTTGATTCGATATTGATTTTATCCCCTTCCAACTCATCCATCAAAGCTTCTGTATTGTTACTTGCTGTAAAGAAAATTTCTAAGAATTCTTGAGGAATTCCTGGCAAGTTCCGTTTGTCCATATAGCGTTTAATGGCATGCAAACGGTTGGCATAGATGTTGACTTTTTGGCGAGCATTGGCATCGTCTTTTTCAATTTTTGAAAGGGAATCACTCAAGGCGATTTGCTCATCTTCGATTTCTTTCAAGCGAGCCTCGATGGCTTCTAATTCTTCTTCTACGATAGAATAGGCTTTTTGTGTTTCAGATGAATCTTTCAAGGCATCTTCTACCACATTTTCTTGTGAAGATAGCTCAGCCTCTAACTCTTTTAACTGTTGGCTGAAGGCTTCATTCAAGACGAATGTTTTACCGAGACGTTCCACTTCTGCCGCAAGGTTGTTATTGTTATCTTTGGCATGTTTCAAATAGCCAGGCAGTTGTTTCACTAACTTCTTCACAACTTTTTGTGATTCAATTTCACGTGTAAAGATGTGATACAATGAATCAATTTCTTCTTGAATTTGTTCATTTTCGTAAATGGCATTGTCTAATTCAAGGGCAGATACATTTGCCATATTGTTCTTCAAGGAAGCATGCAACTGTTGGAAACGAGATTCAATATCTGTTTCAGTGAAGTGGTAGCCTGATTCCAAAAGCTTGCGGTAGCCACTTTCCAAATCCTCTAATTGGTCTGGAAGTTTTGACTGAAGAGCAGTGACAATTTCTGGCACTCGCTCAACAATTTGTTTTAAGGCTACAATATGATTCTCAGCTGTATCAAGGATTTCAGCCGCTTCAACAGGGTCACCTGAAGAATTTAAGGTTACAAATTGCGAAAACTCAGATTGAATATTTCCAATTTGTTTTTCAATTTCAGGAAGCGCACTGCCAAAACGATCTTGATCTGAGGAGACTTCTTTTTGAAGTTCTTCAAACATATCTAAGGCATGAACCACACGACCGCTATTCTTTTGTTCCTGCTCTTCCAGATCAGAAAGGGCTTTGCGAATCGCCTTGATATCTTCGTCGATCAATTGGATCTGACTTTCGACATTGTCAATGGCATGTTTAGCCTTTATGAAACGGAATGAATTATTATAGCCTTCCGCTTCAAACAGATTGTTTTCGATATCAGCAAATGAATTTAAGGATAGATCTACCCATTTTTGATTCCATTCACGAAATGCAATTTGACTTTGACCAATCAAATGCATGTTTTTTACGGCCTCTACTTCATCGTTGACCGGAAGGTTGTATAACTTTTCTTTTCGTTCTTCCAGTGCTGCCAGTAAGGCTTCATTTCGTTTTCTCAAAATGACTGCAACCACATATCCTACAATCAAGATAAGGGCGACAATAAGGATGAGAACAATTAGTCCACTAGACATATAAAAAACTCCTTCATCGTATTACTTGAACGTAATCCTAGTAATTATACCATAAAATATCCATTAATGGGAAGCGTTCGGTGAATTTTATACATCGAGTGTACTATATTCAGCGTTTTCTTCGATAAATTCACGACGTGGTTCCACACGGTCACCCATCAACATATCAAAGATCTTATCCGCTTCCGCAGCATCGTCTACTGATACTCGCGCCATCAAGCGGTGTTCTGGATTCATGGTTGTTTCCCATAATTGATGATCATCCATTTCTCCAAGACCTTTATAGCGTTGGATAGTTGGCTTTGAGCGACCTTCTGAATAACGTTCCAAAGCCGCAGCTAATTCTGCTTCTTGGTTGGCACCAGGTTGGATATATTCTTTGATCTCACTACCGACTTTAACCCCATAGATTGGTGGTTGCGCAATATAAACATATCCCGCTTCCAAGACTGGTTTCATATAGCGATAGATCAAGGTCAACAGAAGGGTTCGGATATGAGCACCATCGACATCAGCATCTGTCATGATCACTAATTTTTGATAACGCGCTTTTGTAACATCAAATTCTGCACCAAATCCAGTTCCCATAGCAGTAAATAAACTACGGATCTCTTCATTAGCTAGAATTTTGTCCATACTTGCTTTTTCAACGTTTAAGATCTTACCACGGATTGGTAAAATCGCTTGGAATTCCCGATTTCGACCGGATTTTGCAGATCCTCCTGCTGAATCCCCTTCAACAATAAAGAGTTCTGTTTCTTGTGGATTGTTTGAAGAACAGTCTGCCAATTTACCAGGTAAGTTGGAAATCTCAAGTCCTGATTTCTTACGTGTCACTTCACGAGCTCGCTTAGCAGCCACCCGAGCCTTCGCCGCTAAAATCCCTTTTTCGACGATTTTCTTAGCAATTTGTGGATTTTCCAAAAGGAAGTCAGAAAAGGCTTCACTAAAGAGTCGATTGGTAATTTTAACAACTTCTGAATTTCCAAGTTTGGTCTTGGTTTGTCCTTCAAACTGTGGATTAGGATGCTTAACTGAGATAACTGCCGTTAAGCCTTCTCGAACATCTTCCCCGGTTAGATTGTCTTCGTTTTCTTTTAAGAGCTTATTTTTCTTAGCATAATCATTGATCACACGAGTGAGAGCTGTACGGAAGCCCTGTTCATGCGTCCCACCTTCATGGGTATGAATGTTATTGGCAAAACTCATGACCGTCTCATAGTAGCCTGTGGTATATTGCATAGCTACTTCAACTGTAATATCATCCATTTCACCATCTGTGTAGATTGGTTTTTCAAAGATGACATCCTTGTTCTCATTGATGTATTCGACGTAACTAGAGATCCCACCTTCGTAGTGGTAATGCTTTTCTTGCTCTAAACCTTCCCGCTTATCTGTCAAGGAAATACGCAAACCACGATTCAAAAAGGCTAATTCTTGAATCCGTTTATTTAATTTTTCAAAATCATACTCGGTTGTTTCCGTGAAGATTTCTGGATCCGGAATAAAGTGGACGGTTGTCCCTGTCCGATCTGTCTCACCGATAACTTTCAAATCATCCACAACGTGTCCACGACGATACTCTTGGTAATAGATACTACCATTTTTATAGACGCGAACATCGAGGGATGTGGAGAGGGCATTCACAACGGATGACCCTACCCCGTGAAGACCACCAGATACCTTGTAGCCGCCTCCGCCGAATTTTCCTCCTGCATGAAGCACGGTAAAGACAGTTTCAACGGCAGGTCGCCCCGTCTTTTCTTGGATATCCACTGGGATCCCACGACCATCATCGACAACCGTGATAGAATTATCTGCTTCAATGAAAACTTCAATATGGCTAGCAAAACCAGCTAAGGCTTCGTCAATCGAGTTATCAACGATTTCCCAGACCAGATGATGAAGACCTTCTTTTGAGGTAGATCCAATATACATTCCCGGACGCATCCGAACGGCTTCTAGTCCTTCCAAGACCTGAATCTGACTGGCATCATATTCTTGTGCTTGATTTTCTTGCTGTTTATCCTCTGTCATAATTTCCCTTTTCTATTCAAATATAAACTGGCGTAAGTGTGGCATAGAATCAAATAAATAGGTCGAAAGCCCTGCAGCCTTCCCAGCTTCTATATCGATCGGACGATCTCCGATGACCAGACCGTCTTGAATGCCATATTTTTCCTTTAAATAAAGCATAGAGGCTGGGTCTGGTTTTCTAGGAAAGCCCTCGTCTGCTGTTACAATCTCCGCAAAGAAGGGAGCAATACCTGTCTGATCAAGAAGGGTCAAAACTTGGCGATCCCGATGTGATACCAAAAAATGACGTCCTCCATGTGCTTGTATCTCTTCTAGTAACTCTTTTGCTCCCTCAAATAAGACCGGCTCTTGCAAGCCCAAGGCTTCTTTTTTCTTGTATTCCGTACGAAAATTGGAAATATGAGGTGCAAAGGTTTGAATTGCATCCTGTGTTGAGATTTTTAATGCTGCATAAACAGAATCATGATCGGCTTGGATGTGAAAGTCCTTCAATGTCGCTACAAAGGCATTTGTGGACGTTTCGTAATTATCCAATAGCGTCCCACCAAGATCCCATATAAAATCATGATAATTCATAGTCAATATTATACCACAAATAGACAAAAAAAATAAGCTAAAACCCTCATTTAGGGGGGATTTTAGCCATTTTTTACGGTCATCTCATTTTAAATCAAATAGAAGGCATTTTCTATCATAGAATGTGATCTTTCAGCAGAAAAAATGGTGTCCAAAAGAGCCTTTTTAGGCATCTCCAAAGACATCTTGATAGAGCATTCCTTGACGAAGACTTTGGGCATCTCCTCCAAATTGGTCTACCAAGGCATAGGCTAAGGCAAGAGCAGTTGAAGGACCACGACTGGTCAGGAGATTCCCGTCTTTCACCACTGTTTCTTTCTGATAGTACCCATCTTGAATCTCTTCTTCAAAACCATCGTAACACGTATAGTGTTTATCTTTTAAGAGGCCAGCACGCGCCAAGACAATTGGTGCTGCACAAATCGCTGAGATGATTTTTCCTTTTTTACTTTCTTCTTGGAGAGCTACAATCAATTCCGGATTATCCCTCAAATTCGCAGCTCCTGGCATCCCACCTGGCAAGAAGATTCCATCATAATCTGACAGGTCCCCATTCCACAGGCGGTCGACTTCCACTGTGATCTGGTGAGAACCTGTGACCGTTTCTTCCATGCCAATGAGGTCACAGTCGATTCCAGCCCGTCTCAAAACATCGACAATGGTCAAGGCTTCAATTTCTTCAAAACCGTTTGCTAAAATCGTTGCTACTTTTTTCATTTTCATTCCTTCTTTCTATCTATTGCGCCTTTTTAAGAACTACTTTTTTACGGATTGGAGGCCCTTCTTCTGGCTCTTTCTTTTTGCTACTATGATTATATATTGAGAGGACCAGACCAATACCAATCAGATTACTAATAATAGAGGATCCACCTTGTGATATAAAGGGGAGGGGAATCCCCGTCAAGGGGAGAAGACCCGTTACTGCTCCAACATTTTCAAAAATATGAAAGACCAGCATCATAATAAATCCAATGGAAATATAGGTATAAAATTGGTTATTGGACTGGAGGGTAATTTTTAAAATGCGGTAAATCAGGGTCACATATAAAATCAACAGCACCAGAGCTCCAACAAAACCAAAGTCCTCTGCTACGACCGTAAAAATCATATCACTCTCCCGTACGGGAACCAATAAATTGGAGACATTAAAGCCTTGCCCAAAGAGACCACCACTTGCAATGGCTAGCTGTCCCTGCGCCTGCTGGTAGGTGGTGGTTTGTGCATAGTCAAAAGGATTTAACCAGGCTAAAATACGGTTCATCTGATAGGTTGGCATCCCTACTTGCTGGTGCAGAAAAGCCCGACCCCCTTCTGATAGAAAGAGGAAGAGAAAGCCTGCTAGCCCACCTGCTAGAAGCAAGATGACCGGCAAGATAATTTTCCAGGAAACTCCTGAAACGAGCACTAAGCCCGCAAAGATGGCCAAGAATACTAAGGCCGTTCCCAAGTCCTGCTGGAGAGCCAATAAGGCAAATACCGGAATCGTATAGATGGTCAACTCTAGAATCAAAAACCAATCTTGTCGTAATAATCGCTCACGCCCCTTATTTCTTTGCAAAAATCGGACAATAGAGCGTGACAGCATCAGGATGAAGGGGATCTTCATAAATTCTGAAGGCTGAAATAAGGTGATATTTCCATAAGCCACCCAGTTTTTAGCTCCAGTCGAAGCTACCAAGTTGGGATTATAAAAAACAAGGGGAAGAACCATCAAGGCCAGGCCAAGCATGTAAAGAAAGGGAGTGATTTTCCAAAGAAATTTCGTGCTAAAAATCGTCACAATCAGGCAAATGACACATCCCACACCAATCCAGGCCAATTGCTGCCCTAAAAAAGGCCACACCATTTGGGGATAGTCATGAGAAACTGCTACATAAACAGATAAAATCCCAATCATGAGAAGGGCGAAGACAATCCCAATGATCGAATAATCCAGGTGAATCGTCAAAAAATGATGTTTCTTCATTCACGTTCCTTTCTGTGAGAATCATCAAATCAATTAATAGAACAACATTTGTAGAATCAAGCTAGATCCTGCTACACAAAACCAAGCAATCAACCCTACTAAAAGAGGGGCTGCTCCTGCTGCACGGAACTGTTTCCAAGAAACCTTGCTTCCGATTCCGACCAAGGCCATAGCCATAAAGAGGTGAGAAAGGTCCTTTAGGTAAGGAAGAACCACTTTAGGTAGAAAGCCGATAGATGAAAGAATAGAAGCCACAATAAACCAAATGATGAACCAAGGAATAATTTTCTTTAACATTCCTTTGTTTCTTCCTTGTTGCTTGCTCCGATACCATTTTAAACCGATCAAGCCCAAACAAACTGGTACAATCATCAGGGCGCGTGTCAACTTAACAATGGTCGCCATTTCACCCGCCGCCTTACTATAAGAAAACGCTGCTGCTACAACTGATGACGTATCGTTAATGGCTGTTCCTGACCAGAGGCCAAATTGAAAATTAGACATATGCCATACATGCCCTAATACTGGAAAGATAAAGACAGCCAAAATGTTGAAGAAAAAGATGGTTGACATAGATAAGGCAATTTCCTCTTCGTCTGCTTCAATGATCGGCGCAGCTGCTGCGATAGCAGATCCACCACAAATAGCCGTTCCAAATCCAATTAAGGTCCGTAAGTGAGATTTCAGATGGAAGACTTTCCCAAAGATCATCGCTGCAAGAAAAGCAACTGTTATCGTTGGCAGACTAATCTTCAAAGAAGACAAGCCTGTAGAGGCAACCGTCGCAATCGGCAAGCTAAATCCCATGAAGATAATCGAATACTGCAATAATTTCTTACCGGACCAGTTCAGTCCTGGTCGTGAATTCTCCGGCAAATCTACTAATTCATTGAGGACAATTCCTAAAATCAAAGCAAAGACACTGGAGCCAATGATGGGAAAGAAAGTTCCCAAAAACATGGCGCAAAGAGCCAGTACAAATGCAATTGCAAGTCCAAATCCTTTATTTTTCATTCTCTCAATTCCTTTCAAAAAAGGCAGCTGCTTGCTCAACAAGCCGCTCTCTCACTGTCGTATGAAGGGGCAACACTTGCTGCAAACCATCTAAAATTTGTTTTCCATATCGTTTGGTCACCACTCGCTGATCCAATAAGAGGACCAACGATTCCTGGTCTTGAAAACGGCTGGTTCTCCCAATAGCCTGTTTGAGCCTTAAAATCGCGACCGGAAGGCTATAGTCATAAAAGGGATTTTTCCCCTGTTCTCTGAGTTGGGTATTCAGCTTTTGAACCATATAATCTTTGGGGTTGTCAAAAGGAAGGCGCGTGATGATTTGAATCACTTCTTTTTGTTGGGAAAAATCGACACCCTCCCAGAAGCTTCCTGTTCCCAATAAAATAGAGCTTTCTCCTCGGTCAAATCGTCGCTTAATATTAGCTGCATCGCCATTTCGATACTGGGCCAAATGAGGAAACTTCAATGCGTTTGACGTCTCCAGTAACAATTCTTTTGAGGTAAACAAAAGAAAAATTGGTTTTCTTAGAGGAAGGAGTTCATCGATGAGCTGACAAATCTCTCCTGCATACTCCACGGAAGATAAAGAAACGACATCTGGAAAATCTATCGGCACCAACAATTCCTGGTGTTGTTTGACTGTTATTGGCACCCGGTAGATTTGCTGCTCTTGGTATCCCAAAAGGGCAGGTAAATGCACCTTTTTACTGATCGCGATCGTCGCTGATACAAAGAGCACGGGAACTTCTTCAGGCACAAACTCCTTAAAGGATAGCAAGTCCTCAACTCCTCCATGGAGACGAAGAATCTGGTGGCTTTCGACCACTTCCTTGTCCATCCAAAAAATCTGGTAGCGCTCATCAAACAATTCTCTTAGATTCTCTAGAGATTCGTTTTTTAATTCCGATACATCCTGTCGAATTTTTGCCACTGTTTGATCTGATAAGATCGCTGTTTTTCCTTGTACAACTTCCTTAGAGCAGGCATTTAACTCAAATTGAATACTTTCCAGCAAACGCCGTTGCAGCAGATCTTTTTCCTCTTCAATAGCGTGTTGCAAGCTTAGAAGAAGAGATTGCAAGGTTTCTTCTCTCTGTGAAAACTGCTCCAAAGCAAAGAAGAGTTTTTGCGCTTCATCCACTACCAGAACAGATTCTTGAAGTAGACTCTTATCATCTTCTAGACGGGTTAACAGATAGGCATGATTGGTCAGAATTACTCGGCTGGTTTTCACTTTTTCCTGGCCGAGACGCCAAAAATCTTCCTGATAAAAAAGCGAACGTTTCGACAATTGGCCATCGTGGCAAATGTCAGCTACAAAATGAAGATGACGATAGAGTTGACCAATTTCACTGAGCTCTCCCGTTTCCGTCATGGTCAGCCAAACCAACAGTTGCATTTTAAAGCGTCGGATCATCCCATTATCTGACTCACTCTGTAAGGCCTCATAAAATTTATCGAGTTGGATGTAATCCTTGGGACTTTTCAGGCTATGAAAGGGAATTTGGAAAAGATCTTGGATGGTCTTTCCTTCCTTCTTCATAATTTGATCCTGAAGAATTTTAGTGGGAACACTGACAAGAATGCGCTTAGAGGTTTTCGCCAAAAGCGTTAATAGATAAGCGTATGTCTTCCCGATACCCGTTGGCGCTTCAATAAAACTCGGAAGTGGCTGTTGCAAACTATCCTCGATATAGGCAACAAATTCTCTCTGCTCCGGATAAGCCTCCATTCCCAACAGCTGCATATTGAGTTCAAACTGTTCAGACAAATGACGACTTTCTAAAAACTGCTGTGGCTTGCGCAGATAGAGACCATGAACTTCTACTAAATGAGCTGGTAAAAAAAGGCTACTGTCTTCAAGCGCATCTTCTATTAAGAGTCGTGATTCATAAATCAAACAATCTGCCATCGAAAGAAGTTTTTCGATCAATCCTCTCGGTAAGCTCGCAATTTTCTCTCTCAATTTCAACAGTAGCTGGGCTGTTGCCATAGCATCCGCTAAAGCGGAGTGAGCATGGTGCAACTCAATTTCCAGTTCAGCTGCAAGCGCTCCTAAATTGTAGCGTTCTAAAGTCGGATAGAAAATTTGAGACAATTCAACCGTATCAATCCGAGGAGTCGTTAGCTCAAATCCTTCCCAAAAGAGGGCTTCTGCTAATAAATTCGCATCAAATTTGACATTATGGGCCACAAAGACGGCATCTTCTATTAATTCAAAAATTTCTTTTGCCACTTGTGCAAACTCTGGTGCTTTTTTCAAGCGAGCATCTGTCAGGCCAGTCAATTGTTTGATATGCTCATCCAATCGTTCATGGGGATTCACATCCGTCTCATAGGATTGCGTAATCCTCCCATCTTCGATGATGACAATCCCAACCTGAATGATCTTAGCATTGCTTCCAGCACTGGTCGCTTCCAGATCCACAATGGCATATTTCCGTTTCTGTCTTGTCATAATACTTAAAATTATATCACGTTTGAGCAAGCTCTGCAGATTTTTTTCTCCTTTCATGTTGACTTCAATCCTGTTATTTTCCTTGCAATTTGATACACTATTCTAGAAAGGAGTCCTTATGAAAATCTATCGTACTGTTAATCCTGTAGCTTATGAAAACACCTACTACCTTGAAAATGACCACTCCCTCATTCTTGTCGATCCAGGTAGCGACTGGGCGACTATTCAAAAACAAATAGATCGCATCGGAAAACCAATCGTAGCGATTCTTTTAACCCATACGCATTACGATCACATTATGAGTCTTGAAAAGGTTCGTCAGACATATCATTTCCCACCAGTCTATGTCCATTCGGCAGAAGCCAGTTGGTTGTCTTCTCCTGTCGATAATTTATCTGGTTTGGATCGTCATGTGGATTTAGAAGATGTTGTATGTAAGGAGGCCGACTTCCTTTATGAAATTCTCTCCGATTACCAAATAGCCGATTTCCACTTTTATGTTCTGGAGACCCCAGGCCACTCTGCAGGAGGGGTTTCCATCGTCTTTCCTGAGGATCACCTGGTTCTATCTGGTGATGCCCTTTTTCGCGAAACCATTGGACGGACCGATCTTCCGACAGGGAACGCGACACAGTTGCTTAGCAGTATCAGAGAAGAACTCTTTACCCTTCCATCTTCCTACACCGTCTATCCCGGTCATGGCCCTGAAACTTCTATTGGTCACGAGAAAATGTTCAATCCCTTCTTTAGACAATCCTAAAGAGTCCTGTATCCTCCTTCCTGTCCTCGTATAGTAGACAAAAAAAGCAAGTGTGACCTTGCTTTTTTATTATATCTTAAGAAATCGTCTCATGGAGATTGAAGAACCAATCGCCCCGATCAAAATTCCTAATCCAAAGAGGCCACCCACCATGATCGGTACCAAAACATGTGGACTATAGAGATACAGATTTTGATCTGCCAAATTATTGTTCATTGATGTATAGACAACATTATAAACATAGAAGACCAAAGCTGAAGGAATCATGGCTCCCAAGAGACCAATCCAAGCACCTTCAAAAAGGAATGGTGCACGAATATAGCCATTTTTTGCTCCTACCAGTCGCATAATCTTAATCTCACGACTACGTGAAATGATGGTAATCCGAATGGTATTAGAAATCAAGAAGACTGCAATGAAGATCAATAAAGCTACACCAATCAATCCCCAGTTTCGAATGAAAGTTCCAAGTGCGAACAAGCGTTGGGTATCCACCCCACCATCTTTAACTTCAGAGACCCCTTCAATTTTTTTGGCATCTGCTGAGACTTGCTTTACATATTTTGGAGCTGTCGTCTCTACATAATAGGCATCGTAGAGAGGATTGGCATCTCCATCAAAAATCTTCCAGTTGTTCCCAGCCGTTTTGATCAGTTTATCATACTGTTCTTCCTTGCTAGAAAAATCAACCTTGTCAACATGTTTCATGGCTGTTAGAGCATCGTAGACCTTATGGTAGTTTTCATTGGTCACAGTTTGACCTTCTTTTTCAATCTGCTCGCTCTGATCTTGAATATCTTTACGCATGTATACCACAACACGCACACTATTTTGAATATCATCTGAAAGCTTGATGGTATTGGCAATCACAGAGGCGAAAATAGCAACCAAGCTAAGAGTAATCATAACCGAGCTGACCGCTGCAATCGTCATCCAACCATTTCGTTTCAAGCTTTTAAGCGATTCGATTAAGTGTCGGAAAAATCTTCTAATCATCGTATCCGTACTCTCCTTCCGCTTCATCACGCACTACACGACCATTTTCAATCGCGATGACACGGTGACGTAAAGTATTTACAATCTGGCTATTGTGGGTCGCCATCAATACTGTGGTCCCTTGGAGATTAATCCGCTCCAAAAGATTCATGATTTCCCAGGAATTATCTGGGTCCAAGTTACCAGTTGGTTCATCTGCAATCAAGACTTTCGGATTGTTGACGATCGCGCGAGCAATCGCAATCCGTTGTTGCTCCCCACCGGACAATTCATTCGGGAATGAGCGGACCTTGTGTTTCAAACCAACAAGATCCAAAACTTCCATTACACGTTTTTTAATATTGCGACGGCGTTCACCGATAACTTGCATTGCGTAGGCGATATTTTCATAAACGGTTTTCTTTGGAAGCAATTTATAATCTTGGAAGACCACTCCTACATTGCGTCGCAACATTGGGATATCGCGTTTTTTGATTTTATCCAAATTAAAACCAGCTACTTTTAAGCTTCCTTTATCGTGTTTGACTTCACGGTATAAAAGTCGAATAAAGGTCGACTTTCCTGCACCAGAAGGTCCTACGATATAGGCAAATTCTCCTGGTTCAATTTGGACAGAGACCCCGCGAAGGGCCGTAGTCCCGTTGTCATACTTTTTGACAACATCTTTCATTTCAATCATTGACATGTAATGAAATTCCTTTCATTCTTTTCTGTTTGATTCCCTTTAGGTTATTGGAGACGCCATTTGAGATAGGCATCGATAAAGCCATCGATATCTCCATCCATCACCTTATCCACCTGCGCTACTTCGTAGTTGGTCCGGTGATCCTTCACCATGGTATATGGGGTAAAGACATAAGAGCGGATTTGACTTCCCCAGGTGATTTCTTTTTTATCCCCTTTTAGAGAATCCACTTCTGCTGCTTTTTTCTCTTGCTCCAATTGGTAGAGTTTAGCTTGCAACATCTTCATAGCCCGATCACGGTTCCCGTATTGGGTCCGATCCACGGTGGATGCCACTACAATCCCTGTCGGAATGTGGGTCAAGCGCACCCCTGTAGAAACCTTGTTGACGTTTTGTCCACCAGCTCCACCAGAGCGGAAGGTATCCATCTTGATATCATCATCACGAACTTCGACTTCGATGGTATCGTCTAATTCGGGCATGACCTCAACAGATGTAAAGGAGGTATGACGTCGTTTAGCAGAGTCAAATGGAGAGATTCGAACCAAACGGTGTACCCCCATTTCAGATTTCAGAAGACCGTATGCATGTGGCCCTTCAAAGGATAGGGTCACAGACTTGATTCCAGCCTCATCCCCAGCCTGATAGTCCAAGACTTCAACTTTAAAGCCGTGGGCATTTCCAAAACGTGTATACATCCGAAGAAGCATGTCCCCCCAGTCCTGAGCTTCTGTTCCTCCAGAACCTGGGTGGATTTCTAAGATGGCATTATTATTGTCATAGGGTTCAGACAATAGCAAGGTCATCTCATAGCTGGCCATACGTTTATCCAGCTCCTCCAACTTCTCGATCAATTCTTCTTTGACCGAATCGTCTTCTGCCAAAAAATCCAGTAAGATTTCTGACTCATCAAAGAGATCCACCATTTGATGGAAATTTTCATAGGTCTGCTTAAGTTCATTTAATTCTTGAGATGTCTTTTGCGCAGCAATGTTATCATCCCAAAAATCAGGTTCTGTCATTTTATTTTCTAAAATGGCAATTTCTTCTTCCAATGCCTCTAAGTCAAAGAGACCCCCTGAAAGAAGCTAATTTTTCACGATTTGCGTCAATTTTTTGACGAATTTCTGAAATGTCCATAAGTACCTCTTTCTATGTATCTAGTCTATTATATCATAACCTTCACTATTTGCCCACCTTCCAATATTGGATCAGCTGGTTAACCATTAGCAATCTAGCTAATTTTCAACATTTTTCCATTCATTTGTAACCTAATTGTTAGAAAAAAAGATGCTCTTATGCTAGACTGGTAGCATGACAACTGTAGCTTTTATGTCCGATTTACATATTGATTCGAACAACTTTGGAAAAGAAGAATTAGAGACTCTGATCACCCTTTTCCAGCAACAAAACATTCAACATCTCCATATTGCAGGAGATATTGCCAACGGCTTTGAAAAGACATCACAGGAATTTATAGACCAACTTCAATGTCACCTTCCAGTAACCTTTAGCTTGGGAAATCATGATATGCTGGGCCTGTCAGAAGAAGCCATAAAACCTTTTGAATTTCAAAAGATTCCCTTCTCCAATCATACGCTTCTTACTTTTTCGGGCTGGTATGACTACAGCTTTGTTCCTACTATTTCTCCCCAAAAACATCTCCAAACCAAGAATCTGTTTTGGTTTGACAGACGCCTCCAACGAATGGGATCTGATCCAGCCATTACCAAAAATCTTTTACAAGAGCTGGAACAAGAGCTCATGCGTGTAGATCACCCCTTGATCATCGCCATGCACTTTGTGCCTCATCGTCAGTTTCTCCTGCGCCACCCTTATTTTGAACGCTTTAATGCTTTTCTAGGGAGTCAAGCCTTTCATGAGCTTTTTAGACAATATCCTGTCAAAGAGGTGATTTTTGGTCATAGCCACCATCGAATGCCAGCAACAACCATTGACAACATCACCTATCATGCCAGACCTTTAGGCTATGTCCGAGAATGGGAGCTCTGCAAACAATTTTTCGAAGCTTTTCCTGAATACGATTTTCCAAAACGATACGATCCCTACAAACGCTATCGCAGAATCAAAGACCTCCCCGAATTTAAAGCATACAAGAAAAAACAGCTCACTCATGAATTTTCTCAAGCTATGACGATCCTTGAACTATAAAAAAATTGGTTCCTTCGGAACCAATTTTTTACTCTTCTGTATCCAAAAGATTTTTTGCAACGATTGCAGCCAGAACACCACCGACAATTGGAGCCAAGATAAAGATCCAAATTTGTTGAAGGGCTGCACCACCAACAAAGAGGGCAGGTGCCAAGCTACGAGCTGGGTTAACAGAAAGTCCTGTAATGTTCAAACCAATAAGAATAATCAAAGTCAAGCTCAAACCGATCACAAGACCCGCGATCTTGCCATTTCCTTTAGAAGCTGATGTTACTGTCATGATGACCAAAATAAAGATAAAGGAAGCAATTACTTCAAACAAGAATCCGCCAAATGGAGTCACACCCTTCGCTAGGGCGTTTTCACCAAGACTAGCTGTTGACATACCTGAATTTGACAAGAGGAAGAGTACTGCTGCAGATGCGAGAACCGCGCCCACTACTTGCGCTGCAATATAATTAATCAAGTCCTTTGAAGACAAGCGTTTGTTCACAAACATGGCAATCGAAACAGCCGGGTTCAAGTGGGCACCCGAAACAGTCCCAATTGAGTAAGCTGCTGCAACAATGGATAAACCGAATGCCAAGGCAATTCCTAAATGTCCAAGACCTTCTGTCCCATTTCCAAAAACAACTGCGCCAGTCCCGATAAAGACAAGCATAAATGTGCCGATTACTTCAGCAAAAAACTTTTTCATAATATAAGTTTCCTTTCTTCAAACTGTTGTCTAGTTTATCAAAAATCCACACGTACCTCAAGAAATATGCCCAGTCTATTTTGCCCGCAAAAAAGCCATCCGGAGATGACTTCTTTTATGTTTAAATAGCGTTTTTATCTTTTCCAAGTGCACGTTGAACGGCTTTAACAATCTCAACGAGAACAACAATCAAGAGCGAGCCAATCATAACAGCTAACCATTGTGTCAAACTTAAATGAGACACATGGAAGAGTTTGTTAAATCCAGGGACAATGATGGTTGCCATCAAGAGAACAAAGGCAACTGGAATCGACCAGTTAAAGGTCTTGTTCTTAAAGAGTCCCACTTTAAAGATGGATTGGTAAACCGATTTGACGTTAAAGGCATGGAGCAATTGGATCAAACCAAGAGTTGCAAATGCCATGGTCAAAGCGTCTGCATGGATTTCTGCACGAGTCGCATGTTCTGGAGAGAGCAAAGCCCAGCCATAAACACCAAGAACCAGCATGGTTTGGAAGACACCTTGATAAAGAATGGCTCCAAAGACCCCACCGTCAAAGAAGTTAGATTTACGTCCACGAGGTTTGTGGGTCATGACACCTGGCTCAGCTGGTTCCACACCAAGAGCGATGGCTGGTAGCGTATCTGTCACCAAGTTGATCCAGAGAAGATGTACTGGTTGAAGCACATCCCATCCAAAGAGCGTTGAAAAGAAGATGGTGAAGACTTCAGCCATATTGGCGGACAAGAGATACTGAATAGATTTTTGGATATTGGAGAAGACCTTACGTCCTTCTTCTACCGCTACGATAATAGTGGCGAAGTTATCATCGGCAAGGACCATGTCTGAAGCTCCCTTAGAAACTTCTGTACCTGTAATCCCCATACCGATACCGATGTCAGCTGTCTTAAGTGATGGTGCATCGTTGACTCCATCCCCTGTCATGGCAACAACTTTTCCTTCATTTTGCCAAGCTTTCACGATTCGAACCTTGTGTTCAGGTGATACACGCGCATAGACAGAGTATTGCTTGAAGACTTTTTGGAATTCTTCATCAGAGAGTTCGTTCAACTCAGCTCCTGTAAAGACGTGGTCTTCTGTATCATTTGGATCGATGATTCCAAGACGTTTAGCAATGGCTTCTGCTGTATCTTGATGGTCACCCGTGATCATGATAGGACGGATACCCGCTTCCTTAGCGACACGGACCGCTTCTGCTGCTTCTGGACGCTCAGGGTCAATCATGCCGACCAAACCAGAGAAGATCAGATCAGACTCAACAATTTCAGATTCCAAGGTTGGAATTTCGTTGCTTGTCTTATAAGCCATCATCAAGACACGAAGGGCTTGTTTAGCCAAGTCTTTGTTGGTAGCAAGGATAGCTTTCTTATCTTCATCCGTGATAGGACGAACTTCCCCATTAACTTCAATACGCGTCACACGTTTGAGCAATTGGTCAGGGGCCCCCTTAACAGCGATAAAGTAAGAACCGTCAGCTTCCTTATGAATGGTTGACATAAGCTTACGGTCTGAGTCAAACGGCAATTCAGCCACACGTGGCTCATCCTTCAAGACTTCACGAACGTCAAAGTTGTGGTCCAAACCAAACTGAACAAGGGCTGTTTCCGTTGGATCCCCAATCAATTTACCAGATGGGTCCACTTTAGTGTCATTGGCAAAGTTCATGATACGAAGCGTATTGTTGTTAGCTCCAATTTCGGTTGCTGCACTTTGTAATTGACCGTTGGTATAGACTTTTTCAACTGTCATTTGGTTCATGGTCAAAGTACCTGTTTTATCAGATGCAATGATTTCTGTTGAACCAAGTGTTTCAACGGCTGGCAATTTACGAACAATCGAATTGCGTTTGGCAAGGGTTGTAGTTCCCAAAGAGAGAACGATGGTTACAATGGCAGGAAGTCCTTCTGGAATCGCCGCAACCGCAAGGGCAACAGCTACCATCAAGCCTTCCAATGGATGTTCACCACGAACGAATACACCAACCAAGAAAGTAATAACGGCAATCACAACAATCAAGTAAGTCAAGGCCTTAGATAATTGTTCCAAACTTTGCTTCAATGGTGTCTCTGTCTCGTCAGCATTAGCCAACATATCTGCAATCTTACCAACTTCTGTGTACATACCAGTGTTTGTCACGACACCAATACCACGACCGTATGTTACGTTTGAGTTTTGGTAACCCATGTTAACACGATCCCCGATACCAGCATCTGCTTCAACAAGTCCTGTCACATCTTTTTCTACTGGCACAGACTCCCCTGTAAGAGCTGCTTCTTCGATCTTAAGAGAAGCTGCTTCCAACAAGCGCATATCAGCAGGAACCACATCTCCAGCTTCTAGCAAGACGATGTCTCCAGGTACCAATTCTTTGGAATCAATTTCAATCACGTGACCATCACGGCGTACACGCGCTAATGGACTAGACATGTTTTTCAGTGCTTCGATAGCTGCTTCTGCTTGTCCTTCTTGGTAGACACCAAAGGCTGCGTTCAAAACAACAACGGCTAAGATGATCATGGCATCTGTAAGGCCGTCCATTCCTTCTGTAATCACAGAGAGAGCTGCGGCGATCAGCAAGATGATGATCATCAAATCTTTAAACTGATCGATAAACTTAGACAAGAGGCTAAGTTTTTCACCTTCGTCCAGTTCATTATGACCATAAGTCGCCAAACGTTCTTGAGCTTGAGCAGTTGACAAGCCTTCAATTGAAGAGTCCAATTCCTTTAGAACTTCTTCTTTACTCTGTGTATAAAACAAAGCTTTATTTTGTTCTTTTGACAAAATAATTTCCTCCTTATAGCTTTCTACTAGGTCTCTTTTGCACAAAAAAGAGACCTGTTTGAAAAAACAAGTCTCGCCGTTTAATATAGTGCCGGAAATAATTCGTAATGACGACACTATCGCGGAAAACCGCCAGCTACTCCCTTGAGTGGTTTTATTATACCATTTTTATAGAATAAAGCAAGCGGGATCTCGAATAATTTAATGAGGTCTATTCTTCCCATTCCACCAGTAATTGATAATTGGCAAATTCCTGTTCTCCATCGAGAGTTAACAAACGATAAGAGACTTGCAAATGACCTGCTTCTAATTGAAAGAGGTCCGTTGTAATCAAAAACTGCTGAATGCCCATCGGAGTTGGGATGATTGCCCCACCATCTTCATTTTTGTAGAAACGCATGATGGATTTAGGACTTGAGAATCGTGTCATGACCAGTTCATCATTGGAAAATTTCAAAGCAACCTTTTCATCTTCTTCATTGGTATACAAGAGATATTGAAAACCTGCTTTTTCCTTCCATTCACCTTGATAGTACTGATCAACGATTTCCATTTCTTCTCCAAATCGAATGGTATTTTGAATGCGAATCTGCATCTTTGTCTCCTTCTCTTCTTTTCTTGCCTTACTATTCTATCAAATTTTACGCATTTTGACTGCCCCTATTAGCCTCTAGATCGCAAAATAGGCTTTTTTTTGCTATAATAGACCCATGAATGAAAAAGTCTTTCGCGATCCCGTGCATGATTACGTTCATGTGGATCATCCCATCATTTATCAATTAATTAATAGTAAAGAATTTCAACGACTACGCCGCATCAAACAACTGGGGACATCTGGTTTTACCTTCCACGGTGGGGAGCATAGTCGTTTTTCTCACTGTCTTGGCGCCTATGAAATTTCAAGACGCATCCTGTCCATTTTTGAGGAAAAGTATGCAGAACAATGGAATTCTGATGAAAACTTACTGACCATGACAGCCGCTCTTCTTCATGACATTGGACATGGTGCCTATTCCCATACCTTCGAAGGACTCTTTGGGACCGATCATGAAAAAATGACACAGCTGATCATCACCAGTCCAGAGACGGAGGTCAATCAGATCCTCTTACAGGTAGCACCTGATTTCCCAAATCGTGTAGCCAGCGTCATTGATCATACCTATCCCAATAAACAAGTGGTACAATTGATTTCTAGTCAAATTGATGTGGACCGAATGGATTATTTACTGCGGGATGCCTACTTTACGGGTGCTTCCTATGGAAAATTTGACTTGACCCGTATTTTGCGCGTCATTCGACCGATTGAAAATGGCATTGCCTTCCAACAAAATGGCATGCACGCTGTCGAGGATTACGTGGTCAGCCGTTACCAAATGTATATGCAGGTCTACTTCCACCCGGCTACTCGTGCCATGGAAGTCCTCCTTCAAAATCTACTCAAGCGTGCTAGAACCATTTATCCAGATCAGAAAGAGTATTTTCGACTGACTTCACCTCGCTTGATTCCATTTTTTGAAGAAGAGGTCACCATTCAAGACTACCTAAATCTAGATGACGGTGTGATGAATACCTATTTCCAAGTCTGGATGGATAGTCCAGATACCATCTTGTCTGATCTTGCTCAGCGCTATATTAATCGGAAAGTCTTTAAATCGATTCTATTTACAGAAGATAAGCGAAAAGACTTAGTAATCCTTGAAAAACTGATTAAAGAGGTTGGGTTTAATCCAACCTACTACACAGCTATTCATCAAAATTTTGACCTGCCCTACGATATTTATCGACCAGAGCTTGAAAAACCGCGGACTCAGATCGAGATGATCCGAAAAGATGGGAGTCTCGCTGAATTGTCTCAGTTGTCTCCACTCGTCGCTGCTCTTGCAGGAACTCGCTATGGGGACAACCGCTTCTATTTCCCAAAAGAAATGCTGGAGGTTAATGGACTTTTCAGTAAGCAAGTAGAGGAATTCACTTCCTATATCAACAATGATTATTTTACAGGAGAGACGGATGTCCATTAAATTAGTTGCGATCGATATCGATGGTACACTTCTCAATTCAAAAAAAGAGATCACACCTTCCGTATTTGAAGCCATTCAAGACGCTAAAGCTGCAGGCGTTAAAATCGTGATCACAACCGGTCGTCCTATCGCAGGGGTCTCAAAACTTTTAAAAGAACTCCATTTGATGGATCCTGGAGACTATGTCATTACCTTTAATGGCGGTCTGGTGCAAGAAACCGCTACAGGAAAAGAACTCATTAAAGACCTTTTAGATTATGAGGACTATCTCGATATCGAGTCTCTTGCTAACAAACTCCAAATCCACTCTCATGCTATTACTAAAGACGGCATCTATACCAGCAATCGAGATATCGGACGCTACACCATTCGTGAATCCCAACTGGTCAATATGCCCCTTTATTACCGGACGCCTGAGGAAGTTCGTGAGAAAGAATTTGTCAAGGCCATGTATATCGATGAACCAGACATTCTGGATGCTGCTATTGCAAAAATTCCTAAAGAATTCAAGGACCGCTTCACCATGGTCAAATCAGCCCCTTTTTATTTAGAAATTCTAGGGAAAACAACCAATAAAGGAGCTGCCCTTCTTCATCTAGCTGAACGACTTGGAATCCAGCAAGAAGAAACCATGGCCATCGGAGATGAGGAAAATGACCGTTCCATGCTAGAAGTCGTGGGACATGCCGTCGTTATGGAAAATGGCAATCCAGCTCTTAAAAAAATTGCTACAACTATCACCAAATCAAATGATGAATCCGGCGTTGCATACGCCATTAGAAAGTGGGTATTATAAGAAATGTACCATTACCAGCTAGGAATTTCTGCTAGTGAGCATGATGACTTTGTTATTCAGAGTGACCAAACCAATCTCTTACAAAGTAGTTCATGGGCAAAAATCAAAGATAATTGGGGAAATGAACGGGTTGGTTTTTATCAAGAAGACCAATTAGTCGCTGTTGCAAGCATCTTGATTCAACCCCTGCCACTTGGCTTTTCCATGCTCTACATTCCTCGAGGCCCAATCATGGATTACCAAAATAAGGAGCTGGTTTCATATGTGATCCAGTCCCTTAAAAAGATAGCCAAACAATACAAGGCCTTATTTGTGAAATTTGATCCAAGTCTTTTCTTGAGTAAACACTTGATTGGACAAGAAAAGACGGAAGCTCCTGCTGTGCAAGCGGTGATCGACACCTTAACTAAAGAAGGTATTGAATGGACTGGCCGAACCAGTGATATGGCAGAAAATATCCAACCACGCTTTCAAGCGAATATCCACAAAGAGGTTTTCACTGAGCAAGATCTTTCAAAATCTACTCGACAAGCCATCCGAACTGCTCGAAACAAAGGGATCCAAGTCCAATTTGGCGGGACTGAATTGTTAGGGGACTTTGCTTCTCTCATGAAAAAGACTGAGGCACGTAAAAGCATTCATTTACGTGGAAAAGACTACTACGAAAAACTACTCACAACCTACCAAGGACAATCCTACATTACTTTGTCTACGCTTGATCTCGCAGAGCGGAAAACCTCCCTTACAAAGGATCTTGAAAAAAACAAGGCTGAGGCTGAAAAATTCACAGAAAAAACAAAGCCTGGCAAGGTTGAGAACAACCAAAAAGAAAAAGAGCGTATAGAGGAAGAACTGCAATTTCTTGAGCAGAATCTCCAAGCAGGTAGACAGATTGTTCCTTTATCTGGTACCTTAACCCTTGAATTCGGTGGGACGTCTGAAAATGTTTATGCAGGGATGGATGAAGAATTCCGCCGTTACCAACCTGCCATCCTCACCTGGTATGAAACTGCCCAACACGCTTTTGATCGTGGTGCTTCTTGGCAAAATATGGGGGGCATTGAAAATTCACTCGATGGTGGTCTCTATCATTTCAAATCAAAATTTAATCCTGTCATTGAAGAATTTGTTGGGGAATTCAACCTCCCAACCAGTCCACTCTATCCACTTGTAAACAAAGTCTACAAGATCCGGAAAAAATTAAGGAGTAAATAAGTTACATGACTCTTACGACAATTTCAAAAGAAGAATTTACCTCATTTGCAAATACTGTCTCCCATCGCTCTTTTATCCAGTCTGCTGAAATGGCAGATCTGCTTGAAAAGCGAGGAAACACGGTCCAATTTATCGCTTGGAAACAAGAAGATAAAGTCCAAGTGGCAGCGATCTTGTACAGTCTTCCTATGACAGGTGGTCTCCATATGGAAATCAATTCTGGACCCCTTTACCAAGAGGAAGCCATGCTAGAACCCTTCTATGCAGCTTTAAAAGACTATGCGAAAGAGAATGGAGCTATTGAACTCGTTATTAAGCCCTATGATACTTATCAAACCTTTGACAGTGACGGGAATCCAACCAGTGAAGAGCAAACCCATTTCATGGATACCCTAAAAAATTTGGGCTATCAGCATGATGGTTTAACAACAGGTTATCCAGGTGGAGAAGGAGATTGGCACTATGTGAAAGATATGGAGGGCATCACCGAAAAAAATCTTCTCAAGAGCTTCAGTAAAAAAGGAAAGCCACTTGTCAAGAAAGCTAAATCTTTCGGTATTGAACTGAAACGATTAAACCGGGATGAACTACAACTCTTTAAGGATATTACTTCCTCTACCAGTGACCGTCGAGACTATCAGGATAAGACCTTGGATTATTACCAAACCTTCTATGATAGTTTTGGCGACAAAGCAGATTTCATGATCGCAACATTGAACTTCCACCATTACTATACGAATCTTGAAAAAGACCAAGGAAAACTAGCACAGAAGATTGAGAAATTACAGAAGGATCTTGAAGTCAACCCACATTCAGAGAAAAGACAAAATCAACTTCGTGAATTCTCTAGCCAGTTTGATACCTTTGAAGTGAGAAAGACGGACGCAAAAGAATATATTGAAAAATATGGAGATCAAGACGTCATTCTTGCAGGTAGCCTCTTCGTCTACATGCCACAAGAATCCACCTATTTATTCAGTGGCTCTTATACAGAATTTAATAAGTTCTATGCTCCTGCTGTTCTCCAAGAATATATGATGCTTGAAACCATCAAACGTGGTATCCCAAGATATAACTTCCTTGGTATTCAAGGAATCTTTGACGGGTCAGACGGTGTTCTTCGCTTCAAACAAAACTTCAATGGTTACATCGTCCGTAAGATGGGGACCTTCCGTTATTACCCAAATCCTCTGAAATACAAAATGATTTCTCTCATTAAGAAATTATTAGGACGTTCCTAACTCAAAAGACCAGCTTTGAAGCTGGTCTTTTCTACTATAAAAAAGACGAGAAACCTCTCGCCTTTTAGATGTCATTATTTAACGAAGTCAAGCAATGCCAAGAAGCTTTCTGGATCAAGCGATGCACCACCTACAAGAGCTCCGTCAACGTCTGGACAAGCCATATATTCAGCAACGTTTTCAGGTTTCACAGAACCACCGTATTGAACACGTACTTTGTCAGCCACTTCTTGACCAAAGTCAGCAGCTACAACGTCACGAACAACTTTACACATTTTTTGTGCGTCGTCTTGTGAAGCTGATTTACCCGTACCGATCGCCCAGATTGGTTCGTATGCGATAACTGTTGAAGCGACTTGCTCTGCAGTCAATCCAGCAAGAGCAGCTGAAACTTGAGCCCCTACGAATTCTGCTGCTTTACCAGCTTCGTAAGTTTCAAGGCTTTCACCACAACAGATGATTGGAAGCATACCGTTCGCAAAGATTGCTTTTGCTTTTTTGTTGATATCTTCATCAGTTTCATGGAAGTAGTCACGACGTTCTGAGTGACCGATCACAACGTAGTCAGTACCGATTTCTTTCAAAACTTGTGGGCTAGTTTCACCAGTGAAGGCACCAGCATTTTCAAAGTAAGTGTTTTGGGCAGCAACTTTAAGGTTTGAACCTTTAGCAGCAGCAAGAACAGCTGTCAAGTCAACTGCAGGAGCTGCGATACCAGCTTCAACAAGGTCAGCTGAAGGAAGTTTTGATGCTACAGCTTCAACGAATGCTTTTGCTTCTTCTGGATTTTTGTTCATTTTCCAGTTACCAGCGATAAATGGTTTACGTGACATTTCACATACCTCTTTTTTCTATTTTTATACTATCTATTTTACCATAATTTTCGTCATAATGAAAGGTTGCACAAGCTCATTTTACTTTTTACCAAAATAAAAACCCCGTCTTCACGGGGTTTTCTGTCTGTCTATATAATTGTTAATCTGGGAACTAGATCGAATTAAGCTTCGATTTCAGTAACCATACCTGAACCAACAGTACGTCCACCTTCACGGATTGAGAATGTAGTACCTTGTTCAACGGCGATTGGGTGGATCAACTCAACGTCGATAGTCACGTTATCACCAGGCATTACCATTTCAGTTCCGGCTGGAAGTTCGATAGATCCAGTTACGTCAGTTGTACGGAAGTAGAACTGTGGACGGTAGTTGTTGAAGAATGGAGTATGACGTCCACCTTCTTCTTTAGTAAGGATGTAAACTTCACCTTTAAATTTAGTGTGTGGGTTGATTGAACCTGGTTTAGCGATAACTTGTCCACGTTCGATTTCATCACGTTGGATACCACGAAGAAGCACACCAACGTTATCCCCTGCAAGACCTTCGTCAAGTTGTTTACGGAACATTTCAACACCAGTAACAACTGCTTTTTGGATTTCGTCTTTGATACCAACGATTTCGATTTCGTCGTTGACACGAACAACACCACGGTCGATACGTCCTGAAGCAACTGTACCACGTCCAGTGATTGAGAATACGTCTTCGACTGGAAGAAGCAATGGTTTGTCAGTATCGCGTTCTGGTTCTGGGATGTACTCATCAACAGTATCCATCAATTCCATGATGATGTCTTCATATTTAGAGTCACCTTCAAGAGCTTTAAGAGCTGAACCTTGGATAACTGGAAGGTCATCACCTGGGAAATCGTATTCTGAAAGAAGATCACGGATTTCCATTTCAACCAATTCAAGCAATTCTTCATCGTCAACCAAGTCAACTTTGTTCATGAAGACGATCAAGTGTTTAACACCAACCTGACGTGAAAGAAGGATGTGTTCACGTGTTTGTGGCATTGGTCCGTCAGTTGAAGCTACTACAAGGATAGCTCCGTCCATTTGAGCGGCACCAGTGATCATGTTTTTAACGTAGTCCGCGTGTCCTGGAGCGTCGATGTGAGCGTAGTGACGTTTAGCAGTTTCGTACTCAACGTGTGCAGTGTTGATGGTGATACCGCGTTCGCGTTCTTCTGGAGCAGCATCGATAGACGCATAGTCTTTAGGTTGGTTAACTGATGAAGGCAAGCGACGTGCCAAAACAGTTGTGATTGCTGCAGTTAGGGTAGTTTTACCGTGGTCAACGTGTCCGATTGTACCGATGTTAACGTGCGGTTTACTACGATCGTATTTTTCTTTTGCCATTTGAGTAAAAGCCTCCAATAAAATATATTTTATAGATAGACAGTAGGCAATACAGTCTAACTTTCCTTACTATTCTATCGAATTTTAGATAAAATTGCAAGCCTTTTACCTATATTTTCTTAATTATTCCTCTTCTTTTCTTTTATTTTATCAGCTTGCTGAAAGATCCTGATCTAGCTTTGAAAATTCTCATTTTAAATCTTCTATTTAAGCCATTACATACCTTTTGGTCCTTTAATATCAGGGACTAAAAAAATCGGAACAATGTTCCGATTTTTTTAACCTGAATTTCGTAATCCTGTAGCCACCCCGTTGATGGTGATATGGATTAGCTTGTCTTGATCAGCTGATAATTGGCCGGTCCGTTGACGTCGAATCAATTCTAACTGAATATAGTTCAAAACGTTGAAGTACGGCATCCGATAATCCAAACTTTCTTTCAGATAAGGGTTTTCAGCGAGCAATTCGTCTTGCTCTTCAATCATCAATATGATATTCTTGGTCAATTGCCATTCATGTAAGATGATCTGATAGATATTACGGACTTCTTCTTCTTCACACAATTGCGCGTACTCAAAGGCAATATCCATGTTGGCTTTGGATAAGACCATGTCCACATTTGACAAGAGAGATTGGAAGAAAGGCCAGTTTTTATACATGTATCGAAGAGTTTCGATATTCTCAGGATCCTCATCGATAAATTCCTTAAAGCTAGAACCTACTCCGTACCAACCAGGGAACATCACTCGACTTTGTGACCAAGAGAAGACCCATGGGATAGCACGCAAACCACCGATTTCTGTAATGGTCTTACGAGCAGCAGGACGTGAACCAATATTAAAGCTTGAAATTGCTTTGATCGGACTTGATTCAAAGAAGTAATCATAGAAGTGCTCATTTCCAAAGACCAAATCACGATAGATATCGTAACTGCGATTCACGACTTTATCCATGACTTCCCCGAAACGATCAAACATAGAGAATGGACTCTTTTGTTCGGCAATCATTCGGTTAATGGTTGCCGAAACCAGCATCTCAAGGTTGTAGTAGGCAGCATCTTTATTTCCATATTTATTGCCGATTACTTCCCCTTGCTCGGTTAAGCGGATACGGTCATTAATGGATTTCAATGGTTGAGAAGTGATGGCTTCATAAGTAGGACCTCCACCACGACCAACAGTACCACCACGACCATGGAAGAAAGTAATCTTCACGCCAAACTCATCTCCGATAGCGGTCAATTGTTGTTGGGCTTTAAAGAGAGTCCAGCAAGAAGACAAGTATCCACCATCTTTGTTGGAATCAGAGTAACCTAACATAATCTCTTGGTAGTTGTTCTTAGAAGCAATCCAACGTTTGGCAATCGGTAGAGACAAGTAACTTCTCATGGTTTCTTCTGAATGATCCAAATCTTCGATCGTTTCAAACAACGGTACGATTTGAACGCGAGCTTTTTCCGTATCGACTAAGCCCACTTCTTTCAACATCACAGCCAATTCCAACATATCTGACACACTTGTTGCATGAGAAATGATGTTTTGACGAATGACTTCTTCTCCTAAACGATCCTTCAATTCACGGGCCGTTTGGAAAATCGCCAATTCTTTTTCAAGCAGTTCAGATTTTTCAGCATGGGTTGCTGATAAAATACGTGGGTCTTCTAAAAGTTCTTTCAAGAGAACTTGACACTTTTCATCCTCTGATAAATCAGAATAGTGGTCATTAATCCCTGCTGATTTCAGCAATTCTGCCACACAGGCTTCATGTACACTCGAATCCTGGCGCATATCAATAGAGGCGAGATAGAATCCAAAAACATCGATGGCTTCTAGAAGTTCTGCAAACTCACCAGAAATTAAATACTCTGATTTGTTTTCTAACAAGGAATCTTTGATCTTTTCAAGGTCTTCTTTAAATTCTTGAGCTGATGCATAAGCTGGAGACTCTTTCTCAGAAATTTTTTTTAGAGCTCCAGAGATACGATTGCCGATATAATCAGAAACTGGCCCTTGTTGATGAGCGTTTGCCCCTAATAATCTCTCAACAGCATAACGATCTTCTCTTGTTTCTCCCACCATCGTCCATTCTTTTAAATTGACCAAGGTTTGGATCAATTTTGACTGGATATAGTGGAAAGCACGACGGTAAGGTTCTTTTTCACGAAAGACAGATGTATCACTTGATAGGGCTGCCATTTCAGCTACTGCTTCACTTGTTTTAGAAAGACTCGTTGAAAGCGAGAAATGACGGTATAATTTAGAAATCTTTTCGATGTAATAGTTCAAAATGACTTCACTCTGAATAGTTGCTGAACGCTTTAAGGTCTCAGCTGTTACAAACGGATTCCCGTCCCGGTCTCCCCCAATCCACATGCCCATTGTGATCGGACGTGGTTGTTCAAGCTCTAATCCATGCTCTTTTGCCAAGCGTTTGTATTCCAACATAAGATTTGGAACAGCTTGTAAGAAAGAGCTATTGTAATATTCCATGACATTGGTGATCTCATTAGTAACCTTCAATTTTTTGTCACGAATCATATCCGTTTGCATCATGATTTCAATATTACAACGAAGGTTGTTATACCACTTATCCTCATTCATTAAACCCGCTTTAACATCCCGGTGCTGACGAAGAAGAGCATGAATATGATTGGTTAGATCCAGCATGGTTTTTCTTTGCACTTGAGTTGGATGGGCTGTTAAAACAGGTACAATATTGAGGTTTTCAAGAATTTCCTGTGCATCTTCATTTTTTGCAACTTCCTTGATCGTTGAAGAAAGTTTTCCGAGGTATTCACCATCCACGTTATTCAAATGATTGATTTCATAAGCCAAATCGACATCTTCTGAGATGTTAATCAAGAGTGGTAAAATGGCAAAATAACGTGAAATCACTGTCATTTCTTCATTTGTCAATTGTTCCACTAGTTGATTCAACTCACGATAGTTCTGTGTTTTTGATAGATCCTTCAACTGCGTAATTTTATCAAAGGTTTCCGGACGAACCAAATTTTTCGTAATATCATCTAATAAATTAGTTAAAATTTCGGCTTCTTCTTTGATAATATCTTTATTTGTGAAGTTCTCTAATTTTTGTAAGACCATTTTTTCTCCTTTTTGAATAGCCATTCAACAATTCCCTTTTAATAATAAGGTTTGATTTTACCTTTTTCTTCAAAAACCATACCTTCTTGTTCCATCTTGGCCCGTTTTTCACTAGCATCGATATTCAAAACGAAAGCAATCGCTATGGATAAGACCCATAAGCTATTTCCCCCTTGAGATAAGAAGGGGAAGGTCACTCCTGTAGACGGAATCAAACCAGAAATACCTCCGATGTTAATGAAGGTTTGCACTAAGATCATCCCACCGATCCCAATGGCCATCATCGAATTAAAAGGATTCTTTGCTCGAATACCGACTAAAATGATCCGAAGAATTAAGAAGAATAAGAGAGCAAGAATCAAGCTAGCTCCAACAAAACCTAATTCTTCAATCACAATCGCAAACACAAAGTCTGTGTGCGCTTCTGGTAAGTAACCTTGTTTTTCAATGGAATTTCCTAGCCCCAAGCCAAACCAACCACCATTACTCATGGCATAGTAAGAATTAGCTAATTGGTGACCTGCGCCAGACAAATCATTAAAGGGGTTAAAGAAGGCACTAAAACGTTTGGCTACATAACCAAAGACTGGAATTTTAGCGACACGGTCCACACCGATGATCCATATTGAACCAAGGACAATGGACGATGCTCCAACAACTAAAGCAAGTAGTGAGGTAAACCAACGGTAGCCCACCCCACTAACCGTAATCATAATCAAGACCGTCAAAGCCAAGATCGTCGCATTTCCCAAGTCCGGCATAATCACAACGATTCCAATCAGAATCAAGGTCAGCCAACGCCAATCGTTTAAATTTCTTGGAATCCATTCATTGTGCGTCAAGGCTTGATAATCATAATCACGGATTTCATCTTGTCGTTTAGAAAAAATCAAGGCCAGATACCAGACTAAGATCACCTTGAGGTATTCTGCTGGCTGGATACTAAACATTCCTGCAATCGTCAACCAACCGTGAGCTCCATTGACCGTATCCGTAATAAACCTAGACAAGATCAACAAAATCACCTCAATAAAGATGACAAAAGCTAATACTTTTTTATTTCGCAGGAAGTCTAGGCTAAATTTATAAATCAAGGCAATGGTTAGGAGACTAAAGATGAAGAAGAGCCCCTGTGTCCGTACCATTCGAATCGAACTCACTCCACTTTGAATTGCCAAGGCACTTGTTGTCGAATAGACTACAATCAAACCAATAATAGATAAAATCAAATAGGGAATGAGGATGGAATAATTTAAAAGATGTCTTTTTTCAATTTTCATAATTCACCATATTCCTAATGTTCAACCTCCATTATATCATTTTTAAGAAGCAAAACCAAGGAAAGGGTAGAAAAGATTCGGCTTCTTCCCCATTTTCAAGAAATATTCTAATGATTCTTCTTATTTTCATAAATTTTTATCCTTTTTTGATGAAAAGATTCCTTTTTTTTGAAAACAATGGCTGAAATCGTGATCTTTTAAGCATTAAGTTTTGCCTTTTCGTTTTATTTACGGTAAAATGATTTTGTATGAGAAAAAGGATAAAACCCGTTGTTCTCTTAGTCTTTTTTATCGGTTTCATTTCTTTTCTCGTTCTTTCACGAACGATTGCTGATATGCAAGCAAGAGAGCAACAAGAAACAACCCAAACGATTCCGAACTCCAATACACCTCGAAAAACAACCACTGCAAGCTCTTCTTCTAAAAAAGAAGACATCAATCCAGAACTAGTTGGCCGCCCGATCATTGATATCTCAGGCTGGCAATTGCCAAGCGAAATTGATTACGATATCCTCTCCAGAAATGTAGGTGGTGTGATCGTTCGTGTCCATAGCGGGGCTCAAGCTAAAAAGGAAAATGCGGCAACCTACTTAAATGGTCTGGATAAATCTTATAAAACCCATATCCAAGAATTCCAAAAACGAAATATCCCTGTCGCAGTCTATGCTTATGTCGCTGCTAAGGATAAAAAAGAAATGGAAAAAGAAGCAGAAGAATTTTACAAGGCTGCTTCTCCTTACAAACCGACCTACTATTGGTTAGACGTTGAGGAAAAAACCATGAAGGATATGAACGCAGGTGTTGAAGCTTTCCGAGCAAAACTACAAGCTTTGGGTGCAAAAAATATTGGACTCTATATCGGAACCTACTTCATGGAAGAACATAGTATCTCCACTGATAAATTTACGGCTCTTTGGATTCCTACTTATGGATTTGATGATGGCTACTATAATGCCGCGCCAGATACCAACACGGAATACGACTTGCATCAATATACCTCTCAAGGGCAATTAAATGGATTCTCACACTACTTGGATCTCAACCAAATTGCTCTGACGCAAGACCAAGAAGCGATTTATCGGAAACTATTCAAGGTACAAAAAGATGGCTCTTCCTCATAGCCTTAAAACAGCAGATCAAGTGATCTTCACTTTTTCTGCTGTTTTCTATTTTTAAGGAGAAGGCAATATTGTCGCTATTATATGTTATAATGGTCTAGTGAAATCTGATTTTGTAGAGAAAAAGAGAAAAGGAGAAAGCCGTGGCAAAAAAAAATAAAGTGAAAAAAACCTTGGTCGAGCAGATCTTGACGAAAGCAAAAATTGAGCACATAGGCTTACAAATCAACGCTTTAGAAGGGATCTTACCAGAAGGAATTGATCGCTCTACTATTTTCAAAACCCTAGCTCTCAAAGGGGATAAAACGGGTCCCGTGATTGGGATCATTCCTATTACAGAGCATTTATCAGAAAAAAAGTTAGCCAAATTATCGGGGAATAAGAAAGTGGCTATGATTCCTCAGAAAGATCTTGAAAAAACAACGGGTTATATTCATGGTGCCAATAATCCGGTGGGCATTCATCAAAAGCATTCTTTTCCTATCTTTATTGATAAATCAGCCCTTCGGTTAGAAACCATGATCGTATCTGCTGGGGAAATTGGCCATAGTATTCAAATCAAACCTCAACTTCTAGCAGACTTCGTCAAGGCGACTTTTGCTGATATTTTGGAATAAAGATAGAGAAGGAGACAAGATTGTGAAACTATATTTTATTCGACACGGACGGACAGAATGGAATGAAGAGGGACGTTTTCAAGGATCAAATGGCGATTCTCCGTTGTTGCCAGCCTCCATTCATCAGCTTGAAAAATTAGGAAAGCATCTAGCTACTGTCCCTTTTGATGCAGCATTTGCAAGTGATCTGCCACGGGCAGTCCATACCGCACAGATCATCCTCGATCAATTGGAGATACCTCTAAAATTACAAGTAACATCTGCTCTTCGTGAGTGGAATTTGGGAAAACTAGAAGGAGCTAAAATTTCTACCATTTCGGATATCTATCCCCAACAAATGGCTGCCTTTCGGCATAACTTAGCATGCTTTCAAAATGAAATCTTTGATGCAGAATCTGTCTATGAAACGACCAAACGTACCTGTGATTTTGTAAAAAGCTTGAACGGAAAAGAGCTCAATAGCGTTCTCATTGTTGGACACGGAGCTAATTTGACAGCTTCTATTCGGACTTTGCTTGGTTATGAAACAGGAGAACTCCGCAAAAATGGCGGACTAGACAATGCCAGCGTGACGATTTTGACAACAGATGATTTTGAGCACTATCACTTAGACACTTGGAACGACACTTCTTATATGGAAGACTAAAAAACACTGATCTTGCGATCAGTGTTTTCTTTTAGCTTATTTCATAGTTGGGAAGAGAAGGACGTCGCGAATTGTTGTTACATTGGTCAACAACATAACGAGACGGTCAATACCAATTCCAAGTCCACCTGTTGGTGGCATACCATATTCGAGGGCTTCAACATAGTCATAGTCGATGCCTGTAGCTTCGTCATCTCCCAATTCTTTCGCACGCGCTTGCGCTTCGAACCGTTGCAATTGATCGATCGGATCATTCAATTCCGTAAAGGCATTCGCATACTCTTTGGTCATGATGAAAAGTTCGAAACGGTCAGTGAAGCGTGGGTCTTCTGGATTTTTCTTAGCTAATGGTGACACTGCTACTGGGTGACCGTAAACAAAAGTTGGTTGTGTCAAGGTTTCTTCAACGAATTCTTCGAAGAAGGCATTGATAATTTGTCCCACTTCTGTGTAGTGTTTTTCAACTGGTACATGTTTTTCGTTTGCAAGTGCTACAGCTTCTTCAAAGGTCATGTCTTGCCAGAAGTCAACGCCTGTGATTTCTTTGATCGCATCAACCATGTGAACCCGTTTGAATGGTTCATTGATTTTGATTTCTGTTCCTTGATAGTCAATTGGACCATCACCATGAACCGCTTTCGCAGCATGTTGGATAATGCCTTCTGTTAAGTCCATGATATCGTGGAAGTCAGCGTAAGCTTGATAGACTTCGATCGAAGTGAATTCAGGGTTGTGAGTAGCATCCATTCCTTCGTTACGGAAGATCCGTCCGATTTCATAAACGCGTTCCATCCCACCAACAATCAAACGTTTCAAGTGGAGCTCAGTCGCGATACGAAGCACCATGTCAATATTTTGTGCATTGTGGTGAGTGATAAATGGTTTGGCTGCCGCACCACCAGCTTCATTGTGAAGCACTGGTGTTTCCACTTCAAGGAATCCTTGACCATCTAAATAACGACGGATTTCAGAGATGATTTTTGAACGGGTTACAAAGCGTTCGAAGCTTTCACGGTTTGAAATCAAATCCAAATAACGTTTGCGATAGATGGTTTCAACATCTGAAAGTCCGTGGAATTTTTCAGGTAAAGGACGAAGGGCTTTTGACAAGTGGGTGATATGAGTTGCTTTAATCGAAAGTTCACCCATGTCTGTGCGCATGATTTCCCCTTCAACACCAAGGAAATCACCAAGGTCTGCTTTTTTGAAGATTTCGTAGTTCTCTTCTCCAACAGCGTCTTTGCGAACGTAGATCTGAATCTGACCTTCACGGTCTTGAAGATGGGCAAAGCCAACCTTTCCTTTTCCACGTTTGGTTACGAGACGACCGGCAATAATAGCTTTTTCGTTCAAGTCGTGGAGTTGTTCTTTATCTAATTCTGAATATTTTTCTTTTAACTGACCTGAATTTGCAGTACGTTCAAATCGCTTTCCAAATGGATCGATTCCTTGTTCACGAAGGGCCGCCATTTTCTCACGACGGACAATCTGCTGGTCATTTAATTCTTCCATATGTTCAGTAGTCATTTGGAACCTCCTAAGTTATTCTCCCCTATTCTATCATATTTAGAGCAGAAATTCACTAATATTTACCAATTAAACAAAAATATGATGGAAGAAAAAATGCAGCTTCTTGAATGAATACTCAAAAATATCTGAAGACCGTTGTTGACCACCTAAATAGCTTGACCTGTATAAGACGAGATGATTGAAAATGTTTCGACAAGCTATCCACAACAGCATCAAAAAGGAGCGTGGAGAATCTTGAACCATTCATCCTGACACGCTCCTATTTTTTTATTCATAACGCAGTGCTTCGATCGGATTTAACTTAGAAGCCTTATTCGCTGGTAAAATTCCAAAGATGATTCCTACAAAAGCAGAGAAGATAATGCTACCGATTGCGACATTTAAGGAAATAATCGGTGGTCCTTCTAGGGAGGCTGCAGCGAGTGTAGTAATCAAGCTATTCACACCATAAGCAAGGCCAAGTCCAATCAGCCCACCAATGATGGTCAAAACCATCGACTCAATCAAAAATTGAACCAAAATCTTACCTCTGGTTGCTCCCAATGCTTTGCGAAGACCAATTTCTCTCGTCCGCTCGGTGACAGAAACCAACATGATATTCATGACTCCAATTCCACCAACTAAGAGGGAAATTCCTGCAATGGCACCGATGACTGTCGTCATGATTCCGACCACTTTGTTGGTTTCCTCTAGGATGCTATCCAAATTAAAGATTTGAAATTCTCCCTGGCGAACACCTGAAAGTTCTGTTAACTTTTGAGCAGCCTCAATCCCAACGGTTTTAATCTGCTTCACATCTGGCACATGGACGACAATATTTTGAATTTCATCGGTTCCGAATTCAGAGGCGAGTTGGGTATTGGCCATCAAGGCACTTCCACCTGAAGAAGCTCCATAGAGTGCTGTCCCTGCATTTGGATCCTTGAAAATACCAACGACGCGATAATTGTTATCCCCAACAGAGACCACCTGATTCAGTGGATTCTCCGTTCCAAATAATTGTTGAGCCAATCCTTCATCAAGGAGCACTACCCGTGAGAAATTACTATAGTCTGAAGGGGTTAATTTTCGTCCAGATAAGAGCTCAACCTTTTTGACAGAAAAATAGGTCTCATTTACCCCTTGGATGTTTACCCCTTCTGCTTTTTTCTTTTGAAAAGCAATGGTTGCATTGGAGGTATTGCCAACATAATAGCCATCAATTCCTTGAATCTTGGTTAATTCCTTGACCCAAGATTCTTGCACAACTGGAGGGGCTTCTTGGACTTGACCATCAACATCTTCAGCGTTTTCCCCATCCATATCCGATGGAGCAGCCATCCCTCGGTCTTCAGCTGCAGGGCCACTTTCGCCTCCTTCTCCTGTATCTTCAGAAGGGCCAATATTGATTCCTGTCACATAGCCACTCTTGTTCGGAGAATAAGAGATTTGTACATACTCTTGGTCTTTGGTGAAGGTCTTGGTGACACCAGCCTTCATACCATCTCCCAGTGCCATGATGACAACAACAGAAGCAACCCCAATAATGATTCCCACCATGGTCAAGAAAGACCGTAATTTATGGCTCATAATCGAGCTGATCGCAAATTTCCAATTTTGCATTAGGTCCCCCTTTCCAGCTTGCTATCTGAGGAGATTACTCCGTCACGAATGACAATGCGACGATGCGCAAAGGCTGCAATTTCTGGCTCGTGTGTAACCATGATAATGGTTTTTCCTTCCTGGTTTAGCTTGGTTAACAAGTCCATTATTTGCTCCCCCGTCTTGGTGTCTAGGGCTCCAGTCGGCTCATCTGCTAAGACGATGGCTGGCTGATTGACAAGAGCTCGAGCAATCGCAACCCGCTGTTTTTGACCCCCTGAGAGCTCTGAAGGCAAATGGTGCATGCGAGAATGGAGCTCCACCTTTTCAAGGTACTGCTCAGCTAATTCCTTCCGTTTAGCAGGATGAACTCCTGCATAAATGAGAGGTAGTTCTACATTTTGAAAAGCATTGAGCTTGGAAAGAAGGAAGAATTGTTGAAAGACAAAACCGATCTGTTCATTTCGAACACGTGCTAATTTTTTCTCACTGAGATTTCCAACTTCCTGTCCTTCTAGAAAATACTCTCCACTGGTCGGCCGATCCAACAAGCCAATGACGTTCATCAAGGTTGATTTCCCTGAGCCAGATGGGCCCATAATGGCTACAAACTCACCCTCTTCGACTTCTAAATCGATATCTTTTAAGACACGAAGTTCCTGATCCCCATTTTTATAGGTTTTATTGATTCCTTTTAGTTCAATCAATTTTGTCATATTTTCCGATCTCTTTTCCATCTTCCAGTTTCTCATTAGGATTCACAATAACTTGAGCATCTTTCTTCAAGCCTGACAAGATTTCCTGGTTTTCAGCATCGGCGTTACCAAGCGTTACTTTTACTTTCTTAGCCTTGCCATTTTCGACCGTCCATACATAACTTGTATCCCCATCAGCCATGACACTTGTCACGGGAACAAGAGGATGTTGAGTAGAACTTTTGACTTCAATATTGACAGAAAAGCCTTGTTTGAGTTCCCCAATCTCACTGGTAATATCCACTGTGAATGGGTACTTGGCCCCACCGCTTCCTTGTGTTCCACCTGCTGCATTAGCACCTGCTTGACCAGCGTCAGTCGGATAGTTGGCTACATAAGAAATTTTTCCTGTCCAGGTTTTATCCGGATAGACTTTGGAAGTGAGAATCACTTCCTGACCTTCAGAGATATTGGCCAAATTGTATTCAGACAATTCCCCTTTAACTTGTAAATTTCCGTTGCTCACAATGTGAACCAGAGTTTGGTTGGTCCCTGTAGTCGATTTTGAAACATCTTTATTGACTTCTACTACGGTACCATTTGTATTACTTTTTACGGTTGTCGCATCCAGAAGAGCCTTAGCCTTGTTCATATTATCAACCGCATCAGACAAGGCATCTCGTAAATCGCTAGCTTGAGAATCGACTGTCCGTTGGGTCTGTGAAGCTAACTTGGCATCTGCTTCTTTATCCCCTGTGGTATCAATAGTCACACCATTTGTCAGCAAATCATTTAACTGACGATCCGCTTTATTGACAGCACGAACGGCTGCATCGTAAGCTGTTTGGGCCTCCGTACTGCTATACTGAACGATTGGCTGACCAGCCGTTACTTGATCTCCTACATTGACCAAAATCGACTGCAAATCCCCTTTGGTTCCATCAAAATAGACATACTGTTCCTGGTTGGCAGTGACCTTTCCACTTAGCAAGACCGAAGAAGCGATCGATCCATCCTTGACCGTTTGCACCATTGGAGTTTCTTTCGTCACTGCTTGATCAGGTGTACTTGGGTGCGAAAACATCATCACACTTCCTGTTCCAATCACCACAATTGCTGCACCTGCAGCTGTAAATAGTTGCCATTTTTTCAATTTCTTCATCGTTTTTCTCCATCAAAGAAAGCGTTTTATTCTATACCATAGTATACCATATTTCCTTACTTTTCTATCTAAAATTGATACGGCAAAATGAAATTTAAATGCTTGGTAACATGCTAAACCCTTGACTTTTGTAACAGTTGATATTACAATCAAACTGAAATCCCATTTAGGAGGAAAACATGAAAGAATTTGATATTATTTCAATCGGTGGAGGTAGTGGAGGAATCGCTACGATGAACCGGGCTGGAGAGTACGGAGCGAGCGCTGCTGTCATTGAAGAAAAACAATTGGGTGGCACCTGTGTCAACAGAGGATGTGTGCCTAAAAAGATTATGTGGTATGGTGCGCAAATTGCAGAAGCTATTCGAGATTATGGACCAGACTATGGATTTACTTCTGAACAAACAAAATTTGATTTTGCAACCTTAAGAAAAAATCGCGAAGCCTATATTGACCGTTCCCGTAATTCCTATGATGGCAGTTTCAAACGCAATGGGGTTGAACGAATTGAAGGACGTGCTCGTTTTGTGGATGCTCATACGGTTGAGGTAAATGGAGAAACCATTAAGGCCAAGCATATCGTGATTGCGACCGGTGCCCATCCTTTTATCCCTTCTGTTCCTGGAGCTGAATTTGGCGAAACTTCTGATGATGTCTTTGCTTGGGAAGAACTCCCTACATCTGTTGCCATTATCGGGGCTGGCTACATCGCGGTGGAACTAGCTGGTGTGCTCCACCATTTAGGAGTCCAAATAGACCTCTTCATCCGAAGAGATCGGGTTTTACGTAGTTTTGATTCCTACATTGTCGATGGCTTAATGGAAGAAATGGAAAAACAAAACCTTCCGCTTCACAAACATAAGGTTCCCATGAAGCTTGAAAAATTAGAAGACGGTCGTGTGAAGATTTATTTTGAGGATATGACCAGCCACGTGGCAGATCATGTTATCTGGGCAACAGGACGAAAACCAAATGTCCAGGATCTCAATCTAGAAGCTGTAGGCGTCACCTTAAATGAAAAAGGATTCATTGCAGTGGATGAATACCAGAACACAGTTATTCCAGGAATCTATGCTCTTGGGGATGTCACAGGAGAAAAAGAGTTGACTCCTGTCGCTATTAAAGCTGGACGCACTCTTTCTGAACGACTATTCAATGGAAAAGTCAATGCCAAAATGGATTATACAAACATCCCAACCGTTGTCTTTTCTCACCCTGCTATTGGAACCGTTGGCCTAACGGAGGAAGAAGCCCAGCAAACTTATGGTAAAGAGAATATCAAAGTCTATACTTCTCAATTTGCTTCCATGTACACCGCTGTTACCCAACACCGCCAGCAAGCAAAATTCAAACTCATCACTGCTGGTCCCGAAGAAAGGGTCGTTGGCCTTCATGGTCTTGGCTACGGAGTCGATGAAATGATCCAAGGATTTGCAGTTGCTATCAAGATGGGAGCGACAAAAGCCGATTTCGACGCAACCGTCGCCATTCACCCAACCGGATCCGAAGAATTTGTGACAATGAGATAAAAAATAAGAGGCTGGGACAAAAGTCCTAGCCTCTCAATTGTTTTTGGATTGTCGAGCAAGACGCAGTGGTTGAGTGGGCTCTAATACGCTGATTTCATCAGCTTTTACAGCCCTACTCAACTGTGCGGAGGTGGGACGACGAAATCGAATTCTATCAAATTACCGATTTCTGTCCCACTCTCTTTTTCTTTGTTTATGGTAAGATGGCAATGGCACGAACAGGTGAACCAGTTGCCTTGTCCCAGTGAGGGAAAGCAATCGAAATCAAAGCACCTACAGCTGGAACTTGGTCCAATTGGTTCAAGACTTCTACTTGGTAGATATTTTGTTCCAAAAGGTAGTATTCATTGACCAAGCCATGCTCTGCTGCTGGAATACCTGCATCGGTATCGAAGGTTTCATGACCCACAGCCTTGACATGGCGTTCATGAATCAAGAATTCCAAGGCTTCACGGCTCCATCCTGGACTTTGTTGAACCCCATTTTCATCAAGATTGCGCATAGCATCTTGATCTGGCCAACGTTTTGACCAATCACTACGGAAGGCAACAAAAGCTCCTTCTGTAATTTGTCCATGCTCTGCCTCAAAGTCTAAGATATCTTGTTTGCTCAAGATAAAGTTTGGATTGGCTGCAACTTCTTTAGACTTGTCGATAACATAGAGTGGCAAGAGGAGATCTTTGAGGTCAATCTCATCCAACCAACGACCCCCTTCTACAAAGTGAATCGGCGCATCAATATGCGTTCCGTATTGACCAACCACTGTAAATTTTTGAACATGGAAACCATCTTTTAATGTGAAAAGATCTTCTTGCTGCAAGGCAGGAAGGGCTGGGAAGTGTGGACTTTCCGCATTGATTTGGTGGCTCAAGTCCACCCATTTTTTAGCTTGCAATTCTTTATAAATACTTAGTAAATCTGACATGTTTCTTCCTCCTTATTCGCCCCAAACTTCAGCGACAATTTCCTTAATCAAACCGATTTTTTTCCATTGGTCTTCTTCTGTCAAAATGTTTCCTTCTTCTGTCGAAGCAAAGCCACACTGAGTAGATAGGTATAGATTTTCCAACGGTACATACTGACTCGCTTCTTTAATACGAGCAATCACTTCGTACTTGTTCTCCAGTTGACCACTCTTAGATGTCAAGAGGCCTAATACCACTCCTTTTCCAGGGGTTACTTCCGCAAGTGGTTCAAAACCACCAGCCCGATCAGTATCAAACTCTAGGAAGTAAGCATTGACGGCTTCTTCTCCAAGGAGTTCTTTTGCAATCGGCGCATAGCCACCTGATGAAGCCCAAGTAGAATGGAAGTTCCCACGACAAACGTGCGTATTGACGGTCAAACCAGCTGGAACATTTTGGTAGACATCGTTGTTAAAGGTCAAGAAGAGATCAGCGAGTTCTCGGCGAACCTCATCTTTTGACTTGCCTTGAGCTGCTCCCCAAGCCGTCAAGAAATTATCATCTACCAAGACACCCCAAGTACAATCATCTACTTGAAGAGTTCGAAGACCTGCATCATACAAATCTTGAATCACTTGAAGATAGGCTTGCTTGATGTCTTCACGAACAGCCGCAAAATCAGGATAGATGGTATTCAATTGTTCTACATGTTCTGCATCACGGATCAATTCAAAATAGAATTGCGCAGGTGCTGGAATGGTATATTTAGCCTCTACACCATCTACATCTGCTACAAGATCCCGCAAGAACTTGTAATGCTCTACAAATGGATGATTGGCTCCTGTGATTTTTCCAACGACAAGCGCTGAATCCGCCTTGGTTGTTTCATCATGGAATTGATAGCCTTGAGCAGCTTGTACATGATCAATGCCACCAAAGCCCCAGAAGAAATCCAGATGCCAATAAGCTCGGCGGAATTCTCCATCTGTTACTGACTTCAGACCTGCAGCAATTTCTTTTTCAACGAGGTCACGAATCGCCTGATCTTCTACTTTTGTTAAGTCAGCCTGACTGATTTTTCCAGCTGCGAAATCTTCACGAGCTTGAACCAAAGCGGCTGGACGAAGAAATGAACCAACATGGTCTACACGATAAGGTGCATGTGTATGTGTCAATATGATTCCCTCTTTCCTATAAGTTTTACATTAATTCATCAATGCAACCATTATAGCAGTCTAAAACTTGATAAACAAGGGTTTAGGATAATCTAATATCTTTGACATCTATATAGCCTTAGACTATAACAAAAAAGAAGCCCTTGAAGGACCTCTTTTTCTTAATTTTTAAATGCATCGAGCATGACTTGGAACTCTTCGTTCGTGAGTGTAATGCCTTTTCCCATCTTTGTATGGTCGGGACTCCAGGTCCGGATATCATACTTAGCAGGAGCACCATTAAAACTCACACGGTTCAATTCTTTGGTCCAACCCTTGTCATTTTCTGACAAGACCAGCAAATGTTCTTCGATTTGGAATGAAAATTCTGCCATTTCACGACTCCTTTCTTGCCTTCTCATCTCTAATATTCGTAAATCATTTACAAAATCGTTGAAATTATCTATAATATATTGTATCAAGTTATGGAGAATTTAGCTATGAAAAAATTTCTCGAGATCGTTAAAGACCGAGCAAATGAATTTTTCAATGGAAAAGTCAGTACCCCTGCCCCATTAGAAGATGAGAGAATTATTGAAATCATTCAACAAGCATTGCGAAAAAAACAAGGGGTACATGTTATTTTTTCAAACAAGAGTTTTACAGGCGATATTGTCAAGTATGACCAAGAACGCCGACAACTGATCGTGAAAAATTTTAAAAAGAGTATGTCCACGATTATTCGGATTTCTGAGATCCAGAAAATCAGTTTGGTCCCCAATAATATTCGCATCGCCCAACAAAAAGGAGAGGTTTAACCCTCTCTTTTTTTTTGTTATACTCGAACAGTTTTACTTGCCCCATCTTTTGAGTAGAGATTGATTAAGCCCTCCTGGCAAGAACGAATCATATCTCCTGGCTTGACTTCTTGTGGGACCGTGATCGTGAGAAGTTCCATCGGATTTGGTGCGCGATCAATCTTCACTCCATCCTTATCATGCAAGTCTTGGATCTGGCATTCAAAATGACGGAAGCCTGGTCCGTAGAATTCCACTTGGTCGCCTTCATTGATGACATTCCGTTGGCGAATCGTCGCAGTCATGGTAGATGGATCAAAGTCCACCACTTCTCCTACAAATTTGTATTGAGGAATCTTACGACGTGCCCCAAACAATTGTTCATTTTCAGTCGGTGTTTGGTAGTAGAATCCAGTTGCTAATTCACGTTGAGCGACTTTCCACAATTCATTGATCAAATCATCCTTGATGGCATAAAAGGCTTCTGGACTTTCCATATAGGCATCACAAGCCGCCTTGTAACAGTTGGCCACTGTTGATACGTAATGGACAGATTTCATACGGCCTTCGATCTTCAAACTATCAACCCCATTATCAATCATGTCTGGAATATTTTCGATCATACACATGTCCACGGCTGACATAGAGTATTCTTCTGGGACTTGTCCTTTGATACTCTTACGTTCTTGGCCAAATGGCATATCGTAGAGATCGTATTTCCAACGGCAAGATTGAGAACAGCCACCACGGTTGGCATCCCGGTCAGACATGTGGTTAGAAAGGGTACAACGTCCGGAATAGGAAATACACATGGCTCCATGAACGAAGGCTTCGATCTCAAGATCGGTACGCTTACGAATCTCAGCCAACTCTTCCATGGATACCTCACGGGCCAAGACGACACGAGTCAGGCCATATTCTTTCCAGAAATGGAAGGTCTCCACGTTGGTTGCAGAAGCTTGCGTAGACAAGTGAATATTGAGTCCAGGTGCATAAGTTGCACAGATTTCAATCAAGGCCGGGTCTGAGACGATCACGGCATCAAGGCCCATATCCCGCAATTCACGGAACCATTCACCAGCCCCTTGTTCATTTCCCTCATGGGTTACCATGTTTGAAGCAACGTGAACATCAACGCCACGTGCATGAGCATATTCGATACCTTCACGAAGCTCATCCATGGTAAAGTTTCCGGCACGGCTACGCAAACCATAGGCTTGTCCACCAACGAAAACAGCATCTGCGCCATAATTAACGGCAACTTTTAACTTTTCTAATGTTCCAGCCGGTACCAAGACCTCTGGACGTTTTTTTGTATTTGTCATGTTTTCTCCAATTTACAAGATTGTCGATATGATGAATAGCTTCTTCGTTCCCTGAAAAAGGAAAACTCACAAACGAAGAGGCTTAATTTTTTTATTATTTTACACGATCTGGTTCATAATCGTAGAAACCAGTATCCAAACCACGATTAGCTGGATGCAATTTGCGGATTTCTTCATCAAACAGATAGGCTTGATCCTGTGTAAATGTTCCTTTTTGAATCAAATCACGGGCCTTGACAAAGTACTCTGTAATCTTGACAAAGTTTTCACCCGGACAGTAGACACCATCGAGTTTCCAATGATCAAAGCCATGTTCAACCAACTCAGACAATTTGGTCATCATATTCAAGTCATTATTTGAGAAGATATGGGTTCCATGTTTGTCTTCGTAGACCGAATAATGAGAATTGGGATCTCCTGGCTCGGCCAAGAACAGATCCCGATCTTTGGTCACAGACTCTTCTGTCTTGATAAAGTTGTAATAATTCTGAAGTAGCGGTCGTTTCGAATGGTGAATAATGCTAGCACCATAGACCAAGACTTCTGCTGGAATCTGAAGATTCTCAGCCATTACGAATAATTCGGCAGATGGAATCTCACGAGCCAAAACAGCCTCAGAAGCTCCTGCTTGTTTTCCCCAGAAGTTGATCTGGCGGCTCGAAGTGACCATGGTTGAGGCATCGTAAATCGTTTTGAATGGATAGCCATCTCGTTTCAAGACATAAAAAACGCCCGCATCTCCGACAGTAATATAATCAGCCTGAATTTCCTTTAGAAAATCTAGGAAAGGCTTGATTGAATCCATCATCGATTGGTGCATGAGTGCATTTACAGCTACTGTCAATTCTTTGCCAGCAGCATGGACCAGTTGGGCAATTCGATTTATTTCGTCATAGCTTAAAGTTTGAGGCAATCGTAATCCGTAATCTTTTTCACCGACATAGATTCGGTCAACCCCTGCATCAATCAGGGCTTGCGCTTGCTCAACACTCTCTGCTGTTGCTGTAATAATAATATTTTTCATAGAACCATTATAACAAAAATTCCGATATTCTAGAAAAATTTATTCATTTTGTAAAATTTGTAACATTTTTGTAACATTTATATACCTGAATTCATGATAGAATAATAGAGTACTGTTAGGAGAGAGAAAATGCCCGTAAGAAATTTAAGACACTATGATGAAGAATTCGATTATATCGAATTAACCAAACAAACCCAAGAAACCCCTATTCAGGACTATGCTCCTGAAGTTGAACCCGCACCTCAATTAAGTGAATTGCTATATTTTTTGAATATCGCTATTTTCTGTGTGTTGACGGTTGTATTTAGTTTTGTCTTTTTAGCAACAAAAATGAATACCTTCTTTGCGTTTGCTTTAGCGATTGGTTCTAGCTTTGCTACTATTCAAGGGTTCCGAATTTACTACAATAAACGAAAAAAATAAAAATCAGGTTCGCCTGATTTTTTTATTTACTCGAATTTTTTTAATTGGAATAACAGTTGGAAGACAAAACTTAACTGCCAATTGCCATCTTACCTTCCATAAAAAATGAGGCTCACTGAGCCTCATTTTTTTATACTTCTTTTGTTTCTTCTTCAGCTGCTTCTTTAGAATCTTTTTCATCCAACTCTAACACGATGTCTTCTGATTCTGTTTGTTTGCGAATGGATTGAACCAAGTCATTGCCACTTAGATTTTCTTTTTGAAGTTTATCCTTAAATGAGTGATAGACTTCTTGAGATTTTTCAACCACATCTTGCGTTTTTTCTTTGACAGATTCCAAAACAGTTCCTGTCGTAATTTCTCCAGAACCAACTTTTTCTTTGGTTTGTTGGATCACTTCTGCTGCTTGTTTTGAAACATCCTTAGCAGTTTGTTTTACCGATTCATGTACTTCTTGAGGATCTTCTTGATAATCTTTTACGAAGCGCACCACTTTTTTAGTGACTTTCTTTCCTTGCTCAGTTGATAAATAGTAGGCTGCTGAAGCACCTGAAATCACACCAATTAATAAACTAGATAAACGTCCCATATTCTTCCTCGATTCTATTTAAATAATTTTGAAGCCATCTTAATCGCTTTTAATCCGATAGAGGCTTTCACTGTTTTTCCACCAGCTGATACAGCTTTGACACTCAATTGACGGGCTTGATCATTCAAATCTGAAACAGACTCTGAAAGATCCGCCACGGCTGTAAAGAGTGGGTCAATCGTTGCAACTTTTTGATTCAAATCATCCGTTAAAACATTGACTTTTGCCAATAGATCATTGGTCTGATGCAAGGTGACATTGACATCTGATGTCAAAACTTGGATGGTTTTTTGCGTCTCATCTACAACTTTTCCAATCTTTGAGAGGAAAAAAATCATATAAATGACAAGCGCTACTAAGGCAAGGCCTAAGAGGCCGTAGGCAATTTCAATAAACATATATTACTCCTTTGCTTCTACATAATAAGGGGCTTTTTTGCGACGTTGGTAAAGGATAATGGCAAGTCCAACTAGAATCAGGATCATCGACAACCACTGGGAAACACGTAAGCCTGCAAACATCAAGCTATCCGTCCGCATTCCTTCGATGATCATCCGACCAAAACCATACCAGATAAGGTAAAAGGCTGTGACCTCACCTTGCCGCAAAAATTGGGGCTTCCTACGAAGAATCAAGATCAAGAGAAATCCTAGCAGATTCCAAATGGATTCATATAAGAAGGTTGGCTGACGGTAACTACCATCTATATACATTTGATCTCGAATAAAAGAGGGCAGGTAGTTGAGACTTTTAACAGCAGCTCCATAAGCTTCCTGGTTAAAGAAGTTTCCCCAGCGACCAATACTCTGTGCAATCATGACGCTTGGGGCCGCAATATCTAAGAAATCAATTGGCTCAATCAAGCGTCTACGAGAGAATAGATAGAGGACAAGGGCACCTGTCAAGAGGCCACCATAAATCGCGATTCCTCCGTTCCAGATGGCGAAAATCTCGCCAAGATGCTGGCTATAGTAGCCCCATTCGAAAATAACGTAATAGAGTCTGGCTCCCACAATCGCAAGCGGAAAGGCGATCAAAATGAAATCAATGATGGCATCTGGATCAATTTTTTTACGAGGTGCTTCTTTCATAGAAAGATAAACGGCTAGAATCAAGCCAGAGACAATACAAATTGCGTACCAACGAATACTGATCGGACCTAATTGAAGGGCTACTGGATTCATTCCTTCACCTCATTTTGACTAATCAACTGGGACAAACGTTCTTCAAAGGTTTTGGTGGCATCATAGCCCATTTCTTTAGCCCGAACATTCATAGCTGCGGCTTCGATCACGACCGAAATGTTCCGACCAGTCTTCACAGGGATGCGTATACGAGGTATAGTCACGCCACCGATTTCCAACTCTTCTGCATTATTACCAAGACGATCATAAACTTGATCCTTAGCATAATTTTCCAAGTAAACGGCAATTTGGACTTGTGAAGAATCCTTGACAGCACTCGCGCCGTAGAGACTCATGACATCGATAATCCCGACACCACGGATCTCTAGTAAGTGGCGTAGGATTTCAGCTGGCTCTCCCCAAAGGGTCATCTCGTCTCTCGCATAGATATCGACTCGGTCATCTGCTACGAGGCGGTGACCCCGTTTGACAAGTTCCAGACCTGTCTCGCTTTTTCCGATTCCGCTATCTCCTTGGATCAAGACACCCATCCCATAAATATCCATCAAGACACCGTGTACACTCGTACGTTCTGCTAGCCGACTATCCAAATAGCTAGAAAGCTCTCCAGATAAACGACTGGTTGCAACATTGCTCTTCAAAATGGCTAGTTGCTTCTCTTCCGCAGCACGCAACATTTCTTCTGGAATTTCTAAATTCCGCGCGACAATGATGACAGGTGTCTCTGGCTGGAACATCTTGCGCAGGACCTGATGACGGTTGTGAGAGCTCATCTTTACCAAGTAGGACCATTCTTTCATTCCTACAAGCTGAATCCGCTCAGGTGTGTAATAGTCGAAATAGCCCGTCATTTCAAGACCTGGACGTGAAATGTCCGCAGTCGTAATTTCCTTGCTTAAGAGGCTATCATCCCCATAAACAACCGATAGACGAAGCTTTTCCTGTATATCGCGAACAGTAACTGCCATATCATTCTCCCTTTTCAAATTCTCTCTCTATTATAGCAGATTTTCTCTTCAGACGAGAGACTGAAGTGTCATTTGAAAGATCCATTTTCAACTCCTTTTTAAGGCAAGCAAAAAGAGGCCGAGACAAAGGTCTCCAACCTCTAGGAAATGATGGGAACATATGAAAAATGCTCTAGCCTTCACCATGCAAGTAATCTGTAATCATGGATTTGATTCCGGTAGAGACCGCATAGACCACCGCATTTGAAGGGAATGCGATCAATCCGAGCATAAAGACGGCAGGTCCTCCCCCCAACAAGGAGAAAACCAGATACAAAACCGGCAGAAATAAAATCGAAAACCGATAAATTTGTGGCTTTCTAGCCATTTCTGTTGGCAGAAACAAGAGGTAGAAGAGACTATTCCAAATGCCCAGTGGAAAAAGGGCCATTCCGATCAAAACTGTTCCAACTCCTTCTCCAAAAACACGATTTAAAATGAAAAACTGTCCTATAAAACTGAAGAAGAGATATAGAATAAAAGCAAGGGAATAGAACTTCTGCTTCACTCAAATCTCCTTTTAGAAAAATGGACTATCATTCTGATCATGGATGGGTTCGGCCTCTTTTCTTCGACGAGGTCGAGGGCCATAGTCAAACATTTCCTGCTCCTCCTCGTCCTTATAAGGTAAGGTCGTATCTAACAGTAAATAGATAATCACACCGATAAAGGCATGAGAAACCGTAAAAAGAATAAACAAGAAGCGTAGGAGAGTTACACTAAGACCAAATTTATCAGCTAAGCCAGCTAGCACACCTGAAACCAGGCGATGTCGTTTTAATTTGTAAAATGATGCTGTCATTTGATTTTCCTCTTTCTAGTTAGACCTATTTTAGCAGAGTCGAACTGGAAAGAGATCCGCCTAAAGACTGATTCTTACACTTGTCTCATTTCAAGAAATTGCAGGCAGCTGTGACAGCGACCGCAGGCATATTTCTTCAGATCGATTTTTCGCTTTCGTCTATACTCTTGGCCACAATGGGGACATTGATAGAGATAGATCCGCTTGACTCGCCTAGTTCTATCTGGTAGAGGAGGTGTGAAACGAAGACCGTCCACTTGCTTAAGGAGTTGCTTAAAGGCTAGATCTTTGTGTCGATAGCCTTTACCTTGATCGTAAAGATGGTAATGGCAGAGCTCGTGGCGGACGATTTTGCGAAAGACCTCTAACCCGAAAACTTGGTATATTTTCGGGTTGAAATCAAGGTGTCGATCCTTGGGAAAGAAACGACCTCCAGTGCTTTGAAGACGTGAATTCCACTCTGCTCGATGACGGAATTCTCTCCCAAAATCTTCTAGGGATACTTGGCGCACATACTCAGTCAGATTCATTCGGAGCTACCAAACTGAGATTGACTTTTTCGCGTTCCACATCGATCTTCTTCACCCAGACGGTTACCAAATCACCTACTGAGACGACCTGGCTTGGATGCTTGATAAACTGCTTGCTCATATGGGAGATATGAATCAAGCCATCTTCGTGAATGCCAATATCGACAAAGGCCCCAAAGTCAACCACATTGCGCACAACCCCTTCTAATTTTTGGCCTATATGGAGGTCTTTAATATCTAAGACATCCTGACGGAGCACGGGTGCATCAAAGGAATCCCGCAAATCGCGACCTGGTTTTAGGAGATCGGCAATGATATCTTTCAAGGTTTCTGGTCCCAGATCCAGCTGAGTAGACATCTCCTTTATGTTCACAGCTTTTAATTTTTCCTGAGCGGATGCATCGAGGTCGGTAATTTCAAGAAGTTGAAAAAGTTTTTCAACTTCCTTGTAACTTTCAGGGTGAACGCCGGTATTGTCCAAGATATTTTTACTTTCAGGAATGCGTAAGAATCCAGCCGCTTGCTCGAAAGCCTTGGCGCCGAGACGAGGGACTTTTTTAATCTGTGCTCGTGAAAGAATCATTCCTTCTTCTTCCCGGTATTTCACAATATTTTCAGAGATGGTTTTATTGAGTCCTGCTACATGGGCTAAGAGAGAGGGACTAGCCGTATTGATATTGACCCCAACTTGGTTGACGACAGTATCTACCACGAAATCCAAGCTTTCTGTCAGTTTTTTCTGATTGACATCGTGTTGGTATTGACCGACACCGATGGATTTGGCATCGATTTTCACCAATTCTGCTAGCGGATCTTGCAAGCGACGGGCAATGGAGATGGCCGAGCGTTTTTCAACGGTTAGCTCTGGGAACTCATGACGGGCCAACTCACTAGCTGAATAGACAGAGGCTCCGCTTTCATTGACAATAACATAGCGAACTCCTGGATGGTCATGAAGCACCTCTGCGACAAAGGCCTCACTTTCACGGCTGGCGGTTCCATTTCCAATCGCAATAATTTCTATTCCGAACTCTTTGATCAAGGAGGATAGATCCTTTTTAGCCTGCTCGATCTGAGCTGGTTTTGCAGGAGCAACTGGATAGATGACCTGGGTGGCAAGCATCTTTCCTGTCTCATCAACAACGGCTAGTTTAGCACCGGTCCGAAAGGCTGGGTCAAATCCAAGGACCACGCGCCCTTTTAATGGAGGAATGAGCAATAGATTCCGTAGATTTTCAGAGAACAATTGAATGGCTCCGTCTTCTGCCACCTCCGTTAACTCTGTCCGAATCCGACGTTCAATCGCAGGAACGATTTTTTTCTTAACCGCTTGTTGAATAACCTCATCGACATAGGCATTTTTCGTTTTAAAACGAGCCTCAAAAATACGAATGATCCGATCCAGTTGGTGCTCGAATCCGACTTTGAGAACGCCCAATTTTTCCCCACGATTGAGAGCTAGAGTCCGGTAGCCTTGCATATTCTTGATCTTCTCAGAAAAATCATAATAGATTTCAAAGGTTCTCTTAGGATCTAAGCTTTCATCCTTCAAGGTTGACGTCATGAGGGAATGCCCATGAATTTCTTGATAGGTGAGGGCCCGTAATTGGGTATCCTCTGAAATAGCCTCTACCAGAATATCCACTGCACCAGCTAATGCTGCGGTTTCAGTTGGGAAGGCCTCGCAGGTAAATTTCCGAGCCTCTGCTTCCAAGTCTGGACTATTTTGCAAAATGAGACGTGCCAAGGGGAAAAGTCCTGCTTCTCGTGCAATCGTCGCCTTGGTCCGCCGTTTTTCCTTATATGGGAGATAGAGCTCTTCGACATCCGCTAATTTTTCAGCAGCCTCAATAGCCTGCTTGAGCGCCTCTGTCAGTTTGCCCTGTTCCTCAATCTTAGCAAGGACAGTTTCCTTTCGTTCGGCTAGAGTCGTTAAGGATTTGTCCCGGTCAATAATGGCCTTGATCGCTACTTCATCTAAATTTCCCGTCATATCTTTTCGATAGCGGGCAATGAAAGGAATAGTTGAGCCTTCTGCGGTCAGACTCAATACGGTATCGATTTGTTTTAAGCTAACACCCAATTCTTGGGCTATTTTTTCATATTTATCCATAGCCTCTATTATAGCATATTTTGCTGCCATCAAGGGTGAGAGCGCCTGTTCTGGTCTCTGTTTCAGGGATTTTTCAGAGAATAATTTTGACCCTATGGTTCTTTCCTTTTATGCTCCATTTCCCCCTTGCTCTTTCCTTTTTGTTATAATGAAAGAAAATAAAAAGGAGGCCCAACAATGGCTATTAAATTCTCAAAAACAGATGATCTTGATAAAATGTTTGAAAATTTTGCGAGTTTTCCGGATGTAGAAAAGAAAGTAGAATTTCCTGAAGAAAAAAAGAAGGCAGAAACTGCTACAACTAAAGAAGCAAAGAAGGTTAAGTAATGACATTCTTTCAACACCTTCCCTCTAGCGTCTTGCAGGCTGGGGCTATTTTTCTCTCGATTATTATCGAGGCCCTACCGTTTGTCCTAATCGGAAGTATCATTTCAGGGATTATTGAGGTCTATATCACCCCCGAGAGGGTCTACCGCTTTCTTCCCAAAAATAAATTTGGGCGGATCTTCTTTGGGACTTTTATCGGCTTTATCTTTCCTTCCTGTGAATGTGGAATTGTTCCCATTATCAATCGCTTTCTAGAAAAGAAAGTCCCAAGTTATACTGCTGTTCCCTTTCTGGTGACAGCACCGGTCATCAATCCCATCGTTCTCTTTGCGACCTACTCAGCCTTTGGGAATTCTGTTAAGATGGCCCTCTACCGCGCCCTTGGTTCCTTGCTTGTCGCAACAGTACTAGGGATCTTCCTTGGCTTTATTCAGACAGATTCGATCCAAAAAGAACATCGCAAACCTGTGCATGAACATGATTTTAGGGACTTGAGCAAAGGCCAAAAGCTCTTTCAAGTCTTGGTGCAAGCCATTGATGAATTCTTTGATACAGGACGTTACCTGGTATTTGGTTGTCTCTTTGCCAGCCTCGTCCAAGTCTATGTCCCAACACGGATCCTTACCTCGATCAGTGCGACACCGGTTATTGCTATTCTCCTCCTTATGGTCTTGTCCTTCCTCCTCTCACTTTGTAGCGAGGCGGACGCCTTTATCGGCTCTTCTCTTTTGAGTAGTTTTGGAGTAGCGCCTGTGCTTGCCTTTCTGGTGATTGGGCCTATGCTTGATGTCAAAAATCTCCTCATGATGAAAAATTATCTCAAAACCCGTTTCATCTGGCAATTTATCGGTATTGTGAGTGGAGTTGTGCTCCTTTATGCTTGGTTTGTGGGGGTAGTGCTATGATTCGTTTTTTGATATTAGCTGGCTATTTTGAGCTTACCATGTACCTGCAATTATCTGGTAAGCTCAATCAATACATCAACTTACACTATTCTTACTTGGCTTATATTTCCATGTTCTTGTCCTTTGTTTTAGCTCTTGTACAGCTGATCATCTGGGTCAAACAGATGAAGATCCACAGTCATCTCTCTGGCTTCTGGGCAAAAGTGGCGAGTATCTTCTTGCTCTGTATTCCTTTGTTTGTCGGGCTATTTTTCCCTACAGTGACACTGGATTCCCAAACAGTCTCTGCCAAAGGCTACCACTTCCCGGTTGCGGCCGGTTCTTCCAAGGAAATCCAGCAGGACGAAGGGACAACAACCCAGTATCTCAAACCAGATACTAGTAGCTATTTTACCAGATCTGCCTATGAGTCAGAAATGAAGCAGGCGGCAAAGAAATATGTTGATAAAAAAGTGATCCAGGTGACCACTGAGAATTACATGGAAGTCATGGAAGTTATTTATGATTATCCTGACCAATTTGCAGGAAAGACGATCGAGTTGACCGGCTTCGTATACAATGACCCCAATAACAAGGACAGCCAATTTCTCTTTCGTTTTGGGATCATCCACTGTATCGCAGATTCCGGAGTCTACGGTCTCTTAACGACTGGTGCTCCGCAGCATTTCGAAAACAATACCTGGATCCATGCGAAAGGAACCTTGTCCATTGAATACCACAAGCAACTCAAGCAAAGCTTGCCTGTTCTCCACATTAGCGATTGCCAGACCATTACGAAACCGGCTAATCCATATGTCTACCGCGTATTCTAATGGAGCTTCCGTTGTAGATCCAAACAGCTTATAGCAGTTGAAGCTAGAATCCACATTGGTTCTAGCTTTTTCTATGCTTTCTTCTCAAATCTCCTAATCCAAGCGGAAAATATTCGGAACAACGATTCCATCAAAGAAATCTTGTAGATTTTATGGTAAAATATGGTTAATAAGATAGGAAATAGGTACTTAAATGTCTTCAAAAGTTATTGTAACCATTTTCGGGGCCAGTGGAGATTTAGCTAAGCGAAAACTCTACCCATCCCTTTTTAGACTCTATAAATCAGGAAATCTATCTGAAAACTTTGCGGTTATCGGAACAGCCCGCAGACCATGGAGCAAAGAATACTTTGAATCCGTCGTGGTAGAATCCATTACAGATCTGGCCGATAGCCCTCAACAAGCTCAAGAATTCGCTAGTCATTTCTACTACCAAAGCCACGATGTCAATGATACCGAACATTACATCGCCTTGCGCGAATTGCAAAACAGCTTGGATGAAAAATACCAAACGGAACACAATAAGGTCTTCTTCTTGTCCATGGCTCCTCAATTTTTTGGAACCATTGCCAAACACCTCAAATCAGAAGGCATTGTGGATGGGCAAGGCTTTGAACGCTTGATCGTTGAAAAACCTTTCGGTACAGACCTAGAAACAGCTAGTCAGCTTAACAAGGAATTGGAAGAAACCTTTAATGAAGAACAAATCTTCCGGATCGACCATTACCTTGGAAAAGAAATGATCCAAAATATCTTTGCCATTCGTTTTGGAAATCTTATTTTTGATAATCTTTGGAACCGAGATTTTATTGACAATATCCAAATTACTTTTGCTGAACGCTTGGGGGTTGAAGAACGCGGTGGCTACTATGATCACTCGGGTGCCCTTCGAGATATGGTGCAAAACCATACCCTTCAGCTTTTGTCATTGCTTGCCATGGATAAACCAGCTACCTTTACCAAGGATGCAATTCGGGCAGAAAAAGTTAAAGTTTTTGAGCAATTGTACAATCCAACAGATGACGAATTAAAGAAATTCTTTATCCGTGGTCAATACCATTCAGGTACGATCGAAGGGAAAAAAGATATCTCTTATCGTAGTGAGCCCAATGTCGATCCTGAGTCTACTACAGAGACCTATGCTTCTGGTGCGTTCTTTGTTGATAGTGATCGCTTCCGCGGTGTGCCTTTCTTCTTCCGTACCGGAAAACGCTTGACGCAAAAAGGAACCATGGTCAATGTGGTCTTCAAGCAAACCGACTCCATCTTTGGACATAGTTTGCAACCAAATGTCTTGACCATTTATATCCAACCAAATGAAGGTTTCTCATTGAGCATCAACGGAAAAGAGGTCGGAGAAAAATTCAGTATCGCACCAATTTCCTTTGATTATGAAACAGATGCGACCGCAACTGGGGCTTCACCAGAGCCTTATGAAAAATTAATTTTCGACGTTTTGAACAATGACTCAACCAATTACAGCCACTGGCACGAAGTCCGTGCTTCATGGCAATTGATTGACCGGATTGAAAAACTATGGGCCGAAAATGGAGCACCGCTCTATGAATACAAGTCTGGATCCATGGGACCAACTGCATCCGATGATCTCCTTGCAGAATACGGAGCTGAATGGGTTTGGAAACCTGAACCTAAGAATTAAGGAAAGCCACCTTCGGGTGGTTTTTTTTGATAGCGCAAGGAAACAAAAAGACAAATTGTCCTTCCAACAACTTGTCTTTTTCTATTTGACTCTTAAATCAAGCCTTCCAAGAGACCCCTCATGAAGTTTTCTGAGTGGAATGGTCCGATGTCATCAATCTTTTCTCCAAATCCAATCAACTTCACTGGGATGTCCAACTCTTCACGGATCGCAAGGACGACCCCACCTCGAGCCGTTCCATCGATCTTGGTCAATACAATTCCTGTCACAGGTGTAATTTTTGAAAATTCTTTAGCTTGCACCAAGGCATTTTGACCGGTTGATGCATCGAGGGCCAGCAAGGTTTCATGCGGTGCATCAGGTACCACACGCTTGATAATGCGGCCGATTTTTTCAAGCTCGGCCATGAGGTTGTCCTTGTTTTGCAGACGCCCCGCCGTATCAATCATCAGAACATCGATGTTTTCAGCGATCGCGCGTTCCATTCCATCAAAGACGACGCTAGCAGGATCTGATTTTTCAGGACCTGTTACAACTGGAACATCTACACGGCGTCCCCATTCTGCCAGTTGAGCCACAGCTCCTGCACGGAAAGTATCTGCTGCAACCAACATGACTTTCTTGCCCTCTTGTTTGTAGCGGTGGGCTAACTTCCCGATAGAGGTTGTTTTACCAACTCCATTGACCCCAACAAAGAGCATGACCGTGAGACCATCTTGAAAACGAATGGCTTCATTAAATTGGCCATCCTTTTCATACAAGTCCACCAATTTTTCGATGATCACGCGCTTGAGAGCATCTGGTTTTTTGGCATTTTCCAAACGGGCTTCATAGCGCAACTCTTCGGTTAAATTAGAGGCCACTTGAACCCCAACGTCACTCATGATCAAGAGTTCTTCCAATTCTTCAAAGAATTCTTCATCAACTGAACGGAAATTGGCAAAGAAGGCATTGAGGCGTGCTCCAAATCCAGTCCGTGTCTTTTTCAAGCTACGATCGTATTTTTCCTGAATGGTTTCTTGCTGAGGTTCAACCTCGTCTGGAATTGGCTCTTCTGCCTCTTCAACAGTCCTATCCTCAACGGCTGATGCAGTTTCTCCTTCCGGAAGCCTGGACTCAGCTTCTGCTACTTCTGAAGTTTCCTCCACTTGAGCGATCGCTTCTGATACTTCAGGTTCTGAAACCTCATCCTGAGCGTCTACTAGTTCTGGAACCTCCTCTTCTGTCGTGCTCCCTTCTACTAGCTCAGCTTCAGATGATGGAGAAGCAATCGGTGACTCTTCTTCCAGTTCTGAACCGTTAGCCCCATCTGCTTCCTCACCATTTTCAGTTTCTTCCGCTTCAATTTTCTCTTCTTCAAGAGGCTCAATCTCCTCCGTTTCATCAGCTAGTGGTGAAACTTCTTCAGGACTTGCCTCTGCTTGAGCAGGTTCAAAGACAACTGGAGACTCCTCTTCTGGTTCCTGATCTTCATGAGTCTCTGAAGTCACGATTTCTTCAACAAGAGGTTCCTCTGCCGGCTCTTCTTGAGCGAAGGTTGAAACAGGTTGATGAGTGGCTGCAATTCGCGCTTTGAGCTCTTGGTAATAAGCCTCCATATCAGCGATTTTTTGCTCTTCTTTGTCATTTCGGGTAGCCGGTGGCTCCTCTTTGACAGTTTCTTCAACCTCAGTACTTTCCGTCACTTCTTCCGAAGACGGAAGCACTTTTTCAGTCTCTTCTTTTTTACCAAATAAACGATCAAATAATCCCATTTATTCACTCTCCTTTAGCACATAATTTTCAATCGCCCATGCGACGGCATCTTGGTCATTAGTCACGGGTGCGACAAGCGCCGCCACCTCTTTCACCGCCGGGACCGCATTGCCCATGGCAACCCCCAGTCCAGCCCACTGGATCATAGACAGGTCATTGGCTTCATCTCCACAGGCCATGACTTGATCTGCCTTAAGGCCCAAAATAGCTGCCAGTGCCTCTAAACCCGTTGCCTTGTGAACATTTTTAGGACACCATTCCAGCAACATTTCCCGAGATTTAAAAATTTCATAGTCTTGAAATAACTCCGGCTTGATCTGCTTGATCGCTGCATCTAAAAAGGCTTGATCGACGGCTGTCACACACTTGTTGTAGGAAATCGTGGATGGCAGGTCTTTAAAATCTGTCTCAATAAAGTTCAGGTAGGGATTGTAAAGGGAATAGAGAGACTTTCGCTCTGCATGAATCTCATAAACCGTTCCCTCACTGATAGCATCCAGCGGAAGGCCTAGACGGGCTGTTTCATCATGAATGGTTGCGACATCTTCTGGCGCCAAGACAACTTTTGAGAGGATTTCTCCATTATTTCGCTGCACTAGACCACCGTTGAAGGTAATCGTATACTCTTCTTTGAGGCCTGCTGTTCCCAATTCTTCCAAAAGAAAATCCATGGCTTTCAAGGGACGACCAGTGGTTAGAACCACCTTGACACCTTGGGCCTGTGCAGCAGCGAGGGCTGCTCTATTGCGAGGGGAAATCTTTTTTTCTGAATTGAGAAGGGTCCCATCTAAATCCAGCGCAATCAAGAAAATCTGACTCATACGATTTCCTCCATGTAGCGGAGGACAGAACCAGTCGCATGGTGGCCGATGACTGTTTCAGCAATGGCCAAGATTTCAGGACGTGCATTTTCTGGCGCTACAGGATGGCCCACGACTTGCATCATATGGAGGTCATTTAAGTTATCCCCGAATGCCATCACCTGATCCAAGGAGATCTCTAGTTTATCCGCTAAGGCAGTAATCGCCACTCCCTTATCGACATAATCGAGGACAATATCAATCGATTCAAAACCTGTCGTCATCGCTTTGACACCGGGGATATTCTCAGTGACCCATTGTTCACCTTCAAGTACAAGAGCTGCATCAAAGTTGGTGGTCAATTTGAAAATTTCATCCTGAATATCCGCTAGACTTTTCACTTTTTGAATGTTTTCATTGTAGTGTTGACTCAAGGCCAGATAGTCGGGATCTACTGTTTCTAAGACATAGCTTCCTTTTTTCCCAGTCAAAAGAAGCTTATTCGGGTCTGCATAAGGGGAAGCTTTCAAAGCCTCAAAAACACCCAAATAAAAGTCTTTGGACATGGTCGCTTCGTAGAGATCTTCTCCATGAAATTCTACCACACTACCATTTTCAGCAATGAAAATCATCTGGTCCTCAAATCCTTTAAAGAGGGATTTGAGAGAAAGGAGGGCACGGCCACTTGCAGCAGCAAAATAGATGCCTTTTTCTTTGCAGCTTGCTAACACCTTGCGTAAAAGGTCTTGATCATACTGATGTTGGTCATTAAGAAAGGTTCCATCCATATCCGTAGCAATCAATTTAATATCATTATTCTTCATTTTCTAAGTCTTTCAATTTTACTGAGACGATTTTAGAAACCCCAGATTCCTGCATGGTCACACCATAGATGGAATCTGCAGCTGACATGGTTCCCTTCCGGTGCGTCACGACAATAAATTGGCTTTCCTTATCAAAGCGGTTCAAATAATCCCCAAAACGCTTGACATTGGCCTCATCTAGGGCAGCCTCTACCTCATCCAGAATGACAAATGGAATGGTCTTGACACGAATAATCGAGAACAAGAGAGCCAAGGCAGACAAGGCCTTTTCTCCACCACTCATAAGGTTTAAGGATTGGATCTTTTTACCAGGTGGCTGTACAGAAATTTCAACACCAGCTGTCAGAAGATCTGGCTCTGTCAGAATCAAATCAGCAGAACCCCCACCAAACATTTGACGGAAAGTGACTTTAAAGGATTCACGAATGGCTTCAAAAGTTGATTTAAAGCGTTCCTTGACTTCGTCATTCATGTCGTTGATGGTAGACAGAAGCATATTTTTCGCAGCCAAGACATCCTCACGCTGGCTGGAAAGGAAATCAAAGCGCCCCTTCACCTCATCGTACTGCTCGATTGCATCCACATTGACTGGACCAAGTGCCTTAATATCTTTTTCGATGCTCTTGAGCTGGTTTTCAGCTGCTGCAAGATTTTCAACAGGTTTGGCCTGGTCTTTGGCTTGGTCAAAGCTTTGCATGAATTCATCGGTAATTTGCGTTAAGAGCTTGTTCAAACGATCTGCATGCTTTTCACGTGTCGCTTCAGCCTTAGCTTGTTGACGAATCCACTCTTCGTTTTTCTTACGAGCTTGTTCCATCTGTTCTGCCACATCTTCGGCCTGGCCTTCCAAATCATCCAGCTCAAAGCGTTTCCGAATGACCCCTTGTTCCAAGTCCGTTTTCTTGGCTTGGGCCTGTGCCAATTGATTGGCTAGCTGCTCCACATCTACTGTTTGAACTTGGGCATCGCCTTGTTCAATCAGCAATTGCAACTGATGCTCTTCTACTTCCAACTGGGAGATCGTTTCTTCCAAGCGACGAGCATCTGTTTGCTCATAGCTTTGTTGGCTCTTACATTCCGTCTGTTGAAGTCGCAGGTCTGCCAATTGCTCTTGCAGGTTTTGTACCTTTTGTTGCAAGACATCTTTGTCCGACTTCATGGTTTCAATATCGCGGTTCAAGTTTTCTTTTTGAAGCTCAATTTCTGCCAATTGCTCAGTAAGGGACTCCAGCTCTTCTTGGAGAGACTGGGTTGCATCTGTTGCCAATTCTGACTTCAAAGCTTCTAAGAGTTCCTGAATTTCTTTCAGTTGCTCTTGGCTTTGTTGGTAGGCCAATTGGGCCCGCTGTTGCTCCAGACGCGCTTGCTCACCTTGGCTTTGAATAGAGGCCAGGTATTCTTGCGCCTGCTTGAGCAGATTGTCCTTGGTCTCGACCTCCTGCTCTGCTTCTCTCAAACGAGCATCCAGAGCTTGCATTTCCTGCTTCAAACTATCCAATTCTGGTTTGACAAAGACCGTATTTTGGGAGCGATTGGCACCACCCGCATACGATCCTCCGGTCCGCAATTCGGTCCCATCCAAGGTCACCATCCGAACTTGATAGTTGACTTTACGAGCCGCCTCACGCGCATGCTCCGTCGTGTCAAAGATGGCCGTTACTCCAAGCAAGTTTTGGAAAATCTGTTCAAAACGATGCTCATAGGTCACTAAGTCACTCGCAATTCCTAGAAATCCTGCACTGGCTTGAATTAATTCCAAATTCCGAGGAGATAGTTGACGGGCTTTGATGGTCGTGAGCGGAAGGAAAGTTGCCCGTCCCAAGCGATTGCGTTTCAAGAAATCAATCGCTCGAGTTGCAGCCTTTTCATCCTCGACAATGATCTGTTGGCTGCTAGCTCCTAGAGCAATTTCAAGCGCCGTCTGGTAGTCTTTTGAGAAACTCAAATTCTCACTAACAGCCCCACAGATGCCTCCTAACCGTTCTGCTTCTTGCAAAACGCTCTTGACGCCTGCGTAGAAGTTACTATGGTTCTTCTGAATAGCTTCCAAGCTATTGATCCGCGCCCGTTTGTTTTTGCTCTCATCCATCAAGTCAAACATGGCCGTTTGAGCCTCTTGGTAGACAGCTTTGGCCTGCTCCACTTTTACCAATTGATTTTGGTATTCTGCTAATAGTCTTTTGACCATCGCTTGTGCCTGATCCAACTCTTCCAATTGTCGGACTTCTTTTTCCTTGGCAGTTTCAAAGTTTGTTTGTGCCTTGGTCAAATCCTCTTGACGATGGCTAGATTCTTGCAGGAGTGCCTGGATCCGGCTCTCAATCGCCGTCCGCTCATTCGATTTTTCAGCCTCTGTCTGCAAGAGCGCGACATACTGCTCGCGTAGATGCTCAATGACTTGTTCCGGGTCTTCTTCGTAGTTGGCTAATTCTTTTTCCAACTCTTCTTGTAGCTGACGGTTCTCTGTCAGTCTTTGTTGAAGCATAGCTAGCGTCTTTTGTTTTTGAGCCAGCTCTTGTTTCGCTTCTTCCAGACGGGCCAAAACAGCATCCAGCCGCTCAAGATTTTCCCTGCGACTATGGGCTGCTTGACTCGATTGCAACTTAGCTACTTCAATTTGCTTTTCTAAATCACTGATCAAACGAGTGACCTCAAGCAAGCTCGCCTGGTCCTCAGCTAAGCTCTCATCCAACTGATGACGGGCTTTCTTGATGCGTACATTCTCTTCTTCTAAGACCTGACGACGTTGATAATAAGAGGCCAACTGTTCTTGAATAGCTTTTTCTTCTTGATCAGCCTTTTCGTAGAGCTCTTTTGTCAGATCGACTTGAGCGACCAAAACATCCAGCAAGAGAACCTGCCGTTCTTGGTCTAATTCCAAGAAACGGCGAGCGACCGTTGCTTGCTTTTCAAGAGGTTGGATCTGTCCTTCTAATTCATAGAGGATGTCTTCCAGACGGTCCAAATTCTCCTGGGTCTGATTAAGCTTAGTCTCCGTTTCCTTGCGCCGCGTCTTAAATTTCAAGACACCGGCAGCTTCTTCAAAGATAGCCCGGCGTTCTTCCGGTTTGGAGTTAAAGATCTCCTCTACCCGACCTTGGGAGATAATGGAGAAGGAATCACGTCCCAATCCCGTATCCATGAACAAATCATGAACATCTCTGAGACGTACTTTCTTACCATCGATCTTGTACTCGCTGTCTCCTGAACGATAAATATGCCGTTCGACACGAATTTCTTTCCCTGCCTGTTGGATAAAACCATCCTGGTTATCTAAGACAACTGTGACACAGGCATAATTCAGCGGTTTACGCGATTCTGTCCCTGCAAAGATGACATCGGGCATCTTGCCCCCACGTAGACTCTTGACACTGGATTCCCCCAGGGCCCAGCGCAAGCTCTCCGTGATATTTGATTTTCCAGATCCATTAGGCCCTACAACGGCAGTGACCCCTTTGTCAAATACGACTTTTGTCTTATCCGCAAAGGATTTAAAGCCTTGGATTTCAATCTCTTTTAGATACATGGGCCATCATACCTCGTTTCAACTGCATTGCGGGCTGCTTCCTGCTCCGCTAATTTCTTGGAACGACCATGACCATGTCCCATCGTTTGACCGTTCACGAATACTTCTACTTCAAACTCTTTGGCATGAGCAGGACCGGCCTCGCTGACCACTTGGTACTGGATCTCCACATCCCCATGAACCTGCAACAGTTCTTGCAAACGAGTCTTATAGTCAATGACTTGAGAAAATTGACCCGTTTCAACCTTGGGAATCATGACCTGATAGATGAAGCGTTTGACCGCTTCCACACCTTGATCTAAGAGCAAGGCACCTAAAAAGGCTTCAAACAAATCGCCAAGAATCGTATCGCGGTCCCGACCACCAGATTTTTCTTCGCCCTTGCCTAGTTTGATGTAATGATCAAATTGGCAATCCCGAGAAAAGCCAGCCAGACTTTCTTCACGGACAATCATAGAACGGAATTTGGACAAATCTCCCTCCGGTCTGTTGGGGTGTTCCTTATACAAATATTCGGAAATAACTAATTGAAGAACAGCGTCTCCTAAAAATTCCAAACGTTCGTTATGTGAAATTTTTAAGAGGCGATGCTCATTGGCATAAGAGGTGTGCGTAAAAGCTGTATCTAATAAACTGCTATCTGAAAAAACGATCTGAAACCGTTCCGATAACAGGGCTTGTAATTTCTCCATGGAAAGCCTACTTTCTAATAAATTTATACTCTTAAGTATACCAAAATTTTAAAACGATTACCATTAGATATCCATTAGATACAGTTGATTGCTTTTACTATATTTTAGGTTTGTTTGGATATCGATCCAATAAGTTGAATACCACGTTTTGTAAGTTTGCTCCATGAATTTTAAGTTTCTTCAACTTTCGCATTTCTATATCTTACCAACTTAATGCCCACTTCTTATAGTGAATTTTATTTCTTTACCTCGTTATTATTTCATTCCCCTTCGTTATTTGATATAATTAAAACAAAAGAGTTTGGGATTGAAATAATAATAAGGAGTATTACTATGAAAATAGGAGTTAGAAAACCCAGTCTTTCAAAGAGTTTAAAAGCTCGGACAACATCGAAATTAAAGAGACAGGTTAAACGAGCAATCATTCCAACATACGGCCAAAAAGGGACAGGCCTTATTAAAGATCCTAAACGTGCAATATACAATAAGGTATATAACAAAACCACTGTGGATGCTTTCAGCAGTGTTAAGAAAGGAAATATAAATTACCAACGAACAAATCGTGGTCTTTATACATATAGAGGGGCAAAGGTATATCCAGCTTCTTCTTGGTATTTTCCTGTAGGATTATCTGCATTTTGTAGCCTTTTATACTTTACCATTAACCCTGTTATCGCTTGTATTTTTTTGATTATCACACTCATTCTCTTTGTTAAGAAAATAAAAAATAATCCTTTCAAGACGCAAAAGGATATACAAGAAATGTTAGAAAAGATAACTGAGTTAGAACAATGATATAATAGATACATATCACAATAAGAGATATTTAATAAAAGATGGATCAACTCTTAAATATACTTTAATCATATTTAAGAGTTGATCCTTTTATAGAAAACTAAAAATCCTAAAGTAGATCGCTTATTAAAATTTCTTGAAGCGTAGTCAACGCACCAAAACCCTTGATACACAAGGGTTTTTGCTTTTATACAAAAAAAGAAGCACGAACGCACTTCTTTTCCTAGTTCTAGGGCCTGATTTCTCCATTTTTAATCAGGATCTTCGTCTGTTGGATTTTCAGGCTTATTAGGGATCACTTTTAAGAGATAAAAGGTGATAAAAATCGTCAAAGCCCCTAAAGCAAGCTTCACCCAAATAATCGGGGCCAGATAGATCGAAATGCCCATCAGGATGTAGATCTGAAGAAGGATCCATTTTTTCCGTTCTTTGGCAATCGATTTGGTCTCTCGATAATCCGATACATAGGTTTGATAAAGCTTGGTTTGGTAGAGCCAAGTTTCAAAGCGTTTGGAACTTTTAGCAAAGCAAGCCATAGACAACAGTAAAAAGGGAGTCGTCGGTAAAATCGGTAATGGAATCCCAATAATTCCTAATCCCAAAGACATAAAACCAATCGTAAGATAAACAAGGCGCATTTACTTCTCCTTCACACAATACAAATTTCGAACCTTTTCAGTAAACAAAAAAATAAAAAACCTACATCTATGTTTAAAAAAGGAAGCAACTAACAAGATGACAGTTGCTTTTCTCTATTTTATATCTTCGTCAAAGGGGTCGCGGTATCTGGCGAGGTATCTAACACCTCAAAATCATGGCCGACAGCTAGATCTGCTCGAGCCAGTTGATTCTCCATGGTCATATGGGCCAATTCTTTGATATTGTTCTCTTTTGACAAATGCCCAAGATAAATCTTCTTGGTGCGATTTCCCAAGGTTCGGATCATGGCATCTGCACCATCTTCGTTAGAAAGGTGGCCTAAATCAGACAAGATCCGCTGCTTCAAGCGCCAAGCATAAGAACCTGCTCGAAGGATCTCTACATCATGGTTGGACTCAATCAAATAGCCATCCGCATCCGCGACGATGCCTGCCAAGCGATCACTCACATAGCCCGTATCCGTCAGCATGACGAAGCTCTTTCCATCCTTCATAAAGCGATAGAATTGAGGGGCAGCAGCATCGTGACTGACCCCAAAACTTTCAATATCGATATCGCCAAATGTCTTGGTCTTCCCCATTTCAAAAATGTGCTTTTGAGCATCATCGACCTTTCCTAGATACTTGGTGCCTTCCATAGCCTTCCAAGTTGCTTCATTAGCATACAGATCCATGCCGTATTTCCGCGCTAAAACACCCACACCATGGATATGGTCTGAGTGTTCGTGCGTAATCAAAATGGCATCTAAGTCTTCTGGTTTGCGATCAATTTCAGCCAATAGTCCCGTAATCTTTTTCCCTGATAGGCCTGCATCAATGAGTAGTTTTTTCTTTGGTGTCTCAAGGTAGAAAGAATTTCCACTAGAACCTGAAGCTAAAATACTGTACTTAAATCCCTCTTCTGTCATTGACTCCTTATTCTTCCTCTTCTGTATCCCAGTCGTCTTTAATAGCATCTTTGTCGTACGGCAAGACAATGGTAAAGGTAGACCCCTTGCCATATTCACTCTTGGCCCAAATAAAGCCTTTGTGTTGCTTAACGATCTCCTTAGCAATGGCTAAGCCCAGACCAGTTCCACCTTGGGCCCGGCTACGTGCCTTATCCACTCGGTAAAAGCGATCAAAAATGCGTGGCAAGTCTTTCTTTGGAATCCCCAAGCCCTCATCTGAAATGGAAATAATCAACTGGGCATCCGTCGTTTTCATCCCTACCTTGATTTTTCCACCATCAGGTGAGTACTTGATGGCATTGTTCAAGATATTGTCGATCACCTGGGTCATTTTATCCGTATCAATTTCAACCCAGATCGGGGTGATCGGGTATTCCCGGATCAGTTCATACTTCTTGGTATCTTCTTGCGATTGACTCTTGATCTTATCAAACCGGTTCAAAATAAAGGTGATAAAGGCCGTAAAGTTGGTCAACTCGATGTCCAACTGACTGGTTTCATTATCGATTCGTGACAAGCTCAATAGATCTGTGACCATGCGCATCATGCGGTTGGTTTCATTGAGCGAAACCTTGACAAAATCTGGTGCTACCGGCTCTGACAAAGCGCCATCGTCCAGGGCTTCTAGATAGGATTTCACACTGGTCAAAGGTGTCCGTAATTCATGACTCACATTGGAGACAAAGAGGCGACGTTCCCGCTCTTCCTTGTCCTGCTCCGTCGTATCGTGCAAGACAGCTACCAGACCAGAGATAAAACCTGACTCGCGACGAATCAAGGCAAAGCGCACACGAAGACTTAAGTATTCCCCATTTTCATCCTGGGAATCGATGGTCAACTCTGGTACTTCTGTAATCAAGCTGCGCAGATCATAGTCGTCTCCTAGCGAAAGCAAATCCAGAATACTGGTATTGAGCACCTCATCTGGATTTACATTCAATTGCTTGGCGGCCATTTCATTGACCATGATGATCTGACCACGTCTATTGGTCGCAAGCACCCCATCTGTCATGTAAGAAAGGATACTGGTCAAACGCTTGGTTTCTTGTTCCAAGTTTTCATGCGTCAGGCGAATAACCTCCGACAGATCATTGATACTATTGGTCATATCTGTCAGCTCTGGACTCCCTTGCATGTCGACCACTTCAGAATAGTCCCCTGCAATCAGATCCTTAATTTTGGCGTTTAATTGTCTGAGCTTGATATTGTCTCTACGGTTTTCTAACAAAAGCAAGGCTACCACAATGATAAACCCAACCGTAATCAGAACAAAGACAAAGTTCGACGACATTACAAATTGTTTTAGTTGATCAATCATTGTTTCTCATATAATATCCAACACCACGACGGGTCAAGATATATTCTGGACGTCCCGGTGTGTCCTCGATTTTTTCACGCAACCGACGAACCGTCACGTCTACTGTCCGAACATCACCAAAGTAATCATAGCCCCACACCGTCTCAAGAAGGTGCTCACGGGTCATCACTTGACCGACATGGGTCGCAAGGTGATAGAGCAATTCAAATTCGCGATGGGTCAAGTCCAATTCTTTGTTGCCTTTTTGAACCAAGAAAGCATCTGGAAGAATGTGAAGATCACCAATGACAATTTCCGTATCGGCATCATTTTCAAGCTGAGGATCAGCCGCAAACTCAGAACGACGCAACAAGGCTTTCACACGCGCTTGTAATTCCCGATTAGAGAAAGGTTTGGTCACATAGTCATCCGCCCCGATTTCAAGCCCGATGACCTTATCAAATTCCGTATCCTTAGCAGATAGGACAATGATGGGCACATTGCTGGTCTTACGAATCGTCCGCGCCACTTCCAAGCCATCAATCTCTGGCAACATCAAATCTAGAATAATAACATCTGGGTTTTCAGCTGAAAAGACTTCTAAAGCTTCCCGCCCATCAAAGGCCGTTAAAACTTCATATCCCTCTTTTGCCATGTTAAATTTGATAATATCTGAAATTGGTTTTTCATCATCAACTACTAATATTCTTTTCATCTTACATACCTGTTTCTAATGCAACTTTTCCTTATCAATCTCTATCTTCTTATTATATCAAACTTATGAAGAAATGTGGAGTCTCAATTGCTGGACTTTCCAGGAAGAAAAAGCAAAAAGACTGAGATCGTTACATCTCAATCTTTTTATTTTTTCATTATTTCTCAACACGTGATTTGTTGGAGATATCAGCTAGGATTGCTGCTACATACTCATCATGTTTAAACATTAAAACGGTATCTACTTTCAGAGGAGATATCGTTTTTCTTCTTCGGATAAGGATACAAAAATTTCTGCCTTCACTATCTTTTAAATTGATTGAGTTCTTCAGAGAAAGACTGTAAACTTTTTGATATAATATCTAGGATGGACTGATGGATATTTAAAAAATTATGTTCAAAAGAATGACAGGTGAGAATTAAAAATATGTAAGATTGGACAGAGGTCTCTCTACCATCGTCTATGCAGAAACAAGATTATATGAAATAAAAGGAGTAACCAATGACCGGAAACTATTCAACACGTGAATACCGTGAAAAATTATATGATGATCTTCATGTTCGATTAAGAGATACTGCAATTTTAATGTGTGCGATTTTTATTGCCTCTATAGGTCTAAATATGAATTCAACAGCTGTTATTATTGGAGCCATGCTGATTTCCCCTCTTATGACACCGATTGTTGGACTGGGATTCGGTTTAGCTATTTTTGATACGCGTTTAATCAAGCAATCTCTAGAGGTTTTATTTACTCAAATATTGGTCAGTTTGCTTGTCTCGACTCTGTATTTCTGGATTTCTCCCTTATCTTATGCAAGTAGCGAGTTGATTGCACGAACCTCTCCAACAATTTGGGATGTTCTCATTGCTATTGCTGGTGGGATAGCAGGTGTAATTGGTTCAAGGAAAAAAGAAGCAAACAATATCGTGCCTGGCGTAGCCATTGCAACAGCTCTGATGCCACCTATCTGTACTGCAGGCTATGGTTTAGCTAATGGAAATGTGCGATTTTTATTCGGGGCTCTCTATCTTTTCTTGATTAACTGTGTCTTTATCATGCTAACCAATATTGTTGGAACAAGAATTTTAATGAGAAAATCTCCTTTAAGTTCATTTAAAGAGCTAAACATTAAAATGAAAATTGGGTTGATCTCCTTGATTGTATTATTGGTCCTTCCAGCCAGCTATTCAGCAGTCACTCTGACGATGGATCAAGCGCGAAAAGAAGGGATCAAACAGTTTGTAGGCAAAGAGTTCTCTAATCATACGATCATTAATCAAGTCTACAAGTCAAGTAGCAATGAATTAGTCTTGACAGTTGTTGGAGATCCGATTTCAGAAGAAGAATTAGAAACAATTCGCCAAAAGCAAGCCTCTTACGGTATTCAATCTGTTCAATTGAAAGTCAATCAAGTCCATAATTCGACAAAATTAGATAGTGAGATGACCAAGGAATTTTATGAAACCATTAACAAGTATATCGATCAAAAACTCTCTGAAAAAGATTCTCAAAAAGATCTCGTAAAAGAAAATGAAGCAGACAAGGATTGAGGATATTGACCTTATCTAACTCGAGGAAGCAAATCTTGGGAGGATATCCTATATCCAAAAGTTAGTGGATAGAAAGAATTGTTGATGAGGATACTATTTGTGGTGGTTTGACAGATCACTACTAGCTCAGCTTAATCAAAATGTAAAAAAGCAACAACTATTTCAGTTGTTGCTTTTTAGGTGGCTGAGATTTTGTTCTAGGTTAAATGGTTTATTTCTCAACACGGGATTTATTTGCAATATCTGCAAGAATCAATTCTACAAATGCATCCACTGACATGGTTTCTGTTTCTTTTTGACCATAACGACGTACGTTTACAGCCTTGTCTTCCATTTCCTTGTCACCAACAATCAATTGGTAAGGAATTTTTTGAGTTTGTGAAGCACGGATCTTGAACTGCATTTTTTCATTGCGTTCATCCACATCTGCACGAACACCACGGTCACGAAGTTTCTTAGCCACTTCCCAAGCATAGTCCACGTGTTTTTCGTTCGATACTGGGATAAGGGTTACTTGGTGAGGAGCAAGCCAGGTTGGGAAAGCTCCCTTGTAGTTTTCAATCAAGATCGCAGTAAAGCGTTCCATCGTTGAGATAACCCCACGGTGGATCATAACTGGACGGTGTTCTTCTCCATCTGCTCCAATGTAATGAAGATCAAAGCGTTCTGGAAGCAAGAAGTCCAATTGGATGGTAGAAAGGGTTTCTTCTTTACCAAGAGCTGTTTTCACTTGGATATCCAATTTTGGTCCGTAGAAGGCTGCTTCCCCTTCTGCTTCATAGTACTCAACACCCATATCATCAACGGCTGCTTTCAACATGCGTTGAGCATTTTCCCACATTTCATCGTTGTCAAAGTATTTGTGTTTGTCTTCAGGATCACGGTAAGACAAGCGGAAACGGTAATCTGTCAAGTTAAAGTCTTCATACACATCGATGATCAATTGAAGGATCTTCTTGAATTCTTCCTCGATTTGTTCTGGAGCTACAAAGGTATGACCATCATTCAGAGACATTTCACGCACACGTTGAAGACCAGTCAAAGCACCAGATTTTTCATAACGGTGCATCATACCGATTTCAGCGATACGGATTGGCAATTCACGGTAAGAGTGCACATGGTGTTTGTAGACTTCAATGTGGTGAGGGCAGTTCATTGGACGAAGAACAAACTCTTCTCCATCCCCCATATCCATTGGTGGGAACATGTCTTCGCGGTAGTGATCCCAGTGACCTGAAGTTTTATAAAGTTCTACAGAAGCAATTGGTGGAGTGTAGACGTGTTGGTAGCCTGCTGCTACTTCTTTATCAACGATGTAGCGTTCCAACTCACGACGGATGGTCGCACCATTTGGCAACCAGAATGGAAGACCTTGACCAACTTCTTGAGAAATCATGAAGAGATCCAATTCTTTACCAAGCTTACGGTGGTCACGTTCTTTAGCTTCTTCACGCATTTGGAGATAGTTCTTCAAGTCTTTCTTGTCAAACCAAGCAGTACCATAGATCCGTTGCATCATCGCGTTGTCGCTATTTCCACGCCAGTAAGCACCTGCTACATTGAGAAGGTGGAAGATTTGGATGCGACCAGTTGATGGGACGTGTGGCCCACGGCAAAGGTCAACGTATTCACCTTGACGATAGATGGTCAAACCACCTTCGTCATCTGAGTGTTCTTCAATCAATTCCAATTTGTATGGATCATTTTTGAAGATTTCACGCGCTTGGTCTTTAGTCACTTCTTCACGGATTGATGGGAAGTTTTCCTTCACGATTTTCTTCATTTCTTCTTCGATACGAGGAAGGTCTTCGTTAGAGATTTGACCCGCTTGGTTATCTGTATCGTAGTAGAAACCATCTTCGATCGCTGGACCAACACCCAAGTGAATATCTGGGAAGAGGCGACGAGCTGCTTGGGCAAACAAGTGTGCCGCTGAGTGACGCAAGATTGGAAGAGCATCTTCGTGATCAGGTGTCACGATTTCAATGCTTCCATCTTCAGTAATGGCACGAGTTGTGTCAATCAATTTGCCGTTGAATTTACCAGCAAGGGCTTTTTTAGCCAAAGAATTGCTGATAGATTGAGCAATTTCAAAAGTAGTAACGCCAGATTCGAATTCACGAACAGCGCCATCTGGGAAAGTAATCTTAATCATGATTTTCTCCTTATAAAGTTTTTAGTAGCTAAATGGGTGGGAGGTGTCTTTGAACATTGGAATCGTCACTCCTTTTGATTTCCTCATTAAAAAATCAAAAAAGCGACCTCCTCGAAAGGACGTCGCAACGTGGTTCCACCTTCATTTATGTTCCTCAAAAAAGAGGGACACCTCTGATTGGCTCTAACGTAGCCACCGTTTTATGTTTGCATAAAAGAATCACGAGTAGTCCCAAACCTATCCTCTACGCGATTTCCAGCCCCACGCGCTCTCTATCAGATTTCCTAGATTTGATATGTCTCTGTCAGTTATTATAGCACGATTGAAAAATTTTGCAAGAAAAAGTTTCATTTTCAATCAAAGAAATGTGTGATTTTACGGATTTTCTTCACTTGTTTGACCGAAGCCTTCATCATTTTCACAGATCCATTGACCGGAAGAGCAATCACCTTGGTCGGTATTTTCACAATGGTCTTAGACATCCGCTTGACCCGACTTTGTTCAGGATTCAAATCATTTGAGAAGTCTTTAGAGATGATTTTATCCAGGTAAAATTCGTAGACCCGACGACCAAAGGTTGCTGCAGAAATATCATCGATCTTTTCCGCCCACTTGGTTTCATCAATTGCAGGCATCTCGTCAATCGCTTCAAGAATTGCTTGGGCCAGATCGCTCTCCTCATAAAAGAGCTTTCCAAACATAGGGTCATCAATCACATGTTCGAGATAAGGATTGCCATGAGCAATAATCGGGGTACCACTAGCAATACTCTCTAAATAGGTCAAACCTTGCGTCTCACTCGTTGAAGCTGAAATAAAGAAGTCAGCCGCCTTATAGTAGAGAGCTGTTTCATTGGGTGGGATCATCCCTGTAAAGACAACCGCATCTGAAATCCCCAGTTTCGCTGCCTGTTTTTTCAAATCATCCAAATAAGGACCATCTCCAGCGACAATCAACTTAACTTTTTGATTGACCTTTAAGACGTCTGGAAGGGCCGCAATAACAGCCTGAATATTCTTTTCATAAGAAACCCGCGAAAGGCTCAATAGAAGCGTTTCATCTTCTGCTACTTCATATTTTTCACGAAGAGCTGCTGTCTCTGTCGGAGTAATTTCCGGTCGGTCAAACTTGGCCAAATCAATCCCTGTCGGAATAATGCGTTTTTCTGCCTTAACCTTGTACTTTTGGAGCAAGTCATAGACGATCTCGCTTGGACAGATCACTCCGTCCAAATCATTCATATAGCTTCTCACAATGTATTTGACCATACTTGGGCGAATGACCATGCCTCTCGCAATATAGCGGACATAATCCTCATACTGGGTATGGTAGGTATGAATGACAGGAATCCTCAACTCACGTCCAATCCATACTCCTAAAAGTCCCAGTGAAAACTCAGTCTGGGTATGGATAATATCCAGCTGGTATTGCTTGGCAATGGCAAGCGCCTTTGAGAAGCCACGATAAGCGACCCGACGGTCCTTAAAGGCGAAGAAAGGCACACTTGGAATTCGAATAATCTGCCAATCTTCATAGCGGTTGACATCTTTATCCGTTGTCGTAAAGATAAAGACCGTGTGACCCAATTTTTCTAATTCTGTTTTGAGCGTCCGAATACTGGTCGCCACTCCCGAAACTTGCGGGAAATAGGTATCTGTAAATAACCCTACACGCATCTTACATCTCCAAAACTGTTTGATAGGCTTCGACCAATTGATAAGCCACTAAGTCGATCGAACGACTTTCAGCGACCTTGTAGCCCGCCTCTCGCTTGTCTACTTGTCCGTTCAAGACCTTATTCAAGGAATCCACAAATTCGTCTACATTGTGGCACAATTCAGATGACGTCTCGTCGATCCAGCCATTGTATACTGGAATATCCCTCAAGACCGTGTGCTGATGACTGGCCAAGGCTTCCAAAACAACGATACCTTCTGTTTCTTCATAAGAAGGGAAAAAGAAAGCATCTGAACCCGTCATGGCCCCTTGGAAGACCGCTCCCTTGAAGTAGCCAGGGAATTCCACATTACTAGGATGATCCTTTTCCACGATACGACGAATCTTACGCGGAATGATCCATTTGTTGATAGAACCTAGCCAAATAAAGCGCACATCCGGCATGCGACGGGCTACTTCTACAAAGTCTTCGATCCCTTTACGTTTAAAATAAAGCCCGGCACAGATAACAACCTTTTGGCCTTCTTGGATATTAAAATGCTTGCGAAAGACTTCTTCTCTTTTCGGATCCTTCTCATATTTTTCCAAATCAATCCCATTGGAGACCGCAATAATCGGTGTGGTCACCCCATAAGACTGAATCAGGTGTTTGGAATACTCAGATGGTGTGATCACATAGTCTGCCTTTTGGTACATGTGAGCCAAATACTTCCCAAACAAGGGCGCAAAAAAGTTAGACCCGATAAAGGAATTTTCAAAATCCTCACGGGTTGAATGGCCATGCATGATGACTTTCTTTCCACGACGCTTTGCTGCATGGAGCAAAAGGAAACTCCGTGGGCCATAGGTATTGATATGCACCACATCATAATCTCCTAAAATATCTGTCGTATACGGAATACCAGCCAAATCAAGTGCATGCATTTGATGCTGCAAGGCTCGACCAATTCCTGATTTTTGTAAGACGGATTTTCCTTCTAAATACAGTAAAACTTTCATACCTTCTATTATACCGAAATAAAGAGTGCCCAGCAAGTCTCTACCTGTTTGCAGTATAAAAAAGAGGCTAGAACAGTTCTGTTCTAACCTCTCAGACTAGTAGACACGTCTTCCCAAATCGAGACTCTAGTCTACTAATCCTTAATTTTTGGTCGTTCCACGTTGGTTGATCGTATGAGACAACAGTACTTCGCGTTCTTCCAACTCTTCTTTGTGCATGATCTTGGTCAACATGCGCATACTGATCGCACCAAGGTCATACAAAGGTTGGCCAATCGTTGATAGATTTGGACGCGTGTAACGAGTTACTTGTGAATCATCGCTGGTGATAATTTCAAAGTCTTCTGGTACTTTGATCCCTTTATCAGACAAGCCGTTCAAGAGACCTGCAGCCAATTCATCACCTGTTACAAAAGCAGCTGTTGCTTTTGACGCAATGATGCGTTCTGCCAAGTTATAACCTTCATCATAACGGTACTTGGATTCAAACACAAGTCCTTCGCTATAGCTCAATTTTTTCGCTTTCAAAGCTTCTTTGTAGCCTGTCAAACGAATTTTTCCATTGATATCATCCACCAATGGGCCGCTTACAAAAGCAATTTTCTTGTTGTGTTTTGCCAACTGTGTAACAGCATCAACGGTTGCTTGCTTGTAGTCAATATTGACACTTGGTAATTGGTGTTCAACATCCACTGTCCCAGCAAGGACAACTGGCGTACGAGAGCGTGAAAATTCTGAGCGAATCTTTTCAGTCAAGTGATAACCCATGAAAATGATCCCATCCACTTGTTTTGAAAAGAGGTTGTTTACCACTGAAACTTCTTTGTCATCGTCTTCATCGCTATTTGCAAGAACAATATTGTACTTGTACATTTCAGCAATGTCATCGATCCCCTTAGCCAATGTAGAGAAATAACTATTCGTGATGTTTGGAATAACAACACCGACTGTTGTGGTTTTCTTGCTGGCAAGACCACGCGCAACAGCATTTGGACGGTAATCCAAGCGTTCGATCACTTCTAATACTTTTTTACGTGTATTTTCTTTAACGTTCTTATTTCCATTCACTACACGACTAACGGTTGCCATTGAAACCCCTGCTTCACGGGCGACATCATAAATCGTTACTGTATCGTCTGTATTCATAAGATTTCCTTTCATTATTGAAAATTTCGTTTTCACTCTCTAATTAATCCTATTTTATCATGGATTGTAAACACTTTCAAGTATTTTGGTAAAATTTTGTAAACTCTTGCTTTTTTGGGGAAAATTTGACAAAATAGATCCATAGAAAGAAGGTAGCATTATGTCTAAATTAGATCAAATCGTCGATTTTCTTGAAACTGAAAAAACAGATGTCGCTGTTGTATCCGATCCAGTCACGATCAATTACCTGACTGGATTTTACAGTGATCCCCACGAACGTCAACTCTTCTTGTTCGTTTACACAGACCACGAACCACTTCTCTTCGTTCCTGCACTTGAAGTGGAACGGGCGACTGCAGTTGTCGATTTCCAAGTGGTTGGCTATGTGGATTCTGAAAACCCATGGGAAAAGATTAAAGAGGCTATCGCAAAACCTGATGCCAAAACCGTTGCACTTGAATATGATAACTTGATCCTTACCAAATACAATGGCTTGCGTACTGTCTTTGAAAAAGCAACATTTACCAACTTGACACCACGGATTAACCGGATGCGCTTGATCAAATCTGCTGATGAGGTCCAAAAAATGTTGGTGGCTGGTCAATATGCAGATAAGGCTGTCAATATGGGATTCGACGCCATCTCACTGGATAAAACAGAAACTGATATCGTAGCAGAAATCGACTTTGGTATCAAACGATTGGGTTATGAAATGAGCTTTGAAACCATGGTCTTGACTGGAAATAATGCAGCTAACCCACACGGAATTCCAGGAAGCAACAAAGTCGAAAATGATGCTCTCTTGCTCTTTGACCTTGGCTGTATGGTCAATGGTTATGCGTCAGATATGACTCGTACTGTTGCAGTTGGGAAACCAGATGATTTCAAAAAAGAAATCTACCACTTGACTTTAGAAGCTCAACAAGCAGCCATTGACATGATCAAACCAGGTGTAACAGCTCACGACGTCGATCGTGCTGCACGGAGCGTCATCGAAAAAGCTGGCTATGGTGAATACTTCAACCACCGCCTCGGACACGGGATCGGAATGGATGTGCATGAATTCCCTTCTATTATGGAAGGAAATGACATGGTTATCGAAGAAGGAATGTGCTTCTCAGTCGAACCAGGAATCTATATCCCAGGTAAAGTCGGTGTCCGTATCGAAGACTGTGGCTATGTGACAAAAAATGGCTTTGGACTCTTTACAGAAACTAGCAAAGATTTGCTATATTTTGATTAAGATAGAAAAGGAGATTGTTTTATGATTGTTTGGCGTGGTAAAGGCTTGCTCGTTGTACTTGCTTTATTTATTGGAGGAGCTGTCTCCAACCTTGCTATTTATGTCCTTCATTTTAATGTCGCTAATCGAGTTCATGGCTTTCTGATGGGGATCATGTTCAGCCTATTTACAGCAGCCACAAATTATTTATTAACAAAAAAATTTGTTTCAGATGAAGTTCGTTATCTTATTGATGAAGAGACAGGGCAACGAATCGCTTACCGTGATTCTTCTTCTTTCATGTTTATTCCCAATCGCTATTGGACCTGGATCTTCTTAGGTTTATCCCTCATTCCATTATTAGTGTCCTTCATCAATTAATAAAAAAATTTCAGTATCTAAGGTACTGAAATTTTTTATTTTAACGTATCTATCAATGAATCAGCAAGTTCCTATCGGTAACTTTCTCTCTTGCTTACCAGAGATTGATAGCTTCTGTTTATTGGACTAAGAGGCTACTTCCATCTTCATTTTAGCTTCTTTCACTACTTGCTCTAGACTTATTTGTGCCATTTCTTTTTCCATGGCCAGCTGAATCTCTTCCAGCTTCCCATCTAGAACGCCATGGATGCTATTTCCAATTGGACAAGCAGGATTTGGATGTTCATGGAAGCCAAATAATTGACCTGTCGAACCTAAGCATTCTACCGCTTGATAGATATCCAGCAGGCTGATCTCATCGGCTGCTTTTGCGAGCTCAGCTCCGCCTGTCCCACGCGCCACATGGATTAATCCGGCTTTCTTCAACTGAGACAAGGTCTTTCGAATAATAACAGGGTTCACGCCGACACTTCCTGCCAAAAAATCACTGGTTACTTTTGTTTTTTCTCCTTGTAGAGCAATCATGATCAAGACATGAGTCCCAATGGTAAAGCGACTCGAAATTTGCATAACTTCACTCCTTTCTACCCGTTTTGAAGGTAGAGTCTATTGAACAACCGTCAAGAGACGACTTTCGTTATTCCTATTATACTCTTTTTAGTTGTAATGTCAACAGTTACACTATTGAAAGAAGTCCTCTAGCCAAGCATCGATTTCTCGATCATGACCTTCTCTCTGCTCAATTTCATGAAGGAGCTCATGATTGTGGGTATGATGAATGCCATTGACCAAACTTTCATAATACACTTGGTAATAAGGAAGATGGAGGTCTTTTGCAAGTTGCAGTTCTTTTTGGACATCATAGTCCACCCGTCTAAAATCTACATCTTTTAACCCCATTTGATCAAATTCAAGAATAGCATACATGGCCCGAAGGTCCTTGCGAAGATTCTTTTCTAAAAAGAAAGGTTGACCGATCGAGCCAGGATTGATAATCAGTTCTCCTCCTGTCCCATAGCGGAAAAACTGCTGGTGAATGTGTCCGTAGACTGCAATATCACAAGACGGGTTTGTCACCAAACGATCAAAATCCTTCTGCTCACCAATATGGATCAATTCGCGACCCCAATTCTTATCAGGTAAGTGGTGGGTAATGCCGATCTTTAAACCTGCGATTTCTCTATGGACTTGCATGGGCATTTTCTGCATGTCTTCAATTTCCTGGGGCGTGATTTCTTCCAGAATATATTGACACTGGCGCATGAGGTAGCGATGACTGGATCTAGTCTCATCCAACATCCCCCTCATAGCCCGCCAAAGACTATCTTCCCAGTTTCCAAGGACTTTGACCGTAATAGGTAACTCCTCTAACAGCTTCAAGAGGGCCCGTCTCCCTGTTCCTGGCATCAAACTATCTCCTAAGAGCCAATATTCATCCATCTTGGCTTTTCGACTATCCTCTAGGACAGCTTCCAATGCTGTCGTATTTCCATGAATATCTGAAAGTAAAGCAATTTTCGTCATGATCTTCTCCTTCTCTCCATTATAACAAAGAGAAGAAAAACTTCCACCCTAAGGTGAAAGTTTTATGAACATTCATTGCTACTAGAAATGAAAAAAAGCTAGAGGGCCTGTCGCTATCAGCTACAGGCTTTGTATCTTAGTGAATTGCGCCAGGATGAGAGAGGATAGATACTATCCTCCCGAAGAGTTAGTAATTCGTGTAGGCAAGCCACCATAGTGCTTGCCGTTACACGAATTGAACACGCCCTAAATGCTGGGTGAAAAACGCAAACTGTAATAGTACTAACTTCAAAGGCACAGTAGCTGATTGGATTTTTCTCTCGCTTTAAGAGCTCGGAAAAATCCTAATCAGCCATGTGGGGGCAGGACAACGAAGCATTCTATACAACAGTGCTTCTGTCCTGCTCCCTATTTTCCTTTGAGTTGCTTAACGTCTTTGCATCTTAGTCTACTGATTTGAGGGCTTCGAGCATGTCTACTTTTCGGAGATAATGGTCAACATAAATTCCTAACAGGATCAAGAGAAGGAGCATTCCTCCGACAGGAAAGAGAAAAACGCCAAGTCCCACTTTAGGGTAAAAGAGAATGGCATCTGGTGCTATCATGGCAATGAGGAATTGATGAAGATAATAGCCACCTCCTAATCCTATGATGATCCCTATGATAGACAATAAGATGGTTTCGCGGTAAATATAGAGCGTCACTTCCTTATTATGGAATCCTAAGACCTTAATGGTCGATAATTCCCGGATCCGCTCTGCCACATTGATATTGGTTAAATTATACAAGATCACGATGGCTAGCAAGATCGATACGACTACTAGAATCATCATAGTGGTGTCCAAGGATTTGGCAACTGAATTAAAGAGGGAAATCATCGAAGCATTCTGACTAACTGCCTTCACAGCTGCAAGATTCATCATATCCTGACTGATAGCCTGCACTTGTCGTGTAGAAGGATTTTTCAACTGCAGCAAATAGCTATTTGCTGAAGTCCGCTTTCCGTAGATTTTTTGGTAACTTGCCTGATCCATATAGACAAAATGGCCGACATAATTTTCAGTGATTCCCTCCACCTTAAAAGTGTGACCATCTAAGGTTAGTCGATCGCCAACTGTAACCCTGGCAAGTTGTGCTAGCTTACTACTGATGATAACCCCTTTCTTGAGAGACAAGGGCTCTCCTTGCTTGAGAGAACGCAGGATGACAAAGGGAGAAAAATCTGCACGATCCGTAACCATCATCGTAATGGTCTGCTTGTCGCGTCCACCCTTTAAAGATGCTTCGATGACCTTACTATAGATGGCTCGATAATCTTTGATATCTGATTTTTCCAGACGATTGGTTAGTTGCTTGCTTTCTTGGCTTGATGCATTCGTTTTTTTGACTACAATCAACTCATAGGATAGGATCTCTTGAAATTGGCGTTTAGAAACCCCTCCTACAGAAGATTGAATCCCTAGCCCTGCAAAGAGGAGAGCAACAGAACCTGCCACTCCAAAAATGGTCATCAGCATCCGTTGTTTGTAACGAAAGAGATTACGAGCAGTGACCTTATGGGTGAAACTCAGACGCTTCCAAATAAAATGGAGACGCTCTATGAAAATCTTCGAACCGGATACCGGTGGTTTAGGCAGTAATAAAAGATTGGCTTCTTCTTTTAATTCCTTGCGAGAAACCCAGTAAGCCGGAAGCACACTCGCGATGAAAGACAGTCCGAGCGCAATCAGAGTCATATCCCCATAAAAATACTCTCTGCTCTCTCCAATCACCATCCCTTGCGTGATAATGTTGGAAATGATCCCCGATAGGAAATAATGGCCCAGCAAGGTTCCTGGAAGGGTACCGATCGTCCCTGCAAAGAATCCATAGAGGACAAATTTGAGAATGATGTCCCTGGTACGATAGCCCAGCGCCTTAAAAATACCTGCATTGGTTCGCTCTTCATCGACAAAGCGGGTCATCGTGGTAAAGGTCACCATGGCGGCTACTAGATAAAGAACAACCGGAAAAATATTTCCGACAGCGGAAATACTGCTACTGGCATTGCTATACATCAGGTAACCTTGTCCACCTGGCATAGTCTTGCGGTCATAGATATGATAAGTTGGAATCTCCAGCTGATCTCGCTCCCTTTGCGCTTTTTTTAGCTCCTCCTCTTTTTTTGCAAGCTCCGTTTCACCTGTAGCCCAGTCTTTCTTTTTCTGATCCAGTTGTTCTTTGGCTTGATGGATCTTTTCTTGACTGGCTGCTTGCTCTTTAGCTGGCAGAAATGGAGCTATTTTCTTGAACTGGGCCTCCTGCAAATCTAATTGCTTTTGAGCCTGATCGATCTGACTCTTGGCTGACTGGAGTGTTTCCTTGGCACGACTGAGTTCTTTCTGGCCTTTTTGAATCTGCCCATCAGCCTCCTGCTTGAGTCTTTGATAGCGGGCCTTTCCATTGTCTTTCAGAAGTTTTTCTAACTCTTCTTGATGAGCTTCGAGCCGTTTTTGGTAGACTTGCGAAAAAGAATCTAAAGACCTCAGATCATCAAACTGGATCCGCGCCATCGCGGGAAGTTTGGTGGTGAAGACTTCTTTTGAAACCAGAGCATAGGCATCCAGATTCCCACTGCCACTCATGGCAGTGCCTAAATTCTTTTGAGACCACATCTCAGAGGATTGTACAAAGCCAACAACGGTAAATTGCTTTCGCTTTAAACTAGAGCGCGTTCCAGCCTTTTCTTCAAGTGTGAGGCTATCCCCTATCTGATAGCGATCCTCCCAAAAACTTGCTAGGGCCAGTTCCCCTTCTTTTTGTGGTAGGCGCCCCTTAGTCACACGAAAAGAAGAAAGGCTCTTTGGGGCAGAAAAAAGTCGAATTGCCTCTCCCGTTCCTTTCACTGTCAAATCCAGCAGGGAACCAAATTCGACACGCGCCCCTTTGAGTCCTAAAAGCTCCTCTTGATCTGCCTGGTCTAATCCCAAGTCCCCCATGACAGCAAGATCTAGCATCTTTTGTTGCTGAATAAACTGGTTAGCCGTTCGGTGCATATTTGGAGTGGTCACCTTTAAGCCAACTAAGGCCAAGCTTCCCAATAACATCAAGGTTAAGATGGAGAGAAAACGTCCTTTTGAATGTGCAAAGGAAGCAAATAGATCCTTCCAATAGACTTTTCGTTTCATGCTACCACCTCTTCTAATACTCCAGTGTAGCAATATCTTGAGGAAATTCATTGATTTCTACCGACTTGACCTTGGCATCATGCATGCGAATCACACGGTCTGCAATCGGAGCTAGGGCACCATTATGGGTTACGATGATGACCGTCGCTCCCTTTTTTCGAGACATATCCTGTAAAATCCCCAATACTTGCTTACCCGTCTGGTAATCCAAGGCTCCCGTCGGCTCATCACAAAGGAGGATTTTTGGATTTTTCGCCACTGCGCGAGCGATCGCCACCCGTTGTTGCTCGCCGCCTGACAATTGAGCAGGAAAATTATTAAGACGTTTGCCAAGTCCTACTTCTCTTAAAACAGCTTCCGGATCTAGAGCATCAGAGACAATTTCTGACGCCAACTCAACATTCTCCTTAGCTGTCAAATTAGGGACCAAATTATAGAATTGAAAGACAAAGCCAACGTCATCTCGTCGATAACTGGTTCGTTGATGAGCATTGAGCTTTGCAATATCCACCCCATCAATCAGAATCTGACCCTCGTCATTGGTGTCCATCCCTCCTAAGATATTGAGAACCGTTGATTTTCCAGCACCTGATGCTCCCAAAATAATGACCAACTCGCCTTTTTCAATTTCAAAGGAAACATCCTGGTTAGCGAAAATCTCAGTCTCCCCACTCGTATAGCGCTTGTAACAATGCTGCATTTCGATATAGGCCATTTCTTCTCCTCCCTCCTACTTCCTAACTCTATTATAGTCCTTTTCTGATAGATTACAAAGAAATCGAGGTAGCAGAAAACAAGGTTATCCTAAATTATCATGAACTATTATAAATTTTATGCTATAATTAGAGACAAATTTGATTTATTCTTAGAAAGAAGGCTCATCGTGAGTTTACAACAGTTTGAAAGGAAATCACTTCAAGAAATCAACCAATCTATTGACGTGCCAAAAGGGATCCCTTTTTGGAAGACACTCCTGCTCTTTTCAGGACCAGGAAGTCTAGTAGCTGTCGGCTATATGGATCCGGGAAACTGGATTACTAGTGTCGTCGGAGGGGCCCAATACCGCTACCTCCTCTTATCAGTGGTTCTTCTCTCGTCTTTAATCGCCATGCAGTTGCAACAAATGGCTGGTAAACTAGGGATTGTCCATCGTAAGGATCTGGCCCAAACAACCGCCCATCATTTGCCAAAATGGCTTCGCTATACCCTTTGGATTGTGATCGAGCTTGCCTTGATGGCGACAGATTTGGCTGAAGTCATCGGATCAGGGATTGCCCTCCACCTTCTTTTTGGCTGGCCCTTGCTCTTTTCTATCCTGATCACCATCTTTGATGTCTTCCTATTACTAGGACTCATGCATCTAGGATTTCGAAAGATCGAGGCCATCGTTTCAACCTTGATCCTCACGATCCTTGCAATTTTTGGCTATCTGGTTTTCCTATCGAAACCAGATATCGGAGGAATCTTCGCTGGCTTCCTCCCTCAAAAAGAGGTGCTGGGAATTGGACTTCCAAAAGGAAATGAAGCCTTAACCTTGGCGCTTGGGATCATCGGTGCAACCGTAATGCCTCACAACCTCTATCTCCACTCTTCCATTTCGCAAACACGAAAAGTCGATTACAAGGATCCAGCAGATATCAAACGGGCAGTGCGCTTTATGACCTGGGATTCAAATATTGAATTGAGTTTGGCTTTCGTCGTCAACTCCCTCCTCTTGATTCTTGGAGCAGCCCTCTTCTTTGGTCACGGAGATAAGATCGGTGCTTTCTCTAGCATGTACAACGCCCTCAAGGATAACCATATTGCTGGTGCTATCGCCAGTCCCTTCTTGTCCACCCTCTTTGCCATCGCTTTGTTAGCCAGTGGTCAAAATTCAACCATTACCGGGACCCTAACCGGTCAAATCGTTATGGAAGGTTTCTTGAGATTCCGCCTGCCACAATGGGTCGTTCGTCTCATGACTCGGATCATTGCCCTTCTTCCTGTCATCATCGTTGCGATCTTATTTGGAGATCAGGAACATGTCCTCGATGACCTTCTGGTTTATTCTCAAGTCTTCCTATCAGCTGCTCTTCCTTTCTCTATCTTCCCTCTGGTTTATTTCACCTCCAACAAGGAAATCATGGGAGAGCATGTCAATGCGAAATGGAATACGTTCTTAGGCTATCTCGTTGCAATTGTCTTAACCATCTTAAATTTTAATTTGATCGTGACAACTTTTATCAAATAAAGAAACCAGCACTTCAACGGTGCTGGTTTTTGTTCATTACACAAGCTTCTCCATCTTGTTTCTTCATTTCCTAAAAATTTCCTGACCATTTTTTTAGGAGGGAATTATTTTAAATCACTAATTGTTGTGAGGTTTTCACAAAATCTTGTCAGTGCCCGTCATTCATAAACTTGTAAAATTTTTGTACATTTTTCATTATTTGTACAAAAATGAGAAATATTGTCTAATTTATTTTTTTGGAGTATAATGCTATTTGTTGTGGCGTTAAATTATTTAAGAAATAAATTATTTTAACGTCAAATAAATAGAAATCGATTGATACAACTACAGAAGGGGACATATGGCACGCCAAAGACACACGACAACCAAGTCAGACTTACGAAATGCGCTCTCAAAACTGCTCTTGCAACAACCGTTTGATAGCATCACTATTCGACAATTAACTGAAAGCGCTGGGATAAACCGAGGGACCTTCTACTTGCACTATGTCGATAAATACGACATGTTTGAGCAAATGAAAATGGACATGATGCAAGAATTAGATAGCCTCTTCGTTGAAGGAAGCCCTGTCAAGGTGAACTTTCTCAATGTCTTGACAGCTATTAAAGAGAATTATGATTTTATTTATGCATTGTCACAATCCTGTTGCTCGGACTTCCGTAAATTAGTAAGAAGTTTTACTCTCCATGCACTAGACGATACTCCCCATGCAAAGGAACATATCATTTCAGACTTTCAAGTTCCATACAAGTATGGTCTAGAGATTTTCATAGCTACGATTGAATCTGTGATTGTGACCTGGTTAGAATCCGGTGCGAAAGAAGAGCCAATCGAAATCGGGACGATCATTCTCAGCGTCTGTGACTTTGCTAGCTGGAACTAAATTCCCCAACCTTCTCCTACCTTTATGGAGAAGGTTTTTCTTTTTGGCAAATGAACAACATTCAGATCACCTTGTTCAACTTGTTTGTAGAAAGCAAAAAATCAGGATGCTAGGATCCTGCTTTTTCTCTATTTTCTCTTTGCCAACATGGTTGCAAATCGAAGTTGAATCCGATGGCCATTCTCATCTCGACGATGGAGATGGCCAGGATTTTCATTGTATTTGACCAATTCCCAATCCTTGTAATACTCCGCCAATTCTCCTTCTTTAAAGGTGAACGAGAAAGGCATCTGGCAAGGATAATCTTCTGTATCCATGGCACAGACAATGAGATGGTAGCCACCTGGATTGGTATGCTCTTGCATATTGCGGATAATCGCTGGAATCCGATCAGCGTCTAAAAACATGAGGACCACAGTCGATACGATGAAATCATAGTTTTGGGTGAGTGCAGCAGCATTGATATCATAGAGACCCACAGGCATCTCTAGATCTTCCTCAGCGACAATACTTTGTAAGATCTCAAGAGCCAGTTCATTTTGATCGACGGCCGTCACGTCAAAGCCATGTTGGGCCAAAAAGAGGGCGTTGCGTCCTTGCCCGCATCCTAGATCCAATGCCTTTCCAGCGGGGACAATTCCCACTGCTTCTAGCACTTCTGAATGGACAGGATTGGTGTTGTATTTTTTGGGGAAATAGTCTTTTGGCTCACAGTAAAATTCCAGGTACCACTCCACATCGTCAGTCGCCGCTTCGACACGATGCCAGGCCTGGGGCTCGGCCATGGGGGTCTCTGCTCCTGCTTCAAAGAGGTGGCTCGCGATTTCTTCCCCCTCTTCGGTCAATTCAATAAATCGTAACTGACCCTTTAAAACTGTAATCTTTCCCCAGGTTCCTACCTTAGTATTGTGCTTTCTTTGAAGAGCTTCTGGCATGGTATCCTTGGTCCAGATAGGCATGCGCTTGTAAGCAATCAATTTTTGTGTCATGCTGCTTCTCCTTTTTCTTTCACTACCCTTATCATACATAAAAAAGCCCCTTTTTACAAGTTGGAAAAAGGAGAACCCGTTACCACAAAAAGACAGATCTGAAACAAGTTTCAAAACTGCCTTTTTCTTTAACGTGTATTGTACTGTTTCATGACCCGTGCGATGTCTCGGTTTTGTTCCCGACGTTTGATGGACTCACGCTTGTCATAATCATGTTTCCCTTTAGCGAGCCCCAAAAGCAATTTGGCATAGCCATCCTTGAGATAGACCTTCAAAGGCACCAAGGTCATTCCGGTCCCTTTGGTGTCTTGGTCCAGCTTTTGGATTTGCTTTTTATGAAGCAGGAGCTTGCGACGACGGTCTGGATCTTGGTTCCAAATATTGCCTTCCTCGTAAGGGGCAATGTGGACATTGCTAAGCCAAACTTCGCCATTTTTTACTTGTGCAAAACCATCTTTCAAGTTAATGCGTGCTGCACGGACACTTTTGATCTCTGTCCCCGTCAGCACCATCCCTGCTTCTATTGTATCCACGATGGTGTAGTCATGTCTCGCCTTTTTATTTTGCGCGACTACCTTTCCTTCGCCCTTTGCCATGTTTGGCTCCTTTCTTTGCTACTTCCTTGTAAAATGGTTTCTTCCCTTTTTTCTTTTTGGATTTAGATGAAGAATCTTTCCGTTTGTCATCTTTTCTAGCGGTTGATCCCTTAGAAACTTTTTTGTCCTTGCGTCTGCGATCCCTGCGATTACCATCTCGGTCACGCCCTTTAGCCTTGAGGCCTTTTTCGACGACATCCCATTCACTTGGAATATAAGAGAAATCAATCTCTCCTGTCATCTTGTCGGCTCTTTCTACCTTGATTCGGATTTGCTGACCGACACGGAAGGTCACTCCCGATTTTTCTCCCCGAAGGGTGAGATCTCTTTCGTTAAAATGGTAGAATTCAGGAAGATTGGTAATATGGATCAAGCCTTCAACTGTATTTGGCAACTCCACAAAGAGGCCAAATTTCACCACACTGGAAACCACGGCATCGTACTCTTCCCCAACATAGTCTTCCATGTATTCTGCCTTCTTCATGGCTTCTACTTCGCGCTCTGCATCAATAGCTCGGCGTTCCCGACTAGAGGATTGGCTGGCAATGTCTGGAAGAACTTGCTCAAAGTGCTCTGCTACTTCTTGGGATTTTCCATATTCGCGCACCATTCGATGAACCATCAGGTCCGGATACCGACGAATGGGACTGGTAAAGTGGGTATAATACTCAGCAGCAAGCCCATAGTGGCCATGGTTATGCTCTGAGTAGCGGGCCTGCTGCATCGAGCGCAACAACATCATCGAAAGGACATCTGCATAGGGTTCTCCTTCGACCTTGCGCATAATTTCTTGCAGGGCTTCTTGGCTCATCTCACTAGCCGTTCCGTAGATTTGGATCCCAAAGCTAGAAGCATAATCGATAAACTTCTGTACTTTTTCTGCTTTTGGATCTTCGTGAATCCGGTAGATGAACGGCAGTTTCAGTCGTGTAAAGTGCTCCGCCACTGTCTCATTAGCAATCAGCATAAAGGACTCAATCATCCGCTCGGCAATTCCTCTTTGACGAAGGACGATATCGACCGGTTTTCCTTCTTTATTGACCAGAATTTTAGCCTCATTGGTATCAAAATTAAGGGCTCCGCGGCGAATCCGCATACTCTCTAAAATGCCGTGCAAGGTGGCCATTTGATGAATACTTGGGACAATTTTCTTAAAGATTTGAGCCTTTTCTTCGTCTCCTGCTAAGATATCATTGACGTCGCTATAGGTCATTCGGAAGGTTGTCTTGATCACTGTTTGGGTAATGGTATGCTTGACAACCTTGCCATGAGGATCAATCTCCATGATGGCAGACTGGGTCAGGCGATCCACATTCGGATTTAAAGAACAAATCCCATTGGAGAGACGCTCTGGTAACATGGGTACTACTCGGTCAGTCACATAGACAGAGGTTGCCCGATTCAGAGCTTCCTTGTCAAGTGCTGAACCTTCTGTAACATAATAAGAAACATCTGCGATATGAACACCCAGCTCAAAGTTGCCGTTCTTGAGTAGCTTGATATGGACCGCATCGTCCAAGTCTTTGGCATCTGCCCCATCAATGGTAAAGGTGATCTCATCTCGCAGATCCAAGCGTCCCTCTAAATCCATAGCAGACGGTGCATCTGGAACCTGCGCAGCCTCTTTCAGCACTTCTTCTGGAAATTCTGAGACGATGTCCATGGATTCTAACACTTCCAAGACATCGATTCCTGGATCTGTCACATGACCGACCACATCCCGTACCGTCGCTACAAAATAATTGTGCTTGCGGCTCGGGTATTGATCAATTTCGACCTTGAGGATTTCGGTCCCTTCCAATTGGATGGCTGGCTTCTTCACATAGATCAGCTGGCTGATTTTTTGATTTTTCGAACGAATGTAGCCGGCATATTTAGGTTTTTCCTCATCCAGGACAATTTGTCCAACTACCGTTTTGATGCTATGTTCCAAGACATCAATAATCTTAGCTTCTGCTGCCGTTCCCTTGTTTCGGTCTGCTACCTTGGTAATAACGATCTCAACGGTGTCGCCATCGATAGCGTGGTTGACATCATTTCGGCCAACAAAGAGGTCCTCTTCTTCGCCCTCTAAACTGACAAAGCCAAAGCCATTTTTATGGGCATGAAAAATCCCCTTGAGAGTAATGGCTGGGGCCTTCTTTTGAGCCAAACGAAGAGAGCCATCATCTTCGAATTTCAACTCATGACGGCGTTCCATCAGAGAGATGGTTTTGACCAAGTCACGGAAATCCTTAGACCCTTCTTTTCCTAGAGCCGCTGCCAGATCATTGATCTGGACTTTGTCATGCTCTTGTAAATATTCTTTAATACTTGTTTTCATGAATGTATTTGCTGGTTATCCAGCCTCCTTTTTTCTATCTGGTTGGGATATCGTTTTGCAAAATAAAAATAGGCAAAGACATTGTCTGAGCCTATCTTATCTACTAGAAAGTACCATTAAAATCATCGCAATCAATAACCAAAAGAAGATCATAACAGCTGTTAAGCGTTGCATCACGGCTTCAAACCCGCGCGCTTTTGATCGTTCAAATAAGTCATTTGAGCTTGCGTCAAAGACGTTGCTCGATTGGTTTTTCGTTGGTTGCATAAAGATTGCAATAATAATCAATACTGATAATACTAGTAAAATAGTTGTTAATGCTCCGCTCATAATTAAAACTCCTTAAAATCTAAACTATTATATCATGAAAATCATTTTGATTCAATATGTAAGATTACTTTTCTTTCCTTGGGACAATACTTCAAGACCTGGATCTTTTCAGGATGGGTTTTGGTATTCTTACTGGTCAAATAATTCTGACTCCCACAGCTGGTGCAAGTCAATTGAACTTTAATTCGCACGTACGTCTCTCACTTTCAAATACTTTCTAAATAAGAACAAGAGGAACATCAAATCGGTAAAAGCCAAAAGGGCTGTACCGTAAAATACCCAATGATAGCCAAAATGCATGAAAATACTCGATCCCATCATTGGCCCTAATACACCACCTAAGTAATAAAAGAGCTGGTTGTAGCTAAAGATCCGAGAAATCCCTTCAGGAGGGGTTAATCGATTCAATAATGCAGAAACTCCAGGTAGTAGGGCTCCTGTCCCGATCCCAAAGAGGAAACGTAAGATTCCTAATTGTAGGGGTGTTTGCGCTTGGGCACAAAGGATATAGAGACAGCCACTGTAAAGAAGGGCGATTAATAAGAGCCGGTGATTCCCGATTCGGTCTCCGAGTTTTCCCATCCAACCCGAAAAGAGCATACTAGAGACTCCCATAGCTGAAACAATCATCCCCGATACGAAGATCAGGTTATCTCTTTGTCCCAAAGCTCGCACATAAAGAGGCAGGATCGGAGAAATAGATTGGGCGATCATTTGAATGGTCATGCTGGTCAAAAAGAGACCCAAGAGGATATCTTTTTGCTGAATGGACATGAGCAACTCCCAGCTGGATTTTTGTTCTTCTTTTGGAAGGGGCTCATAGTCTTCCTCAATGCCCCAGAAGGTTAAGAGGGAAACCAAAAATAAGAAGAAGCCGACCAAGAGAAAGACATTGCGCATGCCTAGATTTTCAGCAATGAGACCCCCAATCAAAGGGCCCATCAAGGTTCCAGCTACGACACCAGTCGACAAAGTCCCTAGGGCATAGCCAGATTGGTCCTTGGGAACTTGACTGGCAATCAGGGCTGTACTATTGGGAACAAAGCCTGAAAAGACCCCATTGAGCAAGCGCAGGACCAAGAGCCAAAAGACAGAAGGGACAAAGGCAATGCCTCCCATGGTCAGCGTCATGGCAATGGAAGCTCTAAGCATCATAGGTTTTCGACCATAGCGGTCGGCCAGGCTCCCCCAGATGGGGGACATGATCGCGGAAGTCACAGAAGAACTCGCGACGGCAATCCCAGCATAAAGGGGAACAGCCTTACCCGTAACACCCAACTCTTCCACAAAGAGGGCCATAAAAGGGACGACTAAAGAAAGGCTGGCTCCGATGAAAAAGCACCCGATCCAGGCAATATATAGATTTTTACGCCAATTGATTTCTCTTGTGATAAAATCATCTTCTTTCTAATTGTTTTAGGGCTGCATCTAATTGGGCATAGAGGGCCGTTAGATCGCCATTATTGTCTAAGACCAGATCTGCATGGACTCTTTTTTCATCTAGCGGCATTTGAGACGCGATGCGTTCTTGGGCCTGCAGTTCTGATAAGTGGTTGCGTTCCATCAGGCGTTTGAGCTGGGTTTCTTTTGATACAGCTACCAACCAGACAGATTCAAACCACTCTTCATAGCCTTGTTCAATTAAGAGTGGAATATCCATAAAAAAGAGATCGGATTGTGCAGCTTGTCTATCTCTTACCTCTGCTAGAGCCTCACGAATAAGCCTGCCTTGGACGCGATTGGACCAGTCTCGTTCACTAGGGTCTGAAAAGATCCGCTGACCCAAAGCGACGCGATCCAACTCTCCTTCTTTGGTAAGGATCTCTCTACCAAAATGATCTACTAGGACACGGTAGAGGGCTCCTCCTGGTGCTTGCAAATCATGAACCACTTGATCCGCATCAATGACAGGATACCCTTTTTCTCTCAGATAGGAGGTCACAGTGGACTTTCCTGAAGCAATCCCTCCTGTTAATCCGATGATTCTTGCCATCTAGTTCTCCTTTTGGCAGTGGGGGCAAAAATGGGTTCCGCGTCCCCCCAGCTGAATTTTCTCAATCGGCGTCCCGCAGCGCAAACACGGCTGGCCTGTTTTTCCATAGACCTGGTGTTCTTCCTGCATGGTGCCGTCTTCTCCAAAAGCATTGCTGTAGGAGCGAATGGTGGAGCCACCCTTTTTAACAGCTTGAGCAAGCACAGCAATCGTTTCTTTGCGGATTACTTTGGCTTCTCTAGCAGTCAAGCTTTGACCCAAACGGGCTGGATGAACCTTGGCTCGATAAAGGACCTCATCCACATAGATATTGCCCAGACCAGCCACTAATTTTTGGTCTAAAAGAGCTGATTTAATGGGTTTCTTTGATTTTTTAAGAGCTGCTTGGAAGGCTGGTGCTTTAAAATCCGCTTCCGTCGGCTCTGGACCAATTTTTTTCGCCAAAAAATAGCTGTCGACAAGCTCAGGTACTAGGACTTCCATGGTCCCAAACTTGCGGACATCTTCATAGACCAGGGTGCTACCATCTGTAAAATGAAAGAAGACATGGGCATGCTTGCGAAGAGGAACCTCGTCTGGATAAAAGAAATACTTGCCTTCCATCCGCAAATGCGAGATGAGGACCAGATCCGTCAGATAAAATAAAAGGTATTTCCCACGGCGCCCCATGACCCGAATTTCTTGGCCTGGGAGATCTTGACGAAAAGTATCCAGATCCGTCTGAATCATCTTTGGATACTTTACTTCCACGGACTGGATGGTTTTCCCAAGAATTAATTTCTCAAGACCGCGTCGAACCGTCTCTACTTCTGGTAATTCAGGCATAGCTTCTCCTTCTCTAAAAACAAGAAGCAGGCTTCTGCCCACCTCTTCTTAATATTCTTTTTCGTTGTATCCGAAATCAGCTAGGTCTAATTTCTTATCCCGCCAATTTTTCTTGACCTTGACCCAGGTTTCTAGGAAGACTTTGTCCCCTAGCATGAGCTCGATATCCTTACGCGCAAGGGTTCCAATCTTCTTGAGCATGGCGCCGCCTTTTCCGATGACAATCCCTTTTTGGCTATCGCGCTCGACCATGATGGTTGCACGGATATGTACCTTATCTGTCTCTTCATCCCGCTTCATAGAATCCACGACTACTGCCACAGAGTGGGGAATTTCTTCCCGCGTTAAATGCAAAACCTTTTCACGGATCATTTCAGAGACCAAGAAGCGCTCTGGATGGTCAGTGATTTGGTCGGCAGGGAAATATTGGAAACCTTCTTCCAAGTTTTCACTCAAAATATCAATCAAACGCGAAACATTGTTTCCTTGGAGGGCTGAAATCGGCACGATTTCCTTGAAATCCATCTGACTACGGAAGTCATCGATTTGCGCCAAGAGTTGGTCAGGGTGCACCTTGTCGATCTTGTTGACCACCAGAATAACCGGCACCTTAGCAGCCTTGAGACGCTCGATGATCATGTCATCGCCCTTCCCACGTGGCTCATCTGCTGGCACCATAAAGAGAACGGTATCCACTTCTCGAAGGGTGCTATAGGCCGACTCCACCATGAAGTCTCCAAGCGCTGTCTTGGGTTTGTGAATCCCTGGGGTATCGATAAAGACGATCTGTTCCTTATCCGTCGTATAAATCCCCATAATCTTATTGCGCGTTGTCTGCGCCTTGTCACTCATGATGGCAATTTTTTGCCCCATGACGTGGTTCAAAAACGTTGACTTCCCAACATTGGGACGTCCTAAAATGGCTACAAAGCCTGATTTAAATGTCATATTATCCTTTCACGAGGGCATACTCCCTCTTATCCAAATACCAAGGCCCAGAATTTGGGCACAAAAATCACCAGTCCTGTTAGTAGGGCAAAGCCTGATACGACGAGGACTGCTCCAGCTGCCATGTCTTTGGCATTCTTTGCCAACATGGAGAAATGGTAGTTACTCGCTAAATCCACCACATTTTCAATGGCTGAATTCATAATTTCAAAAGCAATCACCAAGGTGATACTGAGCAATAAAAAGAGCCATTCTATCGCAGAAATCCTAAATACCAAACCAGCAAGAATTGCTACAAGGGCTGATAAGGCATGCTTGCGCATATTGCGCTCTTCTTTGATCGCTGTGAAAATTCCTGTTATCGCAAACTCCAGACTTGAAGTGAAGTCCCGATTTTTCCATTTTCGCTTATTGTCTTGTGAGTCCATAGGCTGTCAAAATCTCTTCCTGTAAGCCAAACATTTCCTTTTCTTCCTCCGGCGTATAGTGATCATAGCCATTGATGTGAAGAAAACCATGCACTGCTAAAAATCCCATTTCGCGCTCAAAGCTGTGGCCATATTCTTCGGCTTGCTCACGCGCCTTGTCAATTGAAATAAAGAGCTCACCAATATAGGTATCGAATTCAGCCATCATCTCTGCCAATTCTGGATTTTCTGCAAGGTCTTCCTCATCAAAAGAAATCTCCATCTCTGGCTTGTATTCTAAACTGATGACATCCGTCGGACGATCCGTATCACGGTATTCAAGATTTAGTTCATGACTGCGTTCATTGGTTACAAAAGTCACAGCCATTTCCTTGTCTTCTTTCCCAATTTTTTGAGCAGCAAATTCTAAAATTTCTTGCGTTTGTTTTAAGATTTCGTCAGAGACTTGACCAGTCTCATCTACCATTTCAATATACATCTGGATCACCTCACTATTATCACTTCATTATAGCATAAAACCAGCCTATATACTAGATACAGGCTGGTTTTCAATCTTTTTCTTTACACGACAATCTTACACCACTGTTTGCTGGATGGCATTCATCTGGGCATAGATCCCGCCTTGTGCAACCAGTTCCTCGTGTCTACCACGCTCCACAATGCGTCCTTCAGATAAGACTAAGATCTGATCCGCATCTTGGATAGTGGACAAGCGATGGGCAATGATAAAGGTGGTCCGGCCCTTTTGCAGGACTGCCATAGCCTGTTGGATGATTTCTTCTGTTTCCGTATCGATGTGAGAGGTTGCCTCATCCAAAATCAGAATTTGCGGATTCATATAGAGCGTCCGCGCAAAAGAAATCAATTGGCGCTCACCACTTGAAAAGGCAGATCCTTTTTCTACGACTGGATGGTCTATCCCCTTTTCAAGGCGCTCTACAAAGGGCCAAGCTCCGACTTTTTTCAAGGCATCTTTGACCGCATTCCGATCAATGTGATCCTGACTCATGGCCACATTACTAGCAATAGTCCCTGTAAATAGATAAGGATCCTGCAGAACAATCCCCATGTGTCTTCGCAGGCTCTCACGAGAAACTTGGCGAATATCTTGACCATCGATCAAAATCGCTCCTTCTTGAGGATCATAAAAACGATAGAGCAGGTTCATAATCGAAGACTTACCCGATCCAGTATGGCCCACAAGAGCGATGGTTTGACCTGGACTAGCCTGAAAGGCAATATCCCGCAGAACTGGCTTGCCTTCTTCATAGGCAAATTGAACGTCGTCAAACACGACTTGAGCTTTTTCTATCTTCAGTTCCGATGCACCATCGGCCTCTAACGGTTGGTCTAAGAAAGCAAGGACGCGGCTCCCCGTTTCTAAGGATCGCCGAATATTTGGGAATTGACGACTAAGATTGGCCATGAGATCAAATAGATTAATCACATAGTTAATATTGATAAATAAGAAACCAGCAGTCACACCGATATTGCCTTGTAGGAAAGAAATCCCAGCGATGGTCAAAATGCCCGCAATCACTAAAAACTTGAGCAATTCCGTCAAGGTCCAAGAAGCGATAGAATCAGCCAGGAGGATTCGATCATTAGCTCCTAACATCTTCTGGGTAGTGGCTTCAAACTCATCCACCACACCAGGCTCTTGATGATAGAGTTGAATCATACTGGCACCGTGCAAGAGTTCATTGACCTGGGTATTGACCTCGCTTCGCGCATCAAAGAAATCCTTCATAGGCTGGTCCGTCATGACCTTGTAGAGATACTGGATCCCATAGAAAATTGGAAAGACCAAACACAAGAGAAGGCCCATCATAGGACTCAGGTAAAAGAGAATCCCTAGGATAAAGAGGAAACGCACCAAGTAGATGACTAAAATCATACAAGAGTTATAAAACTGGGTCCGCAAGGTCTCCGTATCATTGACAATTCTTGTCGCGATCTTCCCAGCTGGCTTATCATCAAAATAAGAAATAGGCAGCCCTTGCATGACTTGAAAGGCTTGGTCTCTCAGACTAGCGGTTACTTGATTACTTCCATGTAGCAAGATCCGATTGCCCATGTAGCTAATCAGCTGCCCCAGGCTCAAGACCAAGAGATAAAAGCCTCCCATCTGAAGCAAGTCCCCTCGCCCGCCACCGTGGGTCAGTGCAGTCAAAGGCCCATCGATCATCTTTTGGAGAAGAAAGGGTGACAATTCAGAAAAAATGGTAGCTAGCAAGAGGTAAATAAAGCCAGCAAGAAAGACAGTTGGATAAAGCGTGATCCTCGATAATAATCGTTTCAAAACTTTCATCTTATTCTCCTTCCTGTTTTTGTTGCCGTTGGTATTGTTCATAATACCAGCCCTCTTGAGCTAATAAATCACTAGCCCTGCCTTCTTCTACAATACGCCCTTGATCCAAGACAATGATCCAATCCGCCTGATGAACAGCAGACAAGCGATGGGAAACAATGATGGTCGTCTTGTCTTTTCGTTCTTTTTGAATCGTGTCAATAATAGCCTGTTCAGTCTTCGCATCCACCGCCGAAAGGGAATCATCTAACAGCAAGAGCTCAGCATCTCTTAAGAAGGCACGCGCCAAAGAGATCCGTTGTTTTTGACCTCCTGATACAGAGACCCCTTTCTCACCGATCAGGGTGTCCATTCCCTGAGACATCCGCTCAAGATCATCCACAAAAGCAGCTTGGGCTACTGCTTCCACCAAGTCCTCTTGGCTGGCTCCTTTTTTACCAAGCGCTATATTTTCACGGATAGACTTGGAAAATAAAATATGTTCTTGGGAAACATAGCCAATTTTTTCTTCGATGGAGTGTCGGTTGTAGTCCACGATCGGTTGCTGGTTGACCAAGAATTCTCCCTCACCAACTGGGTACTGCCGCAAGAATTGTCGAACCAGGGTAGTCTTTCCTGCACCGGTACGACCAACAATTCCAACCGTTTGTCCTTTCTGGATAGTCCAATCAATGCCTGATAGGCTCTTTCGCTCAGCACCAGGATAGCTGAAAGAATAGTCCTTAAACTGCACCAAATCAATCTGCTCTAGGTAATGAGAACCATCTGGCTCCAGATCATCCGTTTCATCAATCACTTCTTTTAATTTTTTATAGGACATTTGCCCTGTCTGGTAGACCAAGATCAAGTCCGCCATCATCCACATAGGCTCAATTAAAAAGACCAAATACAGCTGTAAAGCCAATAACTTGCCAAGGCTCAACTGCCCGCTTGCCAGGGACTGGCCTCCAAATAGTAGGAGCAAGACCGTCGAGAATCCAATAAACAACAGGGCTAAAGGTCCAAAAGAATACTGGATAGAGGCAATTTTATCCCCTGTTTTGGATAGACTGGCTGTTTTCTTCTGAAACTGTTTGACCTGCTGGTCCCGTCTACTATAGGCCCGCATGACCCGAATTCCTTCGATGGACTCCAAGACTTCATCGTTCAACTGAGCGACCGCTTCCCGGTTTTGCTCAACATACTCCTCCTGCTTTCTACTCAAAAAATAGGTAGAGACGACGAGGAAGATCATGGGAATAAAGGAAATCAAGGTTAATTGCCAAGAAATGAAAAACATGGTCGGAATAATAAAGGCAAACAAGCCACCGCCAAACAGGAGCACCATCATCCCGTAACCAGCCATATCGGCCATTCCATCCACATCTGTCGTGAACCGCGTCAAGAGATCCCCTGAACGGAATTTCTCAAAAAAGGGACGCCGCATAGCTACTAGCTTACGAAACGCTTGTCCCTGAAGGGTTGCCTTGAAATGGACTGACGACTGAAAGAGTCGCAACTGCCAATAAAAAGCTGTCAGGTAATTAAGGATGGCTGACCCTACCAAGAGGACCATATCCCATACAAAGTTGGATTGCGTCAGCGTCTGCTGACTCAAATGATCCACTAAACGCTGGATAACTTGCGTCGGGATCAATAAGGTGTAATCATAAAGAATCAGGACCATAGCGATCTTCACATATCGCCACTTGCGTTCCCTGATATACTCCCAAATAGCTCTGATCATATATTCTCCTTTTCAAAACGGCACAGAAAAAACCCAAGCAAGGAGCTGAGTACGTGCTCAGTCCACACTTGGGCCTTCTGATGCCTCTCACCAATTCAGTTAAGGCAGGTAAAAATGCATACAAAAAACCCAAGACAGACTCCTCCATCTTGGGTTCCATTTATGGTTTACATCGAACTCAACTGAGATTGGAGAAGTTGTGTATTCAATTGTGTCATCAAGAATGCTACTTTGTTCATGATGGTTTTCTCCTTTCTCTTTGTTGTTCTAACTTTACCACGTATTTTTGTGCTTGTCAACGCTTTTTTGAAAATTGTTGAAAAAAGCAAAATTTTTAAGATGGACTCGCAAAAAAAGAAGCCTAGATCCTCTCTAAGCTTCCCTCTTCTTCTATGCTAGTTGCCGGGATTGAACCGGCGACCTCATCCTTACCATGGATGCGCTCTACCGACTGAGCTAAACCAGCAGTACCTATCTACTATATCATGGAGATAGGCCTTTTGTCAATATCCTGACTCATTTTTCTGACAAATATTCTTCCTTAGTGAGGACATAGTGGACTCTTGTCACCATTCTCCCTTCTTCATGCAGGTCTAGCATCGCGTAGGGCTCCTCGTGAGAATATTTCATCCCTGATTTGGCCATCACCCGTCCAGAAGCTGGGTTGTCCTGATCATGAACAGCAATGAGCTTGTTCATCCCTAACTGTTCAAAAGCCAAGTCAATGACTGCCTTGGTAGCCTCTGTCGCAAGACCTTGGTTCCAATAGTCTTTATTCAGAACATAGCCGATACTCCCCTTCTTCAGACAAAGATCCAAATCCAGTAAATCAATCGTCCCGATAAATTTTCCATTTTCTTTGAGCTCGATCCCCCATTTTCCAAGTGGGCTCGCTAGGTAAAAGAGGGCAATATTATTACGCGTCTCTTCTAGACTTTGATTGGTTGGAAACGTATAGCGTGTAACTGTCTCATCAGAAGCGTACTCAAACATAGCCGGTGCATCTTCAAGAGTGACCGGACGCAAGTGCAAACGCTCTGTCTCCACTTCACGATAAGCCACTAACTTCACATATAAATTTTCCATTTGACACTCCTTCTTTAGGGATTAGTTTAGCAAATAACCTAAAGGAAGGCAAGCTCAAATTTTTCTTGCTTTTTATTCTACTTTTCTATACAATAATATCAATCAAAACAATCGGATAAGGAGTAAAAAGGTCATTGAGTCAAGAGAGCAATCTCACAACAATGGCCTTTTTACACCTAAATCTGAGCAAGGAGGCAAGAATGCTCATTGGAATTCCTAAAGAAATTAAAAACAACGAAAATCGGGTCGGTTTGACTCCCGCAGGCGTACAAAGCTTGGTCAAGAAAGGACATCAAGTTTTAGTGGAAACAAATGCTGGGCTTGGTTCTGGCTTTGCGGATGAAGATTACACGAAGCAAGGGGCAACCATCGTTGCGACTGCTGCAGAAGCTTGGGCCGCTGAGATGGTGGTCAAAGTCAAAGAACCCCTCGCTGAAGAATATGGCTTCCTTCGCGAAGACCTCTTGCTCTTTACCTACTTGCATATGGCTGCTGCACCAGAATTAGCGGGCGCTATGGTCTCAGCTAAAACAACAGGTGTGGCCTACGAAACGGTGCGTGACCTTGATGGACAATTGCCACTCTTGGTGCCAATGAGTGAGGTTGCTGGACGGATGGCCGTGCAAATCGGTGCTCACTTCCTGACCAAACAAGAAGGTGGATCAGGAGTCCTCCTAGGTGGGGTACCAGGTGTTCCCAAAGGAAAAGTCACCATCATCGGAGGCGGGGTCGTTGGAACCCACGCGGCTCGTATCGCCCTTGGACTTGGTGCCCAAGTGACCATCTTAGATATCAGTGCTAAACGTTTGGCTGTTCTGGAAGATGTCTTTGGTCACCAAATCCAAACCCTTATGTCCAATCCATTTAACATTGAGGCCAGCGTCCGTGATGCCGATGTTGTCATCGGTGCTGTCTTGATTCCTGGTGCTAAAGCTCCTAAATTAGTGACAGACGATATGGTTAAACAAATGCGTCCCGGTTCAGTCATCGTCGATGTGGCCGTTGACCAAGGTGGGGTTATTGAAACAGCAGACCGTGTCACAACGCATACCGAGCCAGTTTACGAAAAACATGGTGTGCTCCACTATGCCGTTGCCAATATCCCAGGGGCTGTCGCTCGTACCTCTACTATCGCCCTTACCAATGTGACCCTTCCTTATGTCGAATCCCTAGCTGACAATGGCTTCCACAAGGCCATCGCCCTAGACGAAGGCCTGTGCCAAGGGGTCACCACTTACCAAGGTCACATCACTAGCCAACCCGTTGCTACTGGTTTAGAGCGTGACTTCACACCAATTGATGAATTGGTTTAATTTCTAACATAAAAAAGGCAAAGATCTGATGATCTTTGCCTTTTCTTTTATGCTTCTTCTTCCACATCCGGTTTTTCTTTGAGCACTGGATTTGGGATTGGCTCGTAGGCCCGGATAATTTCTGCTACTACAGGATGGCGAACAACATCCTTGGCAGAGAAATGCACAAAGTCGATCTGAGAAATATTTTTCAATTTCTCCTGGGCATCAATCAAGCCGGATTTGACATTTCGAGGAAGATCGATCTGGCTAGTATCCCCATTGACAATCATCTTGGAATTAAAACCAAGACGGGTCAAAAACATCTTCATCTGCATGATGGTGGTATTTTGCGCTTCATCGAGGATGACAAAGGCATCGTCCAAGGTCCGCCCCCGCATATAAGCCAAAGGCGCAATCTCGATAATCTCCCGCTCCATCATCCGAGTGGTTTGGTCTTTCCCTAAAATCTGGTAAAGAGCATCATAGACCGGTCGTAGATAAGGGTCCACTTTTTCTTTGAGATCTCCTGGTAGGAAACCAAGGCTCTCTCCAGCTTCTACAGCAGGACGCGTCAAAATGATCCGTTTGACTTGACCACGCTTGAGGGCAGTCACGGCCAAGGTCACCGCTAGGAATGTTTTCCCAGTCCCCGCTGGTCCAATCCCAAAAGTGACATCATGGTTCTTGACACTATCGACATAGATCTTTTGACCAAGCGTTTTAACTCGAATGGGCTTGCCGTAACTATCCTTGATAATCTCTTCTTCATAGAGAGCGATGAACTTATCCAATTCACCATTTCTCACCATGGTAATGGCGGTCACCACATCCGGCGTCCCAATGGTCATGCCACGATTAACGAGGACCAAAAGAGCCTGCATGACTTGACGAACCTGCTCGCAGCTTTCTTCTTCTCCAATGATTTGGACGATTTCTGTCCGGGCATGAATAGTTACCCCAAATTCTTGCTCCATCAAACGGAGATGGCGTTCGTTAGATCCAAACAAATGAAAGAGATCGTCTGGATGCGTTAATGTAATTTCAACTGAATGTTCTTGCAAATAAAGAACCTCTCTACCTGTGTTTTTCTATTATTATAACAAAGAGGCCGAGAAAAAACCATCCTCGACCTATCCTTCTCTAGTGGGCTTGGTATTCTTCCCAAATCGCATCAAAATCGCCAAGATTAAAGGAAAAGCTGGCATGCTCTTCTAGATAGCGACTGACCTCGTCGAAGTCATCTGTATGCTTGGGAAAAGCAGACTCGTGAAAAGCAAGATCTGCTAGAATGGCCTTAGGAGCATTGCTTTTAGGATTGCGCTCCGTCATCAGCCAAGTATAAAACGATTTTCGCATAAGCCTCCTCTTAGATTAACTCTGTTCCAAACTGGTCTTGCTTGATTTTTTTGGCCTTCATCAAGCCACCCAAGGCCTTTTTGAACTGGCCTTTTGAAATCCCAAAAGTTGCCTTGATTTCTTCTGGAGATGACTTATCATTCAAGGTCATAAAGCCTCCATTGGCTTCCAAATAGGACAAAATCATTTGGGCATCGTTTTCCAACATCTCAAAGGAGCGTGGCTTCAAAGATAGGTTCAAGGTCCGGTCCACCTCACGAAATCCAATGACCCGGGTATTTAAGACCTCTCCCAAACGTGGTTCTGCATAGCGCTCACTTGGGTGGATAAAGCCCAGCATATTGTTCTCTGGAAGGTAAACAAAGGTTCCAGACAATTTCAAGCGGTAGACAATGGCTGGCCAGTTTTGGTTTTGCATATTGTTATAGGCTGGACGAGCCAAACGCTGGAAATCTTCCTGGTAGGCTAAGATCCCCCAAATCCGATCTTTCTTATCGACTTCTAAGCGAATATAGAGACGATCGCCCTTTTTAGGCCATAGATCTTTGATCTCCGGTAGGATATCTAGTGAGACAACAATCTGCTTATCTGGAAGTCCTGTATCCACGAAGACTCCTAAATCCTTGCGCACTTCCGTAACTGTTCCCCAGCCAAAGTTTTCTTGAGTTGCTGTGACTTCAATTGTCGTGAGTCGGAGCTTTTGCTTCATATCTGTATAGGCAAAGCCCTTGACACTTTCTCCGACTTGGTGTGGGCCTTCTGCTTTATCAAGCGCGTAGGTCTGGCCATCTTTTTGAACAAAATAGAAGTGATCATTTTCATCAATGACCATTCCCATGATGTAGCTTGCTAGATTCGTATTCATGTTTCCTTCTTTCCTCTTGCCTCTTCACAAGAATAATGGAAATAAAACTCAGCCAGCAGTGCCAACTGAGTCTTTCTTTCCTGTAATGGTTGGGATGGATTAAACTTCCATCAATTCTTTTTCTTTGTGAGCTGTCATTTCATCTACATGCTTAACAGCATCATCCGTAACTTTTTGGATCTCTTTTTCAAGACCTTTCAATTCATCTTCTGTGATTTCTTTTGCTTTTTCTTGTTTCTTCGCTTCATCCATAGCATCACGACGGATGTTACGGATCGCTACTTTAGCATTTTCACCCACTTTTTTCACTTCTTTTGCCAAGTCACGACGAGTTTCTTCTGTCAATGCTGGGATGACCAAGCGGATGACAGATCCATCGTTGGCTGGAGTGATGCCAAGGTCAGATGCATTGATGCTGTGCTCAATGTCTTTCAAAGATGATTTATCAAATGGAGTGATCAACAAGACACGCGCTTCTGGAATCGTGATAGATGCCAATTGGTTCAATGGAGTTTCTACTCCGTAGTATTCTACAAAAATACGATCCAAAAGACTTGCATTTGCACGTCCAGCACGGATGCTACCAAATTCACGTCCCAAACTTTGATGAGACTGAGTCATTCTTTCTTTTGCTTTTTCTACGATTGGGTTTGCCATAATCTTCCTCTATTTTCTATTATTTTTCTACGTTATTTGATACAGTTGTACCGATATTTTCACCAAAGACAACCCGTTTGATATTGCCTGGTTCATTCATATTAAAGACAACCAAGTCAATATCGTTGTCCATGGAGAGAGTGGAGGCTGTTGAGTCCATGATGCGAAGACCTTTGTTGATGACATCACGGTGAGTCAATTCCTCAAATTTCACAGCTGAAGCATCTTTTTTCGGATCGGCATTGTAAACACCATCGACCCCATTTTTAGCCATGAGAATGGCATCTGCTTCAATCTCAGCTGCACGAAGGGCTGCGGTTGTATCTGTTGAGAAGTAAGGAGAACCGATCCCTGCACCAAAGATCACGATCCGATCTTTTTCAAGGTGACGAAGGGCACGACCACGGATATATGGTTCTGCAACTTGTTGCATGGCAATCGCTGTTTGAACACGGGTATCCACGCCAACTTGTTGAAGCGAATCAGCCATCACAAGAGCATTCATGACAGTACCGAGCATCCCTGTGTAGTCTGCTTGGACACGATCCATTCCTGCTTCAGCAGCAGGTTCTCCACGCCAAAGGTTTCCCCCTCCGATCACCAAGGCAATTTCAATTCCAAGTTCATGAACTTCCTTGATTTCTTGGGCCATATTTTGGACAGTTTTGATATCGATTCCGACACCACGTTCGCCGGCAAGAGCCTCACCAGATAGCTTGATTAAGATACGTTTATACTTAGGTTCTACCATTTTCTCTCTCCTTTTTTAATCTGTATTATTTTACCATAAATTACGTTTTTTATATAGTCATATCTATCAAAATTTTCTTTTTTCCATCCGATTAGTTTTACCAACTGTAGCAAATAAAAATGGAGTACAAAAAAAGCTACCCGAAGGCAGCTTTTTATTTCAATTAAAGTGAGTTAACATCCACTTTGATACCAGGACCTTGAGTTGTAGTCAAAGTCAAGCTAGTTACGTAAGTACCTTTAGCTGTAGCTGGTTTTGCTTTTTGGATTGTGTCGTTGAAAGCTTTAAAGTTTTCAACCAATTTAGTATCATCGAATGAAACTTTACCGATGATCGCTTGAACGATACCTGCTTTATCAGCACGGTAAGTGATTTTACCACCTTTAGACTCTTCAACTGCTTTCGCAACATCCATTGTTACTGTACCAGTTTTAGGGTTTGGCATCAAGTTACGTGGTCCAAGGACACGTCCAAGACGTCCAACAAGAGCCATCATGTCAGGTGTAGCGATAACAACGTCGAAGTCCAACCAACCATCGTTGATTTTCGCAACAAGGTCATCTTCACCTACGAAGTCTGCACCAGCAGCTTTTGCTTCTTCAGCTTTTGCACCACGTGCAAATACAAGTACGCGAGCTGTTTTACCAGTTCCGTTTGGCAATACCATTGCACCACGGATTTGTTGGTCAGCTTTTTTCACGTCGATGTTCAAGTTGTAAGCAACTTCTACAGTTGCGTCAAATTTTGCAAAGTTAGTTTCTTTTGCAAGAGCTACAGCTTCTTCTACGCTGTAGACTTTTGTGCTGTCGATTTTTTCAAGAGCAGCACGAAGTTGTTTGCTTTTTTTAGCCATTTTATCTTTCTCCTTGTAATGTGGTCATATCGATTTTCATCTCCCACGTCACTCGTCATTTGATCAAGTGTATTGCGGGCAAATAGGATTGTTACAATTAGTCAGTAACAGTGAATCCCATAGAACGAGCAGTACCTTCGATCATACGCATTGCAGACTCAATGTTTGCAGCGTTCAAATCTGGCATCTTAGTTTCAGCGATTTGTTGTACTTGTGCACGAGTTACAGTTGCAACTTTCGTTTTGTTCGGTGTACCTGAACCTTTTTCAACACCTGCAGCTTTTTTCAAAAGAACAGCAGCTGGTGGTGTTTTTGTAACGAAATCGAATGATTTATCTTCATAAACAGTGATAACAACTGGGATGATCATACCAGCTTGATCAGCTGTACGAGCGTTAAACTCTTTAGTGAATCCCATGATGTTGATACCTGCTTGACCAAGCGCTGGACCAACCGGTGGAGCTGGAGTAGCTTTACCAGCAGGGATTTGCAATTTTACAAGTTTTTCGACTTTTTTAGCCATTTCTTAAATCCTCCTTTGTGGTTTTGGCGGTAATTACAGATTTTTACCTCCCACAAGTATGCTTTGTGCATACCTTTCTATTATACACGATTTCTCTTTTTTTGCAAGAAAAAATTAAAATATAGTAAACTTTTTTTTCGTTTTATGATAGAATGAAGCTATGTTAATCAAAGTTGCTTCTGTATTATTTATTTTTTTAACGCTGATTCTGAGCGGCATCATTGTTCACCTCTTTAAACTCCAAAAAAGAGGATGGCGATCCACCGATATTGCCTTTCCTTTATTTGCATTGGAGTACTACCTGATCTCAGACAGTGCCTTTTACCACAGCCTCTTACCACTGCTAGCCTTGAGCCTTTCGCTTTTGGCCTTGGGGCTAACGATTTATTTCTTAAAAAAGAAAAAGAGTTTTTATTATCCTAAATTTATCAAATACTTCTGGCGCGCTGGATTTCTGGTCACCTTCTTGCTCTATCTGATCTTAACCGTTAGTTTGTTTATCTAATACTGAAAAAGACAACTCTATCTTTGGAGTTGCCTTTTCTTTTATTTCTTCCGATGAAAGAACCAGCCCACTAGTTTCTTGAATACTTGAATCAAGAAGAGAGCAAGAACTGCCATGATAGCGCAGATAACCAGCGTTTGAAGCCTCAAGGGGCTCATGTTAAAGAATTTCCCTAGGATACTACTTGATACCAGAAAAGCTAGGATATTTCCTAGAAGAACCAGTCTCTTGTAGTGATTGAGAGGCTGGGATTCTTGGTAGATGATGGTAAAGCCAACGAAGGCCATCAAGCAGATAGCTGCACTTGAGAGCTCTTCCGACCTCATGCCAAATGTAGAAGACAGCAAGACCAGACTAAAAATCAGTATAAAATCCGTCAAGGCAGCAGGTAGTGCATTTTTAAAGACCGTTTCGATAAAACGCCCTTTGATGCGCTCGCTATTGGGCTCAAGCGCTAGAAAGAATCCTGGAATCCCAATCGTAAAACCACTGATCAAAGACATCTGCGACGGCATGATGGGATAGGTAAAGGCTAAGAGCGTCACTGAGATAGCCAACAAAATAGAAAAGATATTCTTGATCAAAAAGAGACTGGCTGATCGTTGAATATTATTGACCACCCGCCGACCTTCTGCCACGATGGACGGCATCTTCCCAAAGTCAGAATCTAGCAAGACCACTTGCGCCATCTTTTTGGTTGCATCATTTCCAGATTCCATTGCAATACTACAATCCGCTGTTTTGAGAGCCAGAATATCGTTTACTCCATCTCCAGTCATGGCGACTTTATGCCCCTTTGCCTGCAAGCCTTCTATAAGGCTTTTCTTTTGCTCTGGTGTCACCCGACCAAAGACCGTATATTGGCTCGCCGCTTGGTGCAAGTCTTCTTCCGTCAGTAAGGTTCTGGCATCGATTAACCCCTCTGCTCCTTCAATGCCTGCTTTTTGTGCTATAGCTGAGACCGTAGCTGGGTTGTCCCCCGAAATGACCTTAATAGTCACTCCTTGTTCTTTAAAGTAGGCGAAGGTTTCCTTGGCATTTTTTCTCAAAGGATTGGAGAGAATGATCCAGGCCACCAAGTCTACAGGAGCCTCTAAAGTCTCTCCCAGGTGATCTCCCCGATATTTCCCAAAGGCCAAGACCCGATTCCCTGCCTGAGTAGCAGGAATTATCTCCTCTTCAACCTCAGAGAAGCCCTCTCGTAAAACAAATTCTGGTGCCCCCAATACATAGATCCCAGATTCAAAGGCAATCGCCCCATACTTTTTCTTAGACGTAAAGGGCTGAATGTCGAGAGCCTTCCAAGGCTGGCTGACTGGTGTCTTATGAAATTTTTGGATGGCATCCATGGTATCGTTTTGATCCATACTAGCCTCTACATACTGAGCTAGAGCTTCCAAGTCTTGAGTGTCTTTAACTGGACGAATCTCTGTTACTTCCATACCCGGCTCTGTAATAGTCCCTGTCTTATCGACACAAAGGACATCCACGCGCGATAAGGTCTCAATCCCCTTCATGCTATTGAGCAGGACCTTTTCCTTGGCTAATCTGACAGCGCCTAGAGCCAGTGCCAAGGTCATCAAGAGATACAAGCCTTCTGGGATCATCCCGATCAAGGCTCCGACTGTTGAAGTCACACTAAGCTTGAGACTATCGCCTAGGCTGATATAGCTGCGAAGAAAAAGGAGGGAACCTAGCGGAATGATAAGGAGACCAATGATCCCCACGATTTGGTTGACCGCATGGACCATGTCAGACTCCTCATGAGACTTGACCTGCTTGGCTTCCAGGCTCAATTGGTTGATGTAGGAGTCGTTCCCAACTTTTTCCAATCGCGCTAGTCCTTGACCAGCGATCACAAAACTACCTGACATGAGCGCGTCTTGTGCTCCTTTTTTGACCTCATCAGCTTCACCTGTCAATTGCGACTCATCGACTTTTAGATCGCCCTCCAGCAAGACCCCATCCGCATAGATCTGGTCTCCAGCTTGAAAGCGAACTAGATCGCCCTCCACCAGCTGATCGATAGGTAGAGCGACTTCTTTTCCTTCACGAAGAACGATCGCCTCACTCATATGCAGAAATTGCATCTGACGCAAGATCCGTCGAGAGCGGACTTCCTGCACAATTCCTACCAAGGAGTTGACTACGACGACCGGGACAAACAAGAGATTGTTCCAAGACTTCACTGCTACAAGCAGGACCGCTAAGACCAAGAAAATCAGATTAAAGTAGGTAAAGACATTGTCTCGAATGATCTGCCCTACACTTTTTTCTGTCTTGATCGTGACCTTATTTTGCTTGCCCTCGTGGATCTTTTTCGCTACTTCTTCCTGACTGAGTCCTTCTAATCTATTCATTTCTTTCCTCACTCATGTATTTCCAAGGGCAATCCTTCTGGATCAAAGAAAAATGCCATCTTCTTACCATCAAAGTCATCATGGCGAAGGCCTGTATTCTCAATACCTAGCTGATCAAATTTAGCTAGATACTTCTCTACATCGTCCACTTTAAAGGCCAGATGACGCAGTCCCGCATGCTCAGGCAAGGGGAACTTCGGACGTTCTGGGGCCGTCGATTTGATAAAGAGTTCTAAAGTCAGCTGGCCCTGACGGAGATTGATCAAGATATCTCCGCGTTCGGGACGGTCATACTCACTGACAATCGCAAAGCCCAACTGGTCCACATAAAAATGCAACATAGCATCGCGATCCCGTCCAATGATGGCAATATGATGAATCGTGTCTAACTTCATCTGGTCCTACTTTCTATTTTCTATAAAAAGAAAAGGGAGTGGGGCAAGTGCCCTCTTCCCCCTAAACTTATTGTTGCAATACTTTTCGAGGCTTGGTCCCTTCAGCTGGTCCAATCACACCCGCTGCTTCCAACTCTTCCATGAGGCGAGTCGCCCGGTTAAAACCAACCGATAAGCGACGCTGGATCATCGAAGCACTGGCTTTTTGGGTCTCGATGACGAGCGCTTTGGCCTCTTCAAAGAGAGGATCGCCTTCATCTGAGCCACCCATACCTCCATCAAAGTCTGACTCCGATACATCTCCTGGATCAAAGGCATCATCATAATCGGCTTCTGCCTGCTCTTTGACAAAGTTGACAATCCGCTCCACATCGTCATCTGAGATAAAGGATCCTTGTAGACGGATTGGATGATTTTCATCAATCGGTTTAAAGAGCATGTCTCCGCGACCGAGTAATTTCTCAGCTCCATTTTCATCCAAGATGGTCCGTGAGTCGGTCCCAGATGATACCGCAAAAGCGACACGGGAAGGCACATTGGCCTTGATCAAACCTGAGATAACGTCAACCGATGGCCGTTGGGTCGCCAAGATCATGTGGATCCCCGCCGCACGCGCCTTCTGTCCAAGGCGAATAATGGCATCTTCCACTTCTTTACTTGCGACCATCATCAAGTCTGCTAACTCATCGACAATGACCACGATCAAAGGGAGGGGCACTTGCTTCATCTCAGACTGGGCATTGTACTCAGCCACCTTGGCATTAAAGCCAGCAATATTGCGAGCGCCTACTTTCGAGAAGAGCTCGTAGCGATTTTCCATCTCATCGACAACCTTTTGCAGGGCCCGACTGGCCTTACGTGGGTTGGTCACCACTGGAATCAAGAGGTGAGGAATATCATTGTAGACAGAAAGCTCCACCATCTTTGGATCGACCATCATAAACTTGACTTCGTCCGGACGGGCCTTCATCAAGATACTCGAAATAATGCCATTGACCGCTACTGACTTACCAGATCCGGTAGACCCCGCTACCAAGAGGTGGGGCATCCGAGCCAAATCAAAGGTTCGAGCTGAACCATCTACGGCCTTTCCAAGAGGAATTTCAAGGAGTTTAGCCGGATCTGTTTTAGACTGCTCCCACAATTCACGGAAGGAAACCGTTGCAATCTCTGAGTTGGGCACTTCAATCCCTACCAGAGATTTCCCTGGAATCGGCGCTTCAATCCGCACATCCTTTGCTGCTAGGGCCAAGGCCAAATCATCTGCTAGATTGGAGATGCGATTGACCCGCACACCGACAGCTGGCTTGACTTCATATTTGGTAACAGAAGGACCGATTTCCGCCCGCTCCACTGTCGCCTTGATATTGAAGCTTGCAAAGGTTTCTTCCAAAATGCGGATGTTCTGGCGAACGATGTTTTTCTCTTTGGATTGATTTTTCGGCTTGTCAGGCGCGAAGAGATCAATGGTTGGAAGCTTGTACTGGAGGAGTTCCTTCGGTGTGAAATCCACTTGAACCTCTTCCCCATCGTCCTCGAATTCTTCGGCTACTGGAAGCTCTTCGTATGCTTCAGGCTCTTCAGGCCACTCTTCATCTGGCAGGTAGATCTCTGGTGGTGTTGGTGCGACAATTTCGGCTTCTGGGAAGTGCTCTGTGAACGGCTCCTCCGCCAACACTTCTCCTGTTTCAGGATCTACAGGATGCCCTTCCATTGAAAGCGGAGTTGGAAGAACCGCACTTGCTTCTTCTTGCTCTCTTTCAGCTGCCGCAGCTTCCTCAGCAACTCTCGCTTCCTTTTCAAGGAACTTCTGCTCGCGACGTTCTTTGCGTTTTTCCATAGAAGCGTGGAAGGCTTCCGATCCCTTTTCAAACAAATCATAGATGGAGTAAGGACTCATCAAGAGGATCCCCAATCCGATAAAGAGAAGGCCAATAAAATAAGAGCCAATATTTGAAAACAGGAAGGAAATCGGAGCATAAAGAAGGGCACCGATCATACCACCACCGGCAAAACTCTCCACTCGCAGATGAATCAAGTCTGCCATGATTCTTGAAAAGGTGACCTTGATTCCATTATTGTCTAAATGAAGGGAGGATACAAAGAAGGCCTGAAACATCAAGAGCACCCCAGCAAAGAAGCTTAGGAATCCTGAAATAACCCCTTCGTGTTTGTCCAGCCATTTAAAGGCATAGAGGTAGAAAAAGGTCGCTAAAATAGCCAAATAGGCCAAACTCCCAACAAACAGTCGGATTAAGTTGTAGGCCAAGACCCCTACTGCTCCCAATTTCAAGGCCGCAAAGACTAAAACCAGACTAATCAGAATGGTCACAATCATGCGGTGAATTGCTTTTTTTCTTTCTAATTCTGCTTTGGACAGTCGTCTCGTCGACCGTGTTTTTTTTGATTGATTATTGTTTGCCATAACCTTTATTATATCACATTTCTAAGCCAGTTCTCTAGTAAAATCATTTCCAAACATGTACAGAATAAAACTGAAAAAAATAAAGCTAGAAACCAGTCCTAGCCCCATTTTGATCGGTAGGTATTGTAAGCGAAGATCGGGAAAATTTTTATGAAGCAAATAGACCCAGAATGATTTCCAAAAGATAAACATCCCTAGCTGTTTGAAAAACGCTTATGGTAAGTCTACGAACGTCTTTAAAACCGAATGACGAGCAAGAAAATAAAGACTATCGTGAGGAAGCTCTGCCCATTCCCCAGTATCTGATTGATCTATAAAAAATTGACTTTGTTTAGCTGATGATTCATTCTTCCGATGGAACTTTATCCACGCTACAAACTCATCATAAGAATAAATTTGTGTTTTATCCCCTCTTGTTTCGTCTGTAACATAAAGTTCCATATTTTCTTGACCTTTCAGCGCAAACTAATGAGTGATTTTATCACACCATTTGCGTTCATTGTATTGTTTGGACGGAAACAAATTTGATTTAAATAGTTTATATCTTTTCTACTTCAGGATATAATTTAGCAACCTTAGAATCAGAAATATTTATTTGAAACGGCTTCTAATTCATTAGAACAATTAAATTTTCGCTTCTTGAAAGATTATGCTTTTATTCATATCTGGTTCATCATCCTTGATTCTTGCTGATTGATAAAGTGTCAACCTTCTCCCCTTTAACAAGTAAAACTAAATCTTTCCCACTCTTTAATTCATATGAAGTCAGCACATCTTAAGTACAAATCTGGTCCTTATCTACGCAATTGTTTTGTTAGCTCTTTAAAGATCTTCATCTGAGATAGAATATGGGATTGACCTAAGCAGAGATAGACTCCATAGAACATCATCAGACTCATACCATAGCTTCCTGGAAGATTGGCCATGATGTAATGAACTGCATGAAAGATGCTGGCATACAGAAAGGCCAGTCCAATCCACAGTTTACGATATAGCTTTGATTTCATTCTTAAAAGAAACTCCGCTCGCTTGTCCAGCGTCTCAATATGAAACTCTTCAAAATTTGGATCTTGCTCCATGGTCATCATACGTCTGATCAGTGTAGCAACCAACAACCAGCCCAATCCAAGCAAGATAGTTTTGTAAACTACAGAAATGGAATGGACCCAATGGGGAACTAGAATGAAAAAGCCAATGATAGCTCCTAGACCAAAAGTCCATCGATCAAATCGGACAGACTTTTTTTGATGGTTCACATAAAGTCTCATTCTTATCTTATCTAGGTAATACTCTTTACCAGCAAAACGCATCATATAAATCAAACTCTTATTTCTTTCCATTTTATACCTCTCTTAATGTTCATCTGTGGCTCCCCATTCATGATACGATTTTTGAGGGAATTCGTTCATATCCCACCAAATCAACTTATCTCCCATCATACCGAATTTTCCATCTCTACGCAACTTTCTTCTTAATTAGTGATTAAATCCAAAAAGAAAACACCCTTGTGGGCGTTAGCATTGATAGACTGAACCGCAATATCATCTTTTAAGTTCTACTCTTCTAGCACTATCTAGTCTGAAGAAGTCATCAGACTATTTCCCACTATACCGATGATCACAATGAAGACCCCTAAAAATCCTAGTGGGGTTGGGATCTGATCTCCTAGAAAAAGACAGCCTCCAAATAGGGTGAAGAGGACCTCGCCGGCCTGGGTAGCTTCAACAACAGCTAACTGCTGATGGTTGTGTTTCACCAAGTTGGTTGCTTCAAAGAAGAGCATGGTCGCGATAACTCCTGAAAATACAGCTACGATCAAGGATTGGAGCATTTGCCCACCTGATGGTAAGCCTGCATCTACTCCTGCAAAGACGGCTAAGAGCAACCAAAAGGGAACACTCATTAAGGTCATCCCAAAGGCCCGTTGGGTCGTTGATAATTGTTCTTCTTTACAATGAACTAGCATCTTGCGATTTCCCAATGGATAGGAAAAAGCAGCGATCAAAATTAAGATACTAGCTCTCACCACACCTTCTCCGAGACCTCGTCCAAAATATGGAATTTGAATCAATACGATTCCTAACAAAATCAGCAAAGTCATTCCAAACTGTTTTCCTGGAATCTTTTGCCCAAAAAGTGGGGTCAGAAAGAGACCAGCTAAAATCGTAATCTGCCAGGTCGCAGCCACAAACCATGATTCTCCATAGATAGAAGCCATCGATAAAGGCGCATAAAAGAGACCAAAGCCGACCGTACTCCAGAGCAACCAAGTCCACGGAGCTCGTGCAATTGCTGATAGGACACCCTTCAACTCACCTTTCTGCCAGACTAAAACAGCCATCATAGGCAAACTAAAAAGGTAACGCAAACTAGCACTCCACATCCAGGAACCACCTGCCAGGTTCATGCTTCGATTAAAAATAAAAGTAAATGCAAAAAAGAGAGCACCTAGGATACCAAACCAAAGGGCTCTCGCAAAATGTGATGATTTCATTTTTTGATGATCGTTCTCCTGTAGTCATCCTATTATACAGGAATTCAGAAATACTTTCATCTGTTTTCTGCAAATTTTCAAAACAGTGTTTTGGCCTTAAATTTTATCAAGATTTGAAAGTATCGTAAAATTAAGGTACAATAGAGAGAGACAACTATGTTGGAAAGGAAGAATATGAAAAAACTAATCGCACTACTATTATTTTCCGGCTTGGCTTTAACAGCTTGTTCGACCAATCAAACAGACGCTAACTCTTCAAGCTCAAGCAAAGAAAAGACAGAGCAGACAGCAACTTCTAGCTCTAGTGAAAAAGATCAAAAGAAAATTGAAGAAGAACAAAAGAAATTAGAACAACTGCGCAAAGATTTTAACGATGCCATGACCAATGAAAATGCCGTCTTCCCACAACTCTCAAATGAAGTGGCTGAAGACGAAGCAGAAGTTAAAATTACAACAACTGAAGGCGACATCACTGTCAAGCTCTTCCCTAAATATGCCCCACTTGCAGTTGAAAACTTCTTGACCCACGCAAAAGAAGGCTACTACAATGGCTTACTTTTCCACCGTGTCATTAACAACTTTATGATCCAAACTGGGGATCCTAAGGGAGATGGTACTGGTGGTGAATCCATCTGGAAGGGCAAAGACAAATCCAAAGATTCAGGTACTGGTTTTGAGAATGAGTATTCTCCATACCTTTACAACCTTCGTGGAGCCCTTGCCATGGCCAATTCTGGTCCAAATACCAATGGTAGTCAATTCTATATTAACCAAAATAAGGAAGATATTTCTAGCAAGCTCCCAACTGACCGCTTCCCAGCTAAGATCATCGATGCTTATAAAAATGGTGGAAATCCAACCCTCGATGGTGGTAACTACACTGTCTTTGGCCAAGTGATCGATGGCATGGATGTGGTCGATAAAATCGCCTCTGCCGAAACCAATGATAAGGACAAACCAAAAACAGATATCAAGATTGAAAAAATCGAGATCTTAAAAGACTACAATTTCAAGAAATAATGAAAAGAGAACCAAACGGTTCTCTTTTTCTATCAAATGTAAATTTTTCTTAGAAACTTTCCTTAGGTGAGTACGGACGTCAGCGAACTTCTGCGAAGTTCCATGACTAAATCAAGATACAAAGGGCGTCTGCGGATAAAATCAAAATAGGAAGTTTGACGCAGAATCTTTCGATTCTAGGAGAACTTATCTTTTTGACACAATCCGCAGCCCGTGTTCAATTTGTATTGAGCCCTTCGCTCCTTAATTTCAGAGCTCAGGCTAAAACAGTTCCCCAAACTGTTTTACTCTCAATAATTCCGTGTGCCTGAAACAAATCTGTTTCAGGCACTTTTCTCACTGCGGAATGTTTCGGTCATTACTTGACTAAATTTAAAAATAGAATCATTTAGATTTTTTTAATTAGTTGTGCCGCCTTATGTAAACAACAAAATTTCTTCATTCTAAAAAGCGAGACAAGTTTCTCTTTTTGTCTTTACGTCAATTCATTAAAGTCCCAGATTTGGTCCATCCAGCCTTCATAGAAATCTGGCTCGTGGCAAACCATGAGAATCGATCCCTTGTACTCTTTCAGAGCCCGTTTCAATTCTTCTTTGGCATCCACATCCAAGTGGTTGGTCGGCTCGTCTAGTACCAAGACATTGTTTTCACGGTTCATCAAGAGACAGAAGCGTACCTTGGCTTGCTCTCCACCGGATAGCACCTGAATTTGGCTCTCAATATGTTTGGTGGTCAAACCACAACGGGCAAGGGCGGCACGAACTTCTGCTTGGTTGAGAGCCGGAAAGGCATTCCAGACTGCTTCAAGCGGTGTCTGGCGATTGCCCCCTTCGACCTCTTGCTCGAAGTAACCAAGTTCTAGGTAATCCCCCCGCTCTACTTCTCCAGCGATCGGAGGAATGATTCCCAGCAAGCTCTTCAAGAGAGTGGTTTTCCCGATCCCGTTAGCTCCGATGATGGCTACCTTTTGATTGCGTTCAAAGGTTAGGTTCAAAGATTTAGTCAAAGGACGATCATAGCCAATCTGAAGATCCTTGGCCTGGAAGATAAAGCGGCCAGGAGTCCGGGCATTTTTAAATTCAAAGGATGGCTTTGGTTTCTCACTTTGCAACTCAATGAGTTCCATTTTGTCCAGCTTCTTCTGACGAGACATGGCCATATTCCGTGTAGCCACACGCGCCTTATTACGGGCTACGAAATCTTTCAAATCAGCAATCTCTTTTTGCTGGCGCTCATAAGCCGCTTCCAATTGCGATTTCTTCATTTCATAGACTTCAAGGAATTGGTAGTAATCTCCTGAATAGCGGGTTAACTGCTGATTTTCCACATGGTAGACGATGTTGATCACATCATTCAAGAAAGGAATATCGTGAGAAATGAGGACAAAGGCATTTTCATAATTTTGCAAATAGCGCTTAAGCCAATCGATGTGCTCTGCATCCAAGTAGTTGGTTGGCTCGTCCAAGAGAAGGATATCTGGTTTCTCAAGTAAGAGTTTGGCCAAGAGGACCTTGGTCCGTTGCCCACCTGACAAGGAGGTCACATCCGTATCCATGCCAAAGTCCATGACCCCAAGAGCACGCGCCACTTCATCGATCTTGGCATCCAAGGTATAAAAATCACGACTTTCTAAACGCTCTTGGAGTTCTCCAACCTCTTCCATCAAAGCATCGACATCGGCTCCCTCTTCCGCCATGGCCATATAGAGGTCATTGATGCGAGCTTCAGCTGTGAACAACTCATCAAAAGCGGTCCGTAAGACATCGCGAACTGTTTGTCCTTCTTCTAAGACCGAATGCTGATCCAGGTAACCTGCCGTCACATACTTAGACCACTCCACCTTTCCTTCATCAGGTTGCATTTTACCTGTCACGATACTCATGAAGGTCGATTTCCCTTCACCATTGGCCCCGACAAGACCGATATGCTCTCCCTTTAACAAACGGAAAGACACATCCTCAAAAATCGCACGGTCCCCAAAACCGTGGCTTAAATTTTTCACTTCTAAAATACTCATGCTTGACTCTCTTTCATTGAATTCACTCGTATGATTATATCATCTTCACTGAAAAATGAAAAGGGAGCCCAACTCCCTTTAGAATATATATAAATAAATTATAAGTAAGATAGGTTACGCGATTTTGTCAAGAAATCAAAATAAGTTCTAACTTATGAATCTCATAAAGAATATACCGAAACTTTCCGCCGTGAGAAAAGTGCTAGAAACATTATTGTTTCTAGCACTCGGGAGTTTTGAGACCTCAGGCTCAAAACTAAGTCATGGAACTTCTTTGAAGTTCGCTGACGTCCGTACTCACCTAAGGAAAGCTTCTGACATACTTTTATTATAGATCTGAAGAAAACCCAACTCCCTTTTCTTTTACAAACCTAAGTCTGCGTACGGTTTCCGGTAGCCCACTTGAACAACTTTTCCGTCTTTGACAAGCAAAGGCCGCTTGATCAGCATACCGTCTGAAGCAAGGAGATCCGCCGCTTCTTTCACTGTCAGTTGATCCACCTTATCTTTCAAACCGAGTTCACGGTATTTCATTCCGCTAGTATTGAAGAAAGACTTGATCGGTAGGCCAGATGCTGCCATCCAGTCTTGCAATTCTTGGCTAGTCGGTGTTTCTGTGACAATGTTTTGGCTTTGAAACTCACATTGGAGACCGTCCAATTCTGATTTAGCCTTTCGACAAGTCGAACATTTTGGGTATTCAATAAAGGTATACATCGCTTTTATTTCTCCTTCCAGGTAATTCCTTCATGGTGTAAGAGCCAGCGTTTGCGATCAAGTCCAGACGCATAGCCCGTCAGTTGTCCATCTTTTCCCATCACACGGTGACAAGGGACTAAGATCGTCAAGGGATTGCGTCCAACAGCCTGTCCCACGGCTTGGGCTGAACCACAAGAAAGATCCTGGGCAAGCTGGCCATAGGTTTTGGTCTCACCATATGGGATCTCTTGCAATAACTGCCACACCCGCTCTTGGAAGGCTGTCCCTTGCGGTGCTAGTGGAAAACTGATAGTGATTGGATCTCCCGCAAAATAGTGGTCCAACCACTCCTTCACCTTCTCATGGTAGGGATGGACCTGTTCCAGCGCCCCATAGGGATCAGGTGCCTCTTCTTTCGGATCATAAAAATCAAGCTCAACAAGGCCTTCTTCACTGACAACGATCGAAAGAAGCCCCATAGGGCTTTCATAAAATTGTTTAAGATAGAGAGTCATTGTAGGCTGCTTCCGCTCTTTGGTCCCAGCGGTCCTCTTCTGAGACCACTTGGAATAGACTAGTTTCTGCTTTTCGTTTGATCTTTTGATAAGCCAGACGGACTCCATCAATAGGGACCTTTCCACAATAATGGTAGCCCAATTTTTCAAGCAAATGTTGCATGACCAGATTATCCGGGTGCGTATCGCAACGGAAATCCGGCCCTTTTTCTCCTTCGATTAAACCTTGAAGGAAGGTCTGAGCCACCCCTTTACCAGCAGCTTCTTTAGCTACAGCGACGCGGTGAAAAGTGACATACATATAGTTGTCATGCTCCCACTTGCCATCGTAAATCTCATTATATGCCGCTTCATTTCCCTTGTAGACAGCTGCATAGGCGACAACTTCCTGATCTTCAACTGCCACATAGCCACGACTTTCTAGAATATCCTCAAAAATGATCTCTTCATCTGGATAGCCATCCTGCCACTGGTCGACCTGTCTTTGAGCCAGGCTTTCCTTGGCATCTTGGATGATTTCCATAATTCGCTTAATCTCGTTGGGATAAGCCATTCTAATTTCCATCCTGCTTCCAACCTTTCCTACTCTTGATGGTAACGAGCATAGAGCTCACTCTTTTGCAGGCCGTATTGTTTGGCGACCTGTTTAATTGCTTGATTTTTCTTCATGCCCTCTTGGACCAAGGTATCGATCTCTTGGATCAAGTCGACCTCTTCTAGATCTAGCTCTTCTTCCTTGGCTCCTTCGACAATCAAGAGGCATTCCCCTTTGAGGGGATTTTCTTCAAGAAATGCGACTAACTCAGAAATACTGCCACGAGTATATTCCTCGTAGATCTTGGTCAATTCACGAACCAGGACAACCGGACGATCCCCATAGACAGCCAACATATTCTCTAAGGTTGCCTTCACTCGATGGGGAGACTCATAAAAGATCTGGGTCTCAGGATAGGCCACTTTTTCTTGGAAAAAAGCCTTCTGTTGCCCCTCTTTGCGAGGCAGAAATCCATAAAAAATATGAGGTTGAGGGGCTAGGCCACTGGCAATCAAACCCGTAATACCCGCACTAGGACCAGGCACAGCTACGACAGGAATCTCTCGTTCGATCGCTGCCTTGACCAAATCATGACCGGGATCAGAGATACTAGGGAGTCCTGCATCTGAGACTTGCGCCACATCCTTTCCGGATTCTAAATAGGCGATCAGATCTGGAATTTTCTCCATGGCATTGTGCTCATGAAAGCTAGTCTGGGGCGTCGCAATCTCAAAATGCTTGAGCAAGAGGCCTGTATTTCTAGTATCCTCAGCTGCGATCAAGTCCACATCCTTTAAGGTCTGGACCATGCGGTAACTCATATCCTCCCGGTTACCGATCGGTGTTGGGACCAGGTAAAGCACCCCTGTTTTCTTTTCCCCTTTAAAACTTCGTTGGATCTGCATGCTTACTCCCTAAATAACAACTCGTCACAAAACATACACTCTTCATCGTTCTCACGGCGTTGACCATAGGAATAAGTACAGATATGAAAACCGTCGTTGTAAATACGTTGCAAATTTTCACGGCCATGGTGTTGTGACTTTGCGGATGAGGTCTTCTCCACTTCCCCCAAACGCTCTCTCAATTTATCATTTTCTAAGCGAAGAGCTGTATTTTCTTCGATGACTTGTTTCAAATTTTTCTTGATGGCTTCGACTTCAGCCAAGGTGACCAACAAATTCTGAGAAAAGCCGTCTAAAGCATCAAATAATTCTTTTTTATTCATTTTGACTCCTTAACTTTCTAAGCTAAAAACCATATATTCTAGAGCATTTTGAAAAGAAACATTAGCCTTCCACATCCTGCGAGCAAGACTCAATTTCTCAAGCAACTGCTGGGATCGACTCAAGCGCAACTGCTCTTCTAAAGCCAACTCCATCAAACGAAAGGCCTGGCTTTGTTTTTCCTTATCATCTGCTAGACTCACTAAGCGGGTCACTTCCAAATAGGCGCGATTCAAATTGGATTGACAACGTTCGATAAACTGATCACAAACTTTTGCTAGTTCAAAAAACGTAGCATTCTTTTTTTGCTGCTCTGCCTCTTCGAGACTAAAACTAAAACGAGCTACTAAATTTGCCTGTGATTTGATCAAGCCTTCTTTTTCTAACAGTTCGGTTAGGTAGGCTTGCTTTTTAGGAAAATGAACCTGCTGGGCCCGACTCTTGATAGTCGGTAAGATTAAGTTTTCATCGGATGTCAACAAGAAGAGATAGATCTCACTCTGGGGCTCCTCCATAACTTTTAAGAGAGAGTTGGCCGCATTGGTATGCATCTTATCCGCATCTTGGACGATAAAGACCTGCCGACTGCCTTCAAATCCTGATTGAGAAAAGTCTTGAACCAGCGAACGAATGCGGTCAGTCTTAATGATCTGGTTGACTGGACGCACGATCTTTACGTCTGAGAATTCTTCTTCTTCAATCAAGCGGCAGGAACGGCATTTGCCACAAGGCCAGACTCCCTGCAAATCTTCGCAAAATTGACTTTGAGCTAGCAAGAGGGCCATCTCAAAACTGGCAAAAGAACCTGTAAAGAGATAAGCATGACTGAGCTGTTTGTGTTCTAAGATCTGGGTGAAGCGCTCCACCAATTCTGGCTGGAGCTGTTGGATCTCTTCTAGCTTCATTTCAATATCCCCAAGCGATTTTCTAAAACAGCCAAGACATCCGCAAAGACTGCTTCAAAGGATTGACTGGCATCGATTTTCACAATGCGCTCTGGTTCCTTTTCATACAAGGCCAAATAACCCTGTCTGACTTTTTGGTGAAGCTCCAATCCTTCCAAATCCAAACGATTGACTTCCCGCTCTTGGTTTTTGGCAATTCGGGCGAGCCCTTCTTCAACATCCAGATCAAAGTAAAGGGTGAGATCTGGTTTAAGACCATCTGTCGCGAATTGATTGAGCCACTCGATATCTTCCACACTCAGACCGCGACCATACCCTTGATAAGCGACCGAGCTATCAATAAAGCGGTCCATCAAGACAACCTTCCCAGCTGCAAGGGCTGGCAAGACACGTTCCACCAAATGCTGCCGGCGACTAGCAATATAAAGCAACAACTCGGTCTTGGCATCCATACTAGTATGGTCTGGATCTAAAATGACTTGGCGGATCTTTTCTGCAATATCTACACCGCCTGGTTCACGGGTTGTAATAAAAGGAATTCCTTTTTCTTCAAGTAGAGGCAAAACGGCTTCTAGGACCGATGATTTTCCCGCTCCTTCTGGACCTTCAAATGAAATTAATGTACCGTTTACCATAGTATCCTCTTTCTAGTTTTCTACTTTTTATTTTACCAAAAATAAGGGTAAAAATCTTGTATTTTAGGAGAGAAAATTTTTCAAAGTCATTTTCATTTTTTCACTTTTTTGTTACAATGTTCTTATAAAGTTTTAGGAGACAACCTATCATGTTTAAATTTAAAGATATTCTGGCTATCATCTTGGGGGCCGGCATTTTTTCGTTTGGGATCTATTTTTTGGTCATTCCCTTTCACTTCTATGAAGGTGGTGCGACAGGGATTACCTTGATCACCTATTACCTCTTCAAAATCCCCGTATCCCTGATGAATTTGCTGATCAATATCCCTCTCTTCGTTCTGGCTTGGAAACTGCTGGGCAAGAAATCTCTTTATCTGAGCTTACTTGGGACTTTCTCGGTTTCGGCATGGATGGCAATTTTTGAAGCTATGCCCCTCAGCCACCACTACCATCACTTTATCTTTACAGCCTTTAAAGGAGATATTCTGCTTGCCTGTATCGCCTCAGGGGTTGTCCTTGGTTTAGGTCTAGGGATCATCTTCAATGCCGGTGGAACTACGGGAGGAACTGATATCCTCGCTCGCATCTTTAACAAATACACTTCCCTCACCATGGGGAAACTCATGTTGATCGTCGATGCTATCGTCCTGATTACCGTTGTTGTTGTCTTTCAAGATGTTCGTACAGCTATGTACACCCTCTTCTTCATCCTGATTGACACTCTAGTGATCGATTTGATTGGGGAAGGTGGTTTTGCTGGAAAAGGCTTCCTTATCGTTACCTCCAAACCAGAAGAAATTGCCAAAAAAGTATCCGATGATTTGGGTCGCGGGATTACCTTTCTCCGTGGAATGGGCTATTACAGCCGTAAAGATCTGGATATCGTCTACTGTGTCGTTTCACGGAATGAGATGAAACAAATGAAAGACATCATCAATCAGATCGATCCATTCGCCTTCATCACCATTTCTGAAGCCCATGAAATTCTCGGCGAAGGCTTTACTTTAGATAAAGAAAAACAACCCATTAACCGTTAATAGAAAAAATAAGGCTAGATTTTCATCTAGCTTTGTTTTTCTATTTACGATTTTCCTTAGGTGAGTACGGACGTCAGCGAACTTTTACAAAGTTCCATGACTAATTTTTGAGCCTAATGTCTCAAAAATTCCGAGAGCATGAAACAAGTATGTTTCATGCTCTTTTCTCACGGCGGAAAGTCTTAGAATACACGTCATGATTAATAAAATCATAATTATTTTTATAGAATTTATTAGGTTACCTTATACAAAAATCAGACTGGATTGTCATCCAGCCTGATTTTTTATTAAATTGCTTTTGCGGTTGTTCGAGTGATCTCATCGACTTTCAAACCGTTGGCTTCAAATTTACTACGGATTCCTTCTAGATCTGTCACCCCATCAATTTGGACTTCGATAACCACACGGTCGTCTTTGGTTGGAATATTGACTGTATTGGCGATGTTATACCCTTCTTCTACAATCAAGTGAATGATTTGTTCTAGAACACCAACCTTATCTTCTGTCACAAAGCGAACACGAACTCCTTCTTCTCCATAACCGGATACTTCAAGGAAGGCACGGAAAATATCACGGTCTGTGATGACACCAGATACTTGCTCATTGTCCACGACTGGAAGAATTCCCACCTTGTTCTTATACATGAGGTAGGTCGCATCTTCTAAGCTAGCAAATTTAGAGACGGTAATGACATCGCGAAGCATGACATCTTTGACCTTGGTCTTGTTCAACAGATAGTTCATCTCGAAAATAGACAAGCTTGTTGCTTTAGATGGACTTGCTTCTGCAATCGTACCTTCTGTCACCAAACCAACCAATTGATCATTTTCAATGACTGGCAAACGGTGCAAACCTTGTTCGCGCATCAAATCTGCCGCATGGGCAATTGTAGTATCTGGACTAATGTAAACCACTTTACGTGTCATAAAATCTTTAACAGCCATAACAAGTTCTCCTATGCTTTTATTAGTTTTATTATACTTGATTTTAAGAATGATTTCAAACGCTTTCAGCAGTTTTCTCTTGTTTTCAAAATTTAGAAAAATCAAACAAGAGAGATGAAAAAAGAAAGGTCCAATTGACCTTTCCTTTCAAACAAACTTTAGAAATCTTATCCACCAAGGTAGGCCTTGCGGACTTCTTCTGAGGTTAAGAGTTCTTTTCCTGTTCCGGTAAGAACGACTTTCCCTGTTTCCAAAACATAACCGCGGTCTGCGATAGCAAGGGCCTTATTGGCATTTTGCTCGATCAAGAGAACAGTTGTTCCTTGTTTTTGGATATCTTGGATGATATCAAAGATTTCTTGGATAAAGATTGGAGCCAATCCCATAGAAGGTTCATCCAGAAGCAAGAGTTTTGGCGTTGACATAAGTGCACGACCCATTGCTAGCATTTGTTGTTCCCCACCAGATAGGGTTGCTGCATCTTGGTTCTTCCGTTCTTCCAAACGTGGGAAACGGGAGAAGACTTTCTTCAAGTTAGCTTGATTTTCTTCTCGATCTTTCTTCAAGAAAGCTCCCATCTCCAAGTTTTCCATAACAGTTAAGCCTGGAAAGACGTGGCGGCCTTCTGGAACTTGAGAGAGTCCGGCTGCTACAATCTTTTGAGCAGGAACCTTTTGAATCTCCTGACCTAAAAACTCGATTTTCCCAGCACTTGGACGCACTAAGCCTGAAATGGTACGAAGAATAGATGTTTTCCCAGCACCGTTAGCACCGATAAGAGAAACAACTTCCCCTTCGTTTACCTCGAAACTGACATCACGGACAGCCTGGATCATGCCATAGTGTACAGAAAGATTTTCAACTTTTAACATAGACATTAGGCTTCACCTCCTAGATATGCTTCGATTACACGTTTGTTGGTCTTGATTTCATCTGGCGTCCCATGGGCAATCAAGCGACCATATTCCAATACATAAATCCGTTCTGTTACTTCCATGACCAAGCTCATATCGTGCTCAATCAGCATGATCGTAATATTAAATTCTTTTTGAATGCGACGGATCAATTGGGTCAATTCTGCTGTTTCTTGAGGGTTCATCCCTGCAGCAGGTTCATCCAAGAAGAGGATTTTTGGCTCTGTAGCAAGGGCACGAACGATCTCCAAGTGACGTTGTTGTCCGTAAGCTAAGTTTTTGGCCAAGGTATCTGCTTCTTTTTCCAAATCAAAAATCGCTAACAATTCAAGGGCTTTCGCTTTCAAAGCTTCTTCATTCTTGTAATAGCTTGGCAAGCGGAAAAGACTCGCAAAGACATGTGGTTTATGGTGATTAGCAAAGGCAATCAAGACATTGTCCAAAACGCTCAAATCTTTAAAGAGACGAATATTTTGGAAAGTACGTCCCAGACCACCTGCAGCGATTTTATAAGGTGCTTTACCATTTAGGAGCTGACCATCTAAGGTAATAGTCCCTTCACTTGGTTCATATACCCCTGTTAGGAGGTTGAAGAGGGTTGTTTTACCGGCACCGTTGGGTCCGATCAAACCAACCAATTCCCCTTCATTGAGTTCCATGGTCACATCCCCAACGGCTGTCAAACCACCAAAGTTTTTTGTTAAATTTTTTACTTCAAGAAGTGCCATTAGTTAGCCTCCTTTTTTGAGAGTAGTTTTTTCAAGCTAAATTCCCATGTTCCAAGAAGACCACCTGGACGGAAGATCATTACGAGAATCAAAGCCAATGAGTAAATGATCATACGGATGCTTGAGAAGTCTTGAAGCACCATGTTCAAGATCCCCAAGACGATGGCTGCCACAACTGTTCCTGACATCGATCCCAAACCACCGAAAACGACAATGATCAAGACATTAATAGTATTGGTGAAAGAGTAATCTTTAGGAACAACAGAACCGATAAAGCCAGCTTGAAGAGATCCAGCAATCGCCGCTGTGACCGCACCAAATACAAAGGCAATGACTTTAACCTTAGTCGTATTAATCCCAACAGATTCTGCTGCGATTTCATCTTCACGAACAGAAAGGGTAGAACGCCCAATTGGACTGCGTAAGAAGTTAATCGTAAAGATCGTTGTAATCACGACAAAGAGGTAAACCAATTGCCAAGTTGTAAAGGCTGGTAAACCAAGGATCCCAGCGGCCCCATTGGTGAGAGTACCCCCATTGACGATCAAGATCCGGATGATTTCAGAAACTCCAAGAGTCGCAATCGCGAGGTAGTCCCCTTTCAAACGAAGGGTTGGAACCCCAACGATCAAGGCAACGACACCAGCAATCAAAGCACCTAAAACCATCGCGCCAAAGAAAGCCCCGTAGGTTGGTGATTTGGAACCGAGAATGGCTGCAGAGTAGGCACCAATCGCCATAAATCCGGCATGCCCGAGTGAGAATTGACCTGAGAAACCAACGATGAGGTTCAAGCCAACTGCAAGGATAATATTAATTCCGATTTGTTCCAAAATTTGGATATAGAAGAGGTTGAGCACACCTGCTGCAACCAAGACTTGGATCAAGGCAAAACCTGCGACCAAAAGACCAAGCCAGACTAAATTCACTCTTAAATTTTGTTTCATGGCTTACACCTTCTCTTTCACATTTTTACCGAGGATACCTGCTGGACGGATGAGCAAGATCACAATCAAGATAGCATACACAATGGCATCACGGAAGTCTGAAAGACCGATCGCTGTAGCGAAGGTTTCCAACAAACCGATAACAAATCCACCTAGAGCAGCACCTGGAATGATTCCGATTCCTCCAAGAACGGCTGCGACAAAGGCTTTGATCCCTGGTGTCATCCCCATCAAAGGCTCGATCGAGTTGTAATACAAACCAATCAAGACACCACCAGCACCTGCCAAGGCTGATCCCAAAGCAAAGGTAAAGCTGATCGTACGGTTTACGTTAATCCCCATCAATTGAGCGGCATCACTATCAACAGATACAGCCCGCATGGCTTTCCCCATCTTCGTCTTTTGAATAATAAATTGAAGAGCGACCATCAAGAAAACAGACACTCCCAAGATCATCAACTGAATATTAGAGATTGAGATAGGACCGAAGTTGTAACGAACCGTTTTAATCACTTGCGGGAAGGAACGGGTATTGGCACCTACGAAGAAGACCATCCCATATTCGAGCAAGAAGGAAACCCCGATGGCTGTGATCAAGGCTGCAATCCGAGTCGAATGACGAAGCGGACGATAAGCCAGGTATTCAATTACAACCCCTAAAATAGCTGTCCCAACCATGGCTAGGAGCAAGGCGACAAAGAAGTTCACTTTCCACGAGTTCAATAAGAAATACCCCATAAAGGCACCTACCATGTAGATATCCCCATGGGCAAAGTTGATCAATTTGATAATTCCATACACCATGGTATAACCGAGGGCCAAGAGTGCATAGACGCTTCCCAAGATTAGACCGTTCACTAATTGCTGGAGCATTTGAACCATCCTTTCTAACAATAAAGAGCGAGGCCAGGAATTTTCATTCTCCCAGCCTCTTGTACAAACAACAAATGATAATTATGGTTTAACAGACTCAACTGATTTGACTTTACCATCTTTCAAGCCAATCATAAGAGCTGATTTAACCGGGTTGTGGTTCTTGTCAACTGACATTGTACCAGTCACACCTTCCAAGTCTTTCAACTTCGCAAGGTTATCTTTCAATTCGACAGAGTTCTTAGCACCTTTAGATGCTTCAGCAACCATGTAAACTGAATCATACGCCAAAGCTGCGAACATTGAAGGTTCTTCGTTGTATTTCGCTTTGTATGCTTCTACGAATTTCTTAGCTTTATCAGTCATTTCACCTTCAGTAGAGAATCCAGCTACGTAGTAGATATCAGTAGCTGCAGCAGGTGTTGCTTGTTCAACGAATTTAGCATCGCTAAATCCATCCCCACCAATGATTGGTTGTTTGATTCCCATACCACGCGCTTGGTTTACGATCTTACCAGTTTCAGTGTAGTAACCTGGAAGAACAATCGCATCGAAGTCTTTATCTTTGATTTTTGTAAGAGCAGCTTGGAAGTCTGTATCCTTAGATTGGAAGGTTTCTGTTGCTACGATTTCACCTTTGTAAGATTTCTTGAAGGCTTCAGCAATCCCTTTCGCATAGTCAGATGAGTTATCGTAGTAAAGAACGACTTTCTTAGCTTTCAAGTTATCAGTTGTGTATTTAGCAATGATTTGTCCTTGGAAGCTATCGATGAAGGTTGCACGGAAGAGGTAATCTTGACCTTTTGTCAAATCATCTTGAGTTGCAGATGGTGTAACCAATGGAACACCTGCTTTACCAGCATTGGCAACCGCTGCTGCAGTAGCACCTGAAGTTGCAGGCCCTACAAGAGCGTTCACTTTTGATTGAGTGACAAGGTTTGTAGTGACTGTAGCTGCTTCAGCTGTTTCAGATTTGTTATCTTTATCTGTGACAACAATCTTCTTACCGTCAGCTCCACCCTTAGCGTTGATTTCATCAACGGCCAATTGAGCACCTTTTTGTTCAGCGCTACCGTAGGCTGCTACTTCACCAGTTTTTTCAAAGTTAAAACCGACTTTTAATTCTTTGCCGATTTCGTTACCAGTTGTGTTTGAACCTGAAGTAGAAACTTCACCACAAGCAGCAAGAAGAGCGACACTTGCAATGGTTAAAAATGAAAGAGCAAATTTTTTCTTCATTTGTAATGATCTCCTTAAATGAATCTTAAATTAAATACATTAAGAATATACCGAATTATCTGACAATTGTCAATAAAAAAAGCGCAATCCATCAAATGATTGCGTTTTCTAACCTTCTGTGACCACAGATGGGGTCTCCAATCGTTGTAAACTTCCCACAAAATCTGTATCTAAATCTTTGAGATGGCAAGGCAAGACCTTTTTGACATAACGTTCTTTCTTTAAGTCTTCCATGACTTGATCGGCCTTGTCACTGTCCACATACAATTGGACATAACGGCATTTCTTAGAATGGTACAAGACATCTCCAACAGATTGTAATTTTTTCCCATCTCGATTGTAATACAATTTAACAATCAAGCCTGTTCTTTCTTGTTTCTCAAACATGGTTAATCCCTTTCTCGTTCTGTTACTAGTATATCAAATTTCAAGAAAAAGAACTACTCTTTTATGGGAGCAAAAAAGAGAGTGGAACAGAAATCGGTAATTCGTTAGAATTCGATTTCGTCGTCCCACCTCCGCACAGTTGAGTAGGGCTGTAAAAGCTGATGAAATCAGCGTAGTAGAGCCCACTCAACCACTGCGTTTTGCTCGACAATCCAAAAATAATTGAGAGGCTAGGACTTTTGTCCCAGCCTCTTGACGAGCCTTCCCACAGGATGGTTTAGCCCAAATTATTGTTGGCCATGATTTCATCAATAAAGCCATATTCAAGAGTTTCTTGCGCGCTCATCCAATTGTCTCGTTCAGCATCTGCATGCACTTTTTTAATGGATTGACCTGAATTTTCCGCAAGGATTTTTTCCAAGTTATTCCGTGTTTTGAGCAAATGTTCTGCTGCAATCGCCATGTCGGTTTGTTGGGTACCGCCACCAGTACCACCCATTGGTTGGTGAATCATGTACTCTGCATTTGGCAACATGAAGCGTTTGCCCTTCGCACCGCTTGAAGCAATGACAGTTCCCATAGAAGCTGCCATCCCCATGACAATAGTTTGGACATCTGACTTGATAAAGTTCATGGTATCCACGATAGCGAGACCTGCAGAGACAGATCCCCCTGGTGTATTGATATACATATAGATATCTTTTGTATTATCTTGGGCATCCAAGAAGAGCAATTGAGCGATAATGGAGTTAGCCATTTGGTCCTCAACTGGTCCTGTTACCATGATAATTCGATCTTTCAACAGACGGGAATAAATATCGTAAGAACGTTCTCCACGACTGGTTTGTTCAATAACTACTGGAATCATCTATTCTTCTCCTTTAGTATCCATTCATTCTCACGATTCGTGAGGTTCAAAATATATGTGCTATTATAAACCAATGGTCAAAAAAGGTCAAATCTTAAGCACCTTTCGGACGAATCATGAATGGTTTCTTTATTTGGTACCGAATAAACGGTCACCCGCATCCCCAAGACCAGGGACAATGTAGCCATGTTCATTCAAATGATCATCGAGGGCTGCTGTAAAGATATCAACATCTGGGTGAGCTTCTTGAAGAGCTTTCACCCCTTCTGGCGCTGATACCAAGCAGACAAATTTGATATGGCTAGCACCACGTTTTTTCAAGGAATCAATCGCCAGAATAGCGGATCCACCCGTAGCAAGCATAGGGTCTACTACAAAGATACGACGTTGATCAATATCTTCTGGCAATTTCACCAAGTATTCAACTGGTTTCAAGGTTTCTTCATCACGGTACATCCCGATATGGCCAACCTTAGCAGCTGGTACCAAACTCAAGAGACCATCAACCATCCCAATCCCTGCACGAAGAATTGGGACAATAGCCAATTTCTTACCCGCGATTTGTTTTTGAACGGTTTTGGTAATAGGAGTTTCAATTTCAACATCCTCAAGAGGCAATTCACGCAACACTTCGTAGCCCATCAACATAGCAATCTCATCTACCAATTCACGAAAGGCCTTCGTAGAGGTATCTGTACGACGAAGAATAGATAATTTGTGTTGAATCAGTGGATGTGTAATAACTTCTAGTTTTCCCATTTTTGAGATCCTTCTTTCTAAGCTGTTATTATTCAAAAAAGAGCTATGATAAAAGTGGAGTCAAGCTCTACTCTTTCTTTCAGTCCCTCTTTAATACTCACAGCACATGGAAATCTTCATTTCCAACTTAACATTCGTCTTATTATACCAAATTTTACAAAAAAAAGAGAGCCCTTACACTTAATTTTTTAAGTTCGGACTCACTCTTTCTATCAATCAATTATAACCATTCTTTGTATTTCTTAATATAGATACGTTTGACAACCGTCACACTCAGCATATAGAGGACGATAATCGCAAACAATAGAACAAAGTACAATCCATTTAGTTGGCTCAACTTCAAGATAGAAGCCAAAGGACTATATGGAAGGGAGGTTACAAAGAAGGCCGCTGCTAGAGTCGTCACCACGACTGAGAAGGCTGGACGACTTTGGATAAATGGCAGTTTTGGTGAACGCAACATATGGATAACCATGGTTTGAGACCACATAGATTCGATAAACCATCCAGTTTGGAACACCATGATAAAGGCTGCTGCATCTGCTGCTCCATGGTTGTAGCCTTGACCTAAAATCATAGGAACAACAAGGAAGTAAAGAAGCATGTAGGTAATAATATCAAATACTGATGAAATTGGACCGATCCAGGCCATAAAACGCATGATAGAGTTTGCTTCCCAGATACGAGGTTTCTTGAGGAATTCCTTGTCGACATTGTCAAAAGGAAGGGCGATACAAGAAAGATCATAGATAAGATTGAGCACAATTAAATGAACAGGAGCCATCGGAAGGAAAGGCAAAAAGATGCTGGCAAAGAGAAGAGAAAAGATGTTCCCGAAGTTAGAAGAGACCGTCATCTTGATGTACTTGGTCATATTGGCATAGACCTTGCGGCCTTCAACCAAACCTTTTTCAAGGACCATCAAGTCCTTATCTAGAAGGATGACATCTGCCGTTTCTTTGGCAATATCAACAGCTGTATCCACGGAGATCCCAACGTCTGAGACCTTCATAGATGGAGCATCGTTAATCCCATCTCCCATGTAACCAACCTTGTGGCCATTGTTCTTGAGGCTGAGGATGATCCGCGCTTTTTGATCTGGTGATAATTTGGCAAAGACCGTTGTTGTTTCCACAACTTGTGCTAACTCTTGGTTAGTCATCGTATCGATTTCGCTTCCCAAAAGAATCCGCTCGACATCTAGTCCAACTTTTTCACAGACAGCTTGGGTGACCTTTTCATTGTCCCCAGTTAAGATCTTGGTGGTTACCCCATATTCTGCAAGAGCTTTGATAGCGGGAGCTGCAGAAGGTTTTGGTGGATCAAGAAAGGCAAGGTAACCGGTTAGGATCATGTCTCCTTCATCTTCAACACTAAAGATGTCATTTTCGTCCAAGTCGGTTTTGTAGCTGACGCCCAAAACACGAAGACCTTGTTCATTTAATTGAGCAACTTCAGCGAGGACCTCTTGACGGACTTCATCTGTCAGGCGTTTAATCTCCCCTTTGTACTCAACATAAGTCGATACAGAAAGCATTTCTTCCAAGGCACCCTTGGTCACCATGCTGACCACACCGTCTTCATCTTTGACAATGACACTCATGCGGCGACGTTCAAAATCAAAGGGTAATTCATCAATCTTATGGAAGGTTTGATCCAGATCGCGAACAATCTCATGTTTCTTGGCTTCTTTCTGGGTTCGATTGATAATCGCCCGGTCCATCAAATTTTTTAGCCCGGTTTGGAAATAGGAATTCAAGTAAGCCCGGCGAAGGACTGATAGATCCAAATCGCCATGGATATCAAGCGGATACTCCAAAACGATTTCATCTTGGGTCAAGGTTCCTGTCTTATCAGTACACAAAATATCGATAGCGCCGAGGTCTTGGATGGCATTGAGTTTTTTGATAACGACTTTTTCTTTTGCCATGATGATGGAGCCCTTAGCAAGACTCGCTGTAATAATCATCGGCAGCATTTCTGGAGTCAAACCAACCCCAACGCTGAGGGCAAAGACACCCGCTTCTAACCAGTCACCATCTGTGAGACCATTGATCACAAAGACAACGGGCACCATCACTAACATGAGCCGAATCAAGAGCCAAGAGATGGTATTCATTTCTCTCTCAAATGAGGTTGGTTCGTCATAGGTGTTGATGGTTTGCTCAATGGCGCCCATCATGGTTTCATCCCCCACGACCAAGACCAAAGCTGTCGCCCGTCCGGAGATGACATTGGTCCCCATGAAGGCCAAGCTTTCACTCTCCAAAAGACTGTCTAGATTTTGACTGTCGGCTTTTCTGAGACAAACCTTTTCAACAGCATCACTTTCCCCAGTGAGACCAGATTGTTGGACAAAGAAGTCACGGGAATCAATCAAGACCACATCTGCTGGAATCATATCGCCGGCACTTAGTTTGATCACATCTCCTACGACGATTTCATCGATCGGAATTTCTTGTTCTGATCCATCACGCAGAACGGTCGCTGTATTGACAATCATACGTGATAAGTTGCTAGCTGCTTTGTCGCTCCGCAATTCTTGAATGAAGCGGATACCACCAGAGATCAAGACCAAGGTCACAATGATGATGGAGGTCGTTGGATCCTGTTCACCTGGTTTTGCTAGCCAGACATTGGTGATGAAGGAAACCAGCGCAATGACCAACAAAATCACTGTAAAAGGATTGATGATCGATTCGTAGATCTTTTTGATCATGGAATCTTCTTGACCCTTTGTGATGACATTTTCGCCATAAATATCGCGGTTTTCTTCTACTTGATCGTCAACTAAACCAAGGGCACTGGTTTTGTAGGTGGCAAAGGTACTTTCAAGTGGTTCTTGAAGAGCAGCAATCAGTCTTTCTTTATTTGTTTGCATTGGTATCTCCTTTTTCAATCAGGAGCCAATCACTTTTGGAGTCCCTACGACACAAATCAGCGATTGGCTGGTTCGGTGCGGTTCGGGATGATCGTCAATTTGTATCATAGCTCTCTCCTTTCTCTTTTCTTGGTAAGGCATAAAAAAGAGTCCTACCTTCGATCGGTAGGACTCATGAAACTCGTCATTTATTTTTCAAGCAAAACTCTCAAAAAACTGACCGTCCAAGCTTTAGCTCCGCAAGGCAATGAAATGAGCTTAGTCTTGACCTTTGCGATCAGGACTGTTGACCAACGAGTAGTGTCTCCACTGCTTTGCGGTAGTCATCCGTATCCTTGTGGTAGCCTCACCTACCGTATTTCGAGTTTATTGTACTCCTTCACTTACAGAAAGTCAACACTTATTTGTGAAAAGTATCAACTAAACGTTTGGTAATTTCTTCAATGAGGGTGAAGGGAGCTGCCACATTGAGGCGGGCATGCAAGTTTCCTTCTTTTCCAAAATCTGTTCCACGGTTCAAAATCAATTTGGCTTGGTCATGAATTTTAGCATGCAGCTCATCATCGGTATAAGGATAGGCTGAAAAGTCCAACCAAAGAAGATAGGTTCCTTGGGGCTTCATGACACGGATTTGTGTCTTTTCATGCAATTCATCTACCACATAGTCGATGTGTTTTTCAAAGACTTGCTTGAGCTCTGTCAACCAAGGTTTACCATGGCGATATGCTGCTTCTGTTGCAATATAGCCCAAGCCTGAGATTTCATGTTGGTTATTGGCCAATTGCCGTTGTTTAAAAGCCGTACGAAGCTTTGGATTTTCAATGACCACATAGGAATTTTTTGTTCCTGCAATATTGAAAGTCTTGGTTGCACTGGTTAAGATCAAGCTGAAATCTTTAAAGCTTGGATCAACCGTGTTAAAGCTGGTATGATGGTGGCCAAACAAGGCCAAATCTTGGTGGATCTCATCTGAAACGAGAAGGACACCATGTTTTTGACAGAGGTGGCCGATTTTTTCCAAGACTTCACGATCCCATACACGGCCTCCAGGATTGTGCGGGTTACACAAAACATAGAGTTTAACCTCTTGCTCCACAATGTCTTTTTCGAGCTGATCAAAATCAATTTGGAAAAGACCGTCCTTTTCAACTAATGAATTTTCGATCAATTTTCGACGATTGAGCTTGACACTTCTGGCAAATGGAGGATAGACCGGCGTATTGATTAAGACAGCATCCCCTTCCTTAGTAAAGGCTTGAATAGCTGTTGAAATAGCCGGAACAACGCCTTCGATATAGACGACAGCTTCCTTGTCAAAGGAATAGCCATGTTCTTCTTTTTCCCAATCAAGGATAGACTGGTAGAGGCTATCCGATGCATAGGTGTAGCCATAGACCATTTGGTCTGCATACCCGATAACAGCTTCTCGTACTTCTGGAATGACATTAAAATCCATGTCCGCGATCCAAGCCGGGATGATTTCTGGATCTGTCTCAGTTTCTTTCCACTTGTAGGTATGGTGGGTCAAGCGATTCGGTAAAGTCGTGAAATCATATTTGGTCATCTTAAGCCTCCAATGCTTGTTTCAAATCTTCAATCAAATCATCTGCATCTTCGATTCCGATGGACAAACGAAGAAGATCATCTGTCAAACCGTATGAATGGCGAACTTCTGCAGGAATGTCCGCATGGGTCTGAGTGGTAGGATAAGTGATCAAGCTTTCAACTCCGCCAAGACTTTCTGCAAAGGTAAATACTTGAAGGGAATTCAACAAGTTAGGAATTTTTTTCTCATCTTGAATTTTAAAGGAGACCATTCCACCTTTTCCAGTGTAAAGGACTTCTTTGACCTGAGGGGAGATTTTCAAAAACTCAACTACCTTGCGGGCATTCTCAGTGGAGCGCTCCATCCGGATAGAGAGTGTCTTGAGACCACGGATCAAGAGATAGCTGTCAAATGGGGAAAGAACAGCACCTGTCGTGTTCAAATTGTAAAAGAGTTTGTCATACAAGTCTGCATCATTTGTCACGACAACACCAGCCAAGACATCGTTGTGACCAGCTAAGTACTTGGTTGCTGAATGAAGAACAATATCAGCACCCTCTTCAATTGGGAGTTGATAGATAGGGCTATAGAAGGTATTGTCCACCACGACTTTGGCACCTTTTGCATGGGCCAATTTGGCTAAATGAGCAATATCAAATTCCAACATCAATGGATTGGTTGGTGTTTCAATATAGAGGACATCCACCAGATCATTATCTAGATGGTGGATCAATTCTTCTTCTGTATTGGCATAGGTGAAAGAGAAACGACCCTCTTGCTCTTGTTGGTTAAACCAGCGGAAAGAACCTCCATAAAGGTCACGAACGGCCAAGACTTTTGAACCAACTGGGAAAATGCTAAAAGCAAGCACAATGGCTGACATTCCAGAGCTTGTCGCCAAAGCATAGTCTGCACTTTCGATAGCTGCCAAAGTCTTCTCAGCTGTTGCGCGTGTTGGATTTTTCGTACGGGTATAGTCAAAACCTGTAGACTGACCAAATTCTGGGTGTTGGTAAGTCGTAGAGAAATGCAAAGGAGTCGTCAAAGCTCCCGTTGTTTTATCCGACTTGATTCCTGCCTGTGCCAAAATAGTATTGATATTGCGTTTTTTACTCATATTGCCCTCCGATAAACATTCAATCTAACTGATTACTATTTTATCACTATTATGAGGAGAGCGGTTTTCCCATTTTCAAGACCTAGCTATAGTTTCAAACTATAAGAAAAGGCTGGGCACTTTTTACCCAACCTCTGATTTATTTAATCCGAAATTTATGTCTGAGACGTGCAGCTTGACCTCCGATAAAGCGGTCAAAATACCGTAGCCATAATCCTAAGGCTCCATAGATAACAACTCCTAATCCGCCAATGACGATGATATAAATCATGCTCGATACACGGCCATTTGGTGGGAAAATCCAGCCCAAAATCAAGCCGGCGATCAAGACTCCAAGTAGCATCACCACAGTCAGGATAGAACCAAGTAAGGTCCGCTTGAAGATGATGGTTCGATTAAACTGAGTAATGGTTTGGATCTCCCGATACATGAGAACGATTGGGACCATTAAGGCAATAGTCGTTGACAAAAGCGGCCCATAAGAACGAAAGACCAAAATAAATGGAATTTGTAGGACCAATTTCACCACTACACCATAAAGGAAGTAGCGAATGGCCTTGCGATTTTGAAAGAGGGCTTGAATCATTGGCGATAAGACCGTGTAAAGACCGAGAATTACGGTCTGCAACATCGCTACGATGAAGAGTCCTAAGGCCAAGCCATCTGGTTGCCCATAGAAAACCGTATAAAGTGGTTTTGCGACTGCTACTGCACCAAAGGTGGCTGGAAGCAAGAAAGCTAGCAACATGGTCAAGTTATCCTGTACGAGCTTCCCAGCTGCTTTTAGGTCCCCCTTCACATAATTCTCTGTCAACAGAGGAATCCCAACTCCCCCAATCGAAGTCGCTACCGCAATCAAGATCATGGTGATTTTGTTTGGATTAGCAGAGAAATAACTAAACATGACCAAGAGCTGCTTTTGACTATAATCTGTGAACCAAGACATGACATTGATAAAGGTCATCTGGTCAACAATTTGGAAGAGCTGAATGGCGGAACCAGTGATAATAAAAGGAATGGCCTCACGAATCGTATCGATCAAGAGAGCCCGAGTGTCAATCCCTTCACTTCCCTCTTGCTTTCTAAAAATAGAAGAGAGCAAGCCTGTCTTTGCAAGGTAATAAAAGAGCACCAGAAGGCTCGCTCCCATACCGATAAAGGCCGCAAAGGTCGACTGCGTCACAGCCTGCACATAGTCTCCTGAGCCAATCTTCATAATGAAGAAGGTCGTGAGCAACATCCAGATGACCCGGATCACTTGTTCAGCGATCTGGCTAATGGCGTAAGGCTTCATGTTGTTAAAACCTTGGAAAAATCCCCGAATGACACTCATCGAAGGAAAGATCAAGACAGCCCAAGAAAGGCTCTGCATGATCGGAATCAACTCTTTTCCCCCACCTGAAAGACTCGCAAAGACAGGAGACAAAAGATACATGAGAATGGCAAATCCAAGGCCTAGAATTCCCATAAATTTCAAGAAGCCCCGAATCAAAGCAAAACTATGATCGGCTTGGTCTCGGGTATTGTATTTGGCTACTTGCTTGGCAACGGCTACGGGTACTCCGGCTGTCGAAATCAAGAGAAACCAAGCATAGATATTGTAGCCCATTGTAAAAAGACCATTGGCTTGTGGCCCATATTTTCCCATCCAAATATACCAAGGAATAATATAAGCGGCTCCTAGCAAACGGCTGATAAAGTTGCTGGCTGTCATCCAGGCAGTCCCGCGAAGCATCTGGGCTTGCTGGTCATTTTGTTCGTGACTCATTGGTGTCCTCTTTCGTTTCTTCTTCTCTTCATTATAAACTTTTCCATGACACTTGTAAAATAGGGACTTTAGGTTTACAATAGTTTTATGATTACAATTGAACAAACCCTCAACATTTTAAAACATGACCAAAATTTCCGAGAAGTTCTAGTAAATGGTGAATACTACTACCATCTAGAAGGAACAAGTTTTGATGCTATTAGCTATGATAGCCGTAAGGTTTCTGCTAGTACCCTCTTTTTTGTCAAAGGGGCCAACTTCAAAAAAGAATACCTGGAACAGGCTATTTCTAATGGACTCGGCTTTTATGTCTCTGAAAAAGATTATGAAGTTGGTATTCCTGCCATTCTCGTCAATGATATCAAACAGGCCATGAGCTTAATTGCCATGGAGTTTTATGGGCACCCTGAGAAACAATTAAAACTATTGGCCTTCACAGGGACTAAGGGGAAGACAACAGCGGCCTACTTTGCTTACCATATTTTGGAACAAAGTCACCGACCAGCTATGCTGTCTACCATGAATACAACACTGGATGGTAAAAACTTCTTTAAATCGACCCTGACAACGCCAGAGAGCTTGGATCTTTTTGCCATGATGGCTGAGGCAGTAGCCAATGATCGGACCCACCTCATTATGGAAGTTTCCAGTCAAGCTTATCTAGTGAAACGGGTTTACGGTCTGACCTTTGACGTTGGTGTTTTTCTCAACATCAGTCCTGACCATATTGGACCGATTGAACACCCAACTTTTGAGGATTATTTCTACCACAAACGTCTCCTCATGAAGAACAGCCAAGCCGTTGTCATCAATAGTGATATGGATCATTTCCAAGTTTTAGCGGACCAAGTCGCGAACCAAGACCACGATTTTTATGGAAGCCAGTCTGAGAATCAAATTGAAAACTCTAAGGCCTTCAGCTTCTCAGCCACTGGTAAATTAGCTGGAAACTATGATATCCAACTGATTGGTCACTTCAACCAAGAAAACGCTGTAGCAGCAGGTCTTGCCTGTCTTCGTCTAGGTGCGAGCCTCGAGGATATCCAAAAAGGGATTGCTAAGACGCGCGTTCCTGGCCGAATGGAAGTCTTGACTCAGAAAAATGGAGCCAAGGTTTTCATCGACTACGCCCATAATGGAGATAGCTTGAAAAAACTGCTCTCAGTTGTCGAAACCCATCAAACGGGGACCATTTCACTGGTCCTTGGATCAACTGGGAATAAAGGAGAGAGCCGTCGCAAAGACTTTGGCTTACTCTTAGAAGACCATCCTGAAATCCAAGTCTTCCTCACAGCGGATGATCCCAACTATGAAGATCCCTTGGCTATCGCTGAAGAGATTAGCAGCTTCATCACGCGCCCTGTTGAGAAAATCGCAGATCGCGAAGAAGCTATTCAGCTGGCTATGGCAACAACCAGCAAGCCTGAAGATGCCGTCATTATCGCCGGAAAAGGAGCTGACTGCTACCAAATCGTCAATGGCGTAAAAGAAGAATATCCAGGTGATGCCGCCATCGCTGAACGTTACCTATAATCAAACGAAAGAAGGCTAGGAAAATTCCTAGCCTTAAAATGTAGATAACTTATTTTAAAGTAAAAAAGTTAAACAATACTACAAAAAAATGAGTTCTATTTTTTAAATCGATTTAAGAAAATACCGAAACTTTCCGCTGTGAGAAAAGTGTCTGAAACAATAACGTTTCAGGCACTCGGAATTATTGAGACCTTAGGCTCAATAATTAGTCATGGAACTTCAAAGAAGTTCGCTGACGTCCGTACTCACTTAAGGAAAGTTTTTAAGATGACTTTGTCTTCAATCCGAGGCTAGGAAGTTTTCCTAGCCTCTTTCTATTGTTTGATAAACATCAGTCTTTCCTTGTCCAAGTCCACTGCTAATTCATATTTGCCTTCATCATTTTTGCGGATATAGCCTAAGACTTCTAAGCTATCAACAAAGATGTCTCTGCGCTTTTGCTGGACTTCTTCTTTTTTGAGGAACTTGAGCAAAAAGCTGGTCATATACTTGAGAGCATACTCGGGATTGACATCGCCCAAAATAGCATAGAGCTTCTCTTGCTCCCCTGTCAAAGGGTATTGGTGAGCCACCTTGTAAAAGTAATTGGAAAGAGTCTGAGCATTTCGTTCGAAGTCCGTCTCCTCTATCAAAATCGCTGCATTAGTCGTGTTGCGGAGTTCCGTTTGGAAAACTTTGTTTTTTAGTTTCTGATAAAATTCACTATCCTCTCGGACAAAGACCTCCTGATCCAAGTCAACAAGATCAGCTGACTCCAAGAAAGGCAGGTTGAGGGTGTAGCGTTTATTTTCTCGAAGGATGAAGCCCGCTTTGATATACTCCTCCATCAGCTTGTCTACTGGCTGATCTGAAAATTTGGCCTTGATTTGCCGCAGGATCACATCATCCTGCTGGTCCAGATAGTTGATCAAGTCCTTGAAAAATGGCTGACGTGTCAAACGTGTGGGATTAATGATCTGAATCATCCATATACCTTTCTTTAAACTGTAGATGGGGAGACTGAGCTAACTGACTCGGGTTGGTTCCGGGCTGATCTAGAGGAACGGCTAAGCCAAGCTCCTTGTAGTAATCCAGCCAGAACGGACTAATCTCCTCTTCCTCATCTCCAAACTTCATGGGAATGGTCTCAAAAACAGGGAGTAGTTCAGCGATGAACTGGGAACAATAGAAACCTTTTCCATCTGGATAAAAGGACGCATTGTAGGGAGCTCCTAAAAGGCTCTCTGCTCGCTTTTTGACTTCTTCGTGATCAATCGCCGTATAGCGATAAAGGTCATAGACTTTTCCAGCTTCAAAGAAGTCCTCAGAGGCCTGGGCAAGGACGCCACCTTCCACTGTAGCATGATAGACCTGTCCGTCCAAAAAGACAGCCACGTGACTGTAGTTACCTGTCGAAGCCTGGATGGCCTGGCCCATTTCCGTATTTTCTCTCACAAAAATCAAATCGCCAGATTCTAACATGGTCTCCTCCTAGCAAAAAAGGAGTCGAAACTCCTTTTTAACGATGGGTTCCCCACCTATCATTATGCATTAAAGCTTTCAGTCAATTGAGGAACCACTTGTTTCTTACGTGAAACGGCACCTGGAAGGAAAGCATGATTGTTTTCAAGTTTGAAGTTAAAAGCTGCTTCTACCTTATCCATATTAGCACCAAGAGCCAAAATTTCTGAGTTTGAGTTGACGATGTCAGTAATCATCAAAACGAAGTCAGAGTAGCCGTTAGCTGCATTGGCAGCTTGGATGGCTGCTTCGATTTCAGCTTGGCGTTCCAAAACTTCAGCGATATCAACTGTGTTCACTTGAGCCACACGAACGTTGTTTCCGTTCAATTCAAAAGTCTTAGCATCAATGTCAATCAACTCTTCTGCTGATTTGCTTGCTAAGTTGGTACCAGCCTTGAGCATGGCAAGACCGTATTCTTCCAAGTTCACACCAGCCAATTCAGCCAATTCAGGGGCAATCACCTTATCAGATGGGTGAGTTGTTGGAGATTTCAAAAGAAGAGTATCTGAAATCAAACCTGAAAGCATCAAACCTGCGATTTCTTTTGGAACAGCTACACCGTGTTCTTTGAACATGCGGTAAACGATAGAAGATGCTGATCCAACTGGCTCCAAACGCATGTAAAGTGGGCTAGCAGTTTCAAAGTTAGCTACACGGTGGTGATCCACCACACCATAAACTTCTACTTCAGCGATATCTGAAACAGATTGTTGGAATTCATTGTGGTCCGTCAAGATGACTTGCTCTGCACCTTCTGCTTTAGCTGATGTGATGACGCGTGGTGCTTCCACACCAAAATAGTCCAATACGAAAGCAGTTTCTTCATTTGGAGTTCCAAGAGCCACTGCTTCTGTATCCAAACCATAAGCTTCTTTTGCAAGATAAGCAAAGGCTACAGATGAACCGATAGCATCTGAGTCCGGATTTTGGTGACCAAAAACGAGAATTTTTGACATGTTTCTACCTCTTTATTTCATTTATAGATTCACTCTATTTTAGCACGTTTTGCCATTTAAAGAAAGGGAATAGTTGTGCATTTCAATAGAAAAGACAGCTGGAAGGCCCAACTGTCTATACTTTTTATCCTTTGACCCGTTTCAGGTAATCTTGGTAACTTTCTGTTTCCATCAAATCTTTTGCATTTTGGACCCGTTCTTTTGTCGGTGGTTTCACACCCTCCAATTTGTACGGAATTCCCAATTCACGCCATTTGAATTCCCCCATAGTATGGTATGGAAGGATCTCAAATTTATCAACATTTTTAAGGGTTTTAACAAATTTTCCAAGCTCGATCAAGTCGTCATCTCGGTCTGTAAGCCCAGGTACCAAAACGTGACGAATCCAGACTGGTTTTCCAATATCAGATAGGTATTTGGCACAAGCTAGAATCGTTTTATTGGTATGGCTGGTCACAATTTTGTGTCGTTCATCATTGATTTCCTTGATATCAAGAAGCACCAAGTCTGTCACCGCCATCAAGCGGTCGAATTTTTCCAAATAACGAGGTGTATTCCGGAAAGGAAGGGCACAGGTATCCAAGGTACAATGAATGCCCAACTCTTGAGCCTTGGTGAAGAGGGCAATCAAGAAGTCAATCTGCAAGAGGGCTTCTCCACCACTGACAGTGATTCCCCCTTTTTCGCCCCAAAATCCACGATAACGGAGGGCTTCTTCTAGGACATCATCCACTGTCCGTTCACGGGACTTGTTGGTTTCCATTGCCCAAGTATCTGGATTGTGGCAGTATTGGCACCGCATTTGACAGCCTTGAAGGAAGACAATAAAGCGGATCCCAGGCCCGTCTACTGCCCCAAAACTTTCTGTTGAGTGTACCATTCCTGTTACTTTTCCATAGTCAACTGTTTCATTTTCCATTGAGGAACCTCTTCTCTTGAAAACGTTTTATGATTTTATTATAACACGATTCCATCTATTTTAAAGAGTTTAAGCTTCTTTTTGAAAAGAATCTGTTTTTTTCAGTAGTTTTCATTGTCCTAGTACAGTTTCCAATATGGGACTATCTGTCCTGTATTATGGAAAAAAATTTACGGCCTTGATGTCATTAAGGGGCTTATCCAGATAAGATTTCTTGCTCCATGAGAACACTCTATCGTTTAGCTGATATTAGTGTTTTCGACAAGATGGACCTTCCTTGGAGAAGAAAACGAAGGCCAAATAGGCAGAAAGAAACGCGTGTAAAACAAGCTTTTCATAGAGAGTTACGTGAGAAAGCAGATATTTATCCCGATTTTTAGAAAGAATTCGGTCATCTAGAAGGGGTTACAATTGCAGGAGAAAAAGACAAAAGTCTAGTCATTTCTTACTAGAATGCTTTTCAAATGCCATCATCACACTGAAAACCAATGGACGGAAAGCAAATGATTTTGAGGCCTCCACTGATCAATGGTTGTCTAAAGTTCCTAGACACCTCTTTAAGTCGATCACTTTTAATTATGGGAAAAAATTTTCTAATTGGAAGTCTATTTCGAATGCACATGACATTGATATTTCTTTGTGGGTCCAGGATGTCTTGGTCAATTAGGTCTCCCTGAACATTTTAATAGCTTATGGAGACGGAATTACCGAAACAAAGGGAGTTTAGTGAAAACTCCTTTTATTTTATCCTAATACCAATTCATCACTAACCAGGGTTTCACCACTGTTTTGTTGGAAGAGGCGCATTAAATCTTCAACCGTTAGGTTTTTCTTTTCTTCTCCTTTGACGTCGACAACGATCTTGCCTTGGTAGAGCATGATCAAGCGGTTGCCGTATTCAATCGCATGGTTCATATCATGCGTAATCATCAAGGTTGTCAAATCATGGCTTTCCACGATCTTTTGTGTCAATTCCATGACCATTTCACTAGTCTTAGGATCGAGCGCTGCGGTATGTTCATCCAGAAGCAAGAGTTTCGGTTTGACCAAGGCTGCCATGACCAAGGTCAAGGCTTGACGTTGCCCACCAGACAAATATTGGGTATCCACCTTGAGACGGTTTTCTAAACCGATATTCAGTTCCTTCAAGGCTTCACGGAATAATTCGCGATCTTTCTCTCGAACTCCCCAGCTCAAACCACGAGATTTCCCCCGACGTTGGGCAATGGCCATATTTTCTTCAATGGTCAAACGAGAAGCTGTCCCCATCTTGGGATCTTGGAAGACACGCGCAATATCTTTCGCACGCTTACGAACACTCGTATTTTTGATGGAGTTACCTTCTAGCAAGATATCTCCTTCATCTACGACCAGATTTCCTGCCAAGATGTTCATCAAGGTTGATTTCCCAGCTCCATTTCCACCGATGACCGAAATGAAGTCCCCTTCTTCTACTTGGAGATCCAAGCCTTTTAAGACATGGTTTTCATTGACTGTTCCTGCTTCAAATGTCTTATGAATACCTTCAATTGATAATAATGTTGCCATACTTTTCTCCTACTTATTTCCTAACTTCAATCCACGAACACGAAGACGTTTTTGCGCCTCAGGAGCGAACAAGACAATCGCGAGCAAGATCGCATTGAAGAGACGAACCATATTTTGATCGAGATTTGGGATCTCGTAAATATTTAAGATAATCAAACGGTAAACAATGGCTCCAACCCCGATGGAAAGCAAGCGCCAACCAATGGTCAATTCGTGGATCAAAACTTCAGCGATAATCACAGCACTCAAACCAACTACGATCGTCCCTGTACCAGAAGTCACATCTGAGAAACCATCATTTTGTGCAAACATGGCTCCACAAAGGGCAATCAAACCATTGGAAATCATGTAGCCCAACATCTTCATGTTATCTACATTGACCCCATTGGCCTCACTCATTGGAATGTTATCACCAGTCGAGCGCAAAACCAAGCCAAGTTGCGTCTTCATTAAGAGGGTCAATAAGATACAGACGATGATCAAGCAAGAAATACTAATCAAAAAGACAGCTTCTTCATTGGACAAGCCCAATTTCATGACACTTTTGAAAATGGTACTGGCATCGCCAATAGAGAGGTTGGGTACTCCCCCCATGATTTTAATATTGATAGAGTAGAGACCGGTCAAAGTGACAATCCCTGTCAAAAGGGCTGGAATTTTCATTTTTGTATGGAGAATCCCAGAAACCAATCCTGCTATCATCCCTGCCAGGAAGCCCAACAAGGTTGCAAGCCAAGGGTTTCTTCCTGCTTGAATTTGGGAGGCTACAACTGCTGCACCAAGTGGAAAGGCTCCTTCTGCCGTCATGTCGGCAATATCTAAAATTCGAAATGTTAAGTAAACACCGATCGCCATGATCGACCACAATAAACCTTCTGATAAACTTGATAAAACGAAATTCATCTCAAACCTCCTATTTTTCTACCTTCAACGAGCTAATATCAATTCCAAGCTCTTTAGCCATCTCTTTATTGGTATGCAATTCTAATTTTTCAGGTGTTTCAACTGCGACTTTGCCGGGTTTCTCACCCTTCATGATGCGAATGGCCATCCGAGCAGCTTGTCTTCCCAATTCCTCATAATCAGTACCAAAGTTGTACAAGCCACCAGTAGCTACCATTTCAGCAGATCCACCAAAAACGGGCACCTTATGACTGATGGAGACCTGTTTTACAGTGTCCATTGTAGAAGAGATAATATTGTCTGTCGGAACAAAGACGATATCTGCTTCTGACATGATACTGTCTGCTGCAGCTTTCACATTGTTACTATCGAGGATGGTTTTTTCAACCACTTGATAGCCTTTAGCTTCAAGGATCTTCTTCGCATTGTCTTTTTGGACAACTGAGTTAGGCTCACTTTGCGTATAGAGGATCCCAACTGTTTTCGCCGTTGGAAGTACTTGCTTAATCATATCCACCTGTGTAGAGATCGCATCGTCTGACTGGTCACTTGTCCCTGTGATATTGCCACCAGGCTCTTTCAAGTTTTTCACCAATTTCGCTGCCAATGGGTCGGTCACAGCTGAGAAGACAACCGGCGTTGTTTTCGTCGTATTGGCCAAACTTTGAGCTGAAGGTGTTGCAATCGCAAAGACTAGATCACTTTCTTCCGCCAATTGTTTGGAAATGTTTTTCAGATTTCGTTGCTCCCCTTGAGCATTTTGGAAATCAATCTGGATATTTTTCCCATCCACATAGCCCTCTTTCTTCAACTCATCGATAAAGCCTTTTCGTGTCGCGTCGAGTGACTTATGGGTGATGTACTGGGAAATCCCAATTCGAAAGACATTGTCTTTTTTAGCATCCTTCAGATGGTGTAAGGTCACCAATGATGTTAACAGAAGTCCTACAACTAGGACAGGTGCTAGTAATTTCTTCACTACTTTCATTTTTTGACTCCTTTTCTGCAAATAAACAAAAAATCCGCTTAGATCATTCTCTAAACGGATGCTTGAAATTATCCAACAAGTTACAAAACCTCGGTCCATTTAGATACTAGCTCTATGGACCATCATCAAAAATCTTAGCCACATAGATACAAACAAATTGCTTGGGTTGTTTGCATCCATGAGATCATGTCTACAAACACTATCTAAAGTAGCTAAAGTAAAATTTTTGACTAGAAATGGCTTGTTGCTTCATGTTTATTTTCTGCTTTCTTTATTTATGGGTATTATCTTACCTTAATTTTTTTTGGCTGTCAAGACTATTTCAGAAATTTTTAAAATTTTTTGAAAATTCAACTAGCCCTGACAAGAAAAAACAGAGGCTGGAACACGTCCAGGCCTCTGTTTTCTAATCTTCTTTTGATTTGGTTTCTTCATCTTCTTCGACGATTTCAGAAATTTCAACTTTCACCTTGGTCACACGACCATTTTTTACTTTGTCATTTGTCAAAATGAGGTGTTTCTTTTGACTATCGACTTCACAGCTGAGTCGCTCTTTCAAGGTCGGAATTCGCCCAACCTCTGTCAGGTAATACCCTGCAATGGTATCCACATCATCACTTTCCAACTCAACATCAAAATATTCGTTAAAGTCATTTAGAGACATGGCTCCTTGTACAAAATAAGTATTGTCTGCAATTTCAAAGACATCAATTTCCGCTTTGTCAGTCTCATCGTCAATTTCACCGACGATTTCTTCCAAGAGGTCTTCAAGAGTGACCAGTCCAGACATTCCACCATATTCATCAAGCAGAATGGCCATTTGATTTTGTGTATTGCGCAATTCCTTCAAAAGATCATCCACAAAAATGGTTTCTGGAACAAACAAAGGTTCTTGTAAAATCTTTCTTAAGACAATATTATCAAAGCCATTGATAAATCCTTCATTCAAGAGACGTTTGGTATGGATGAGGCCGATGACATTGTCCTTGTCATCATCATAGACAGGAATCCGTGAAAAGTTTTGCTTAAGGATACTTTCAATAATTTCTTTGGTATCATCATTGATATCAACCATGAAGGCATCTGTCCGTGGCACCATGACTTCACGCGCTACCATTTCATCTAATGAAAAGATCCCTTGAAGCATCTCAATCTCGTCCGCATCTAGTGTTGCTTCACTATTGGTCAGCATATACTCGATTTCATCCCGCGTCATCTTTTCATCCGGATCATCGAATTCCATTGGCGTGATACGGCTCAAAAGATTGGTCGACGCTGAAAGCAACCAAACAAAGGGACTGACAATTTTTCCTAATAGAATGACAATCGGAGCTGTTCGAACCGCTAATTCATCTTTTAAGTTCATAGCAATTCGTTTCGGATAGAGTTCGCCAAACACGATCGAAATATAAGTCAAAAATGCTAGAGATAAAAAGCTTCCAGCTGCAAGAGCTGTTTTAGTGTTGCCCATCCATCTAGCAATGACATGACCAAGGCTATCTGCAAGACTCGCCCCAGATAAAATAGTAATCAAGGTGATCCCCACCTGAATGGTAGATAAGAAATGGTTGGGTTGTTCCAATACGCTAAGAAGACGAATGTATTTTTTATCTCCTTCTTCAGCTTTTTGCTCAACACGAGAGCGATTCAACGATACCATTGACATTTCAGTTGCCGAGAAAAAGGCATTCAACAATGTCAAAACAATCAATAAAATAAATTCCAGTAAAATTTCCTGACTGCCAGGGTCTTCCATGGATAATTTCCTCCAGTATATAATATTGTATATTATACCACAAAATATGAGAGCCTGCATTCTTATATATCAATTTCTTTTTTTCCCATCAAAAAATCAGGAACAGGTCCTGATTTTAGTGTTCTGCACTAGTAAAATCATAAAAGAAGGCGTTGAGTTTTTCGACTAGCCCAAGTAATGAGAGACTACTTGTACAGATAAAGGTTTTTCTCTTTAATTTCGGTATCATAAAGTTAGCTACCACAACATCTGCGTCCGAATTCTCGATATCATCCACTGTTAGATTATACTTGATCATCTGCGTAAATTCAAAGTTATCCGTACAGTAAAAATTAAGAAAATCGATCATGGATTTGGCATGGTGATCATCAAAACGACTAATAATTAAGACCTTAATGGATTTCCGACGTCGCAATAACTGCGGTAAGAGACGCTCCCAGTGAGTGTAAACCGTATATATCATGTGCTTGAGGATCTCCTCATTCAAATCATGCTTCATGGTCTTCATATAGATGATTAAATAGTTTCTCAAATCATCATAAAAGGCTGGGAAGATGCTCTTGAAATCTTCGTTGGTATTGGTCTTGATATCAAATAAGAGGAACTCGGAGAATAATTCTTTCCGACCGAGATGTGACGTATTATGGACATGCATCAACATCTCATCTAGATTTTCAATATCTAAATCATAGGTATAACATAGCTCCCTGAACATGTCTTTAATGAGAGTTGTCGATTTTTTTGCATAAGAGTCTGTTGCTGCAGCTTCAATCAGGCTTTCAGGGCTGAAATAGAAATTCTCTTGAATAAAGATAATGAAGAACTGCTCCAGCACTTTTCCATTCAACTCGACACCCAGCTGCAAGCTAAAGTAGCGCAACATCTCCTCGACATTGGTCACCCCTTGATACTGGTCCTTATACACATCATAGTTCGTTGGCATGTCAATAAAATAGCCCTGCTTAATACGTGATAAGTAGACTGTCAAAAGAACTTTATAAGACCTGAGGACAGAGAAAGTCAATGGATAGCCATAGAGTTTGAAGAAGAAGGTGATCAAGTCGGTCACAGCCTCTTCCTTAAATTCTGGGAAAGGCCATTCCATATAGTAATAACGCTCTGCAAAATATTGGGCATAAAAGAAACGAACGTCAATCTCATCTCCGACAAGGTTCAAGGGTTTCAAATCAATCTTTATATTGTATTTGGTTTGAAGCTTCTGATTAATCGTCCGAATCAAGCGGTAGAAAGATTGGTGACTCAGATCAAACTTCCTGCAAATATATTCATTGGAAACATCCTTGTGGAAAAAGAGATATTCAATCAATGCGAATGCTTGTGATTCTTTAAAAAAGTGATGGTAAATTACCTCAAGCCCAACCGAATCCTCATAACTAAGTTTGATTCCATTGGTAGATGATTCAATTATAAAGTCATCAAAAGTGCTACGAAGATTAGACAAATCTTCTTTTAACGAACGTTCCGTACAATCCAAACGCTTGGCCAACTCTTTCAAGTGGAACCATCTTTTTTCCTTAATCAAGATTTCTAATAATTGCAATTGGCGTCTCTGTTTTTTGGATAAGAGCAGTCTCATCTTTTCCTACCTAATTTCATATTTTAATTCAAAATCTCTTATATTTTAACATATTTTATTGAGCTTGTTGACTATTTTTCAAAAAATATACAAAAAAGACTCCAAGGCCCTTATAGGCACTAGAGTCTAGGATTTATTAATGATTCCAAATTCTTCTTTTTTCTTCTGTTCCTTAGCAACACTGTGGTTATCATAAAGATTCACCAAGAATTTTACAATTTCTTTTCCAATCGAATAGACTGGAATCGCGACAACCATCCCGATAATTCCATAGATATTACTTGAGAGCAATAAGAGAACCATAATGGTAATCGGGTGAACCTTCATCACGCCTCCAACGATACGCGGATAAAGAATATTCCCATCGATCTGCTGGATAATCAACATGTAAATGACTGCTTTGATCATCATATCCACATCTGTGAAGGCATAGGTGATGATCATCGGAATCAAACCAATGGTTGGTCCTACATATGGAATGAGATTGGCCAATCCAGAAAAAATGGCAAAGACCAAAGCGTACTTCAATCCAATAAAACTATAGCCAATGTAGGCTAGGGTCCCAATGATCAAGGCATCGATCGAAATCCCACTAATATAGCGCGAGACGGTTTCATTCAAACTAACCAAGAGGCTTGAGATGTGGAGTTTGTCATTGCGTAAAATGGTCCGCTCCAACATCGGCAATAACTTCTTCCCATCAATCAAGAAATAAACCAAGAAGATCGGTGTCATGATCAAGATAAAGACCGTATTGACAATGGTGTTAACCACACTGCCTAAACTGTTAGTCACACTATTCAAGAGATTTTGAAGGATATCCATATAAGAAAGATTCAACTGCTGAATCGTCGATTGGATATTCACATTCTGGAACAAAGGATTGGTTGAGAGTTTTCGAACCAAACTCTGAACTTCCCAGTAAAGTCCTTGAGTCGAATTGATCAAGCTGGTTAACTGATTGATTAAGATAGGAAGCAGATAAAAGATCCCTAAGCCAATGAGCCCAAATAACAGTACTAAGGTGATCAAAATCCCAAACACACGCTTGATTTTTAAGTGTTTTTCCAACAATTCAACAATCGGATTGGTAATGTAATATAAAAAACCTGCAATTAAAAATGGTAAGAGGATGGTATTCAGAACAGATACAAATGGAGAAATTAAAGTCCCCATTGATTTCCAAATATAGAAAATCACCGTCAATAATAAGATCTCACATGTCCAGAATAACAATTTACTATTTCGAAACATTCCTTACCTCCTGTTTTCTATTCTACCATATTTTATGATAGAATTTCAAACAGCATTTATTAGAGTATATTAACAGTCTGTAGCCTTGATTTAATAACATTTTTCAGCTTTTAATGGTTCATTTAACATCATTATATCACTCCCCAAATTCCACAAATTACTGAACAAAAAAATACCCCTTGGGGTATCTATCAATTTACGAGTTCAGCAGGCAAGATCTAGCACCCTCACACGGTGCTTTTTTATCTTCAAAAATGGTAGGCGTCCGAGTACCAATGGGTACACGAAAACCTACCACCTAATTAGATTATAACATATCTTGACCGCTTTTTCATGTAAAACAGGGTTTATATTATTGCCATTGCTCTATAAACTCAAGTAAAGCTCTTGCCTTGCGCCTGTGATAGTTACTGCTTGAAATAGAAAGTATATCCATTTGTTCATAAGCAGACACCTTTTTTTGCTCAATAAAGCTCATTTCTAGGATACGTTTACCAGTTGCTGATGAAATACCCTCAATAGCTTTTCTAATTCGATTTACCTCGGTTAAAGCCATGTTTTGGCGCTGATTTTGTCGATCTGTGCAACTATCAAGTAAATCGCCTGTTAGATAATCAACCCCAGCTATTCTACATAAAGAGCGATATTGACACAGTACATTTCTAGCAAGCTCTTTCTTGCTCCTTTTTTCTTCCTGCCCTATATCCATGTTTTGCCTCCTTTTCAAATACATTTACAAATAGGGTTCAGGGGCTTGTATTTTTGTAAGAGTCAAGCCATTCTTTTCTTGATATTGTATGGTATGGATCAGATTCATCATGATAAAGGGGGTTGATCCCCTTATTTACACGAATATAATCCATTCTATCTTCCACAGTTGGAAAGAATATCATTTCTTTAAAATCATCTGAAATAGTTCTACGTTCCCAGCTATCATCTATATTATCGAATATGATAATACTATCATCTGAAAATGTTCTTAATACCGCCAATGCTTCATGGTCTAGATAGTCCTTGCCGTTTACATTGATATACTCAATCCCTTTATCTGATTCAGTTATCAAGACAAATCCACCCGTTTTCATCTTGTGTATCTGTTTTAGCTCATCAATTTTCTTTAAAAGCTCTCTTTTATTCAACTCTAAATATCCTTATTGTCTATACTGATAACTGTTTCCAATTCTTCCAGCTTTTCTATAATTGCTTCATTTTCGTATGCTTTATAGGCAAACTCAAGAATAGTCCTCGCTGATTGTTGCCGTGCGTATGGGCTGATTTTAGTATCATTCATGATAGCTGTTAAGACTTCCACAGCCTCCACAGCTACACTATTCAGCCTGCTTGTTGCCTGCTCCATTGCTTGGTTTCTCATCTTGCGGTATGCACTTCTTACCGTGGTTTTTGCCATGTAACGCTGTGCCGTGCGTCTAGAGATCCCCACTTTTTCGCAAGCCTTGCCCATATTTGGGGCAAGCATTAAAGCCGTCAGGAACTTTTCTTCTTTTAACGTTAATTCTTCCATGCCTACCCCCCTCTCTATCGGACATTCTGAGGCAATTTCAGACAATTTTAAAGCCCATTCTCTTCAAAGAAACGTCCTATAGCCGTTTCATTAAGTTCTAAACTCAATTCCGCTGTGACAAGTAACATATTATCACCATTGATTAAAAATTCGCTGTGATAGGTTTTAGCTTGGTTTTTTAAGTACTCCGCTAATTTTTCGGTACGATCTTTAATATTGTATTTCTCATAGTCAAAGAATGATAAATCTGTATGAGATTGGGCGATCTCTCCCAGCTTTTTAATTGCTAGTGGTTTGTTCTTGTATTTCTCTAGGTATTCTTCAAACTCTTCCCAGGAAATATCCTTTGTGCTTTCAAGTAGCATTAATTCAGCCACATCATCAGCAGTCACACTATTCTTTTCTGATTTGAGTTCTTCAAGTTGTTTGGTGCGCTCTTGCTCGATATCAGACATGATCTTATCATAGGTTTTCTGTGAGTACGTTTCTCCCTCGCTCTTGAGGTCAGCTAGTTCGATTTGTGCTTGTTTGCTCCCTTTCATGCCCTCAGCAACCTCTTTTTTTAGTTTCTCTTGTAACTCAATGTAGGAGCGCATATAGTCTACTTTCTTGTTTGCAAATGCTTTGAGTTCGCTCTTAATAGTTGTGTAAGTCATTTTTTTACCTCTTTCTGTACCTAATCAAAAAACCGAGAATGAACCCTCATGAAGCCTATGCAATCTTCACGAAATGTTACACCCTCGGTTGTTCCGATAGATACTATTTTATTGTTTCAGTCTTTTCGACATAGCACACTTTACCATGTTGATAGACTAGTGTCAGTTTCCCATATACGGGAACCTTTACATTTTCTATTATACCATTTTTTAAATAAAATAGGTAGCCATCTTCCATTTTTTCGATCAAAATTTTTTCATGCATTTTTGTTTTCTCCATTGGTAGGATCTATTTGAGTGGTAGGATTACGGTAGGAACAGTGTCCTACCAATTCCAGCCCATTATATCAACGTTTTTGGCACTTGGTAGGAAAGTAGGAAGAATTTCAGCAATAAAAATATTATATAAACAATAATACCTATTTAATTCATTAATAAATATTATTATTAAAAATATTATTATTTTCCTACCGATTACCTTTTATCCCTAGAGCCTCAAGGGTTTAAAGTGGTAGGAACTTTTTAAAATGATTCCTACCATATATTTCAGAAACCTTGTAAAGCCTTACTCTCTCAATGGGTTAGGGGGGTAGGAATATTTTAATGAGTTTTCCTACTCTCATTCCGATTCTCCTACTTTTTGAAAACCAGATGTCGGAGTTCTTCCAATCTTGATATTTCTCTTGTACTCCCATGTACGTTTACCACGCATTGCAAGCCGTATCTTTGCATTTTGTTGAGGTGTGGGCTTATCGATTAGAAAAACCTCTTTAAAAAATAATGAGACTGTCATTTTTTCACGGGGTACTAACTCGCCATATTTTGCTGTATCTATTTTGACTTCTTCCCCGTTACCATTTAAGTAAGCTCCATTGTTGATCATCTCATAGATATAAGTTCTTCTCAGACCGTCATTGATTGGAGCAAAGTACATTCTTTCAGGGTAAGGAGTTGATAGATACCTTTCAAGTGCCTCTAGTTCATCATCTATAACCTTATAGCGCTCTCTTACGGTGTTTATAAGGTGTTCTTGACTGTCTGACAAGGTTAATGTTTTGTTTGCTCTCCATGCTGTCACCATAGCCCCCCAGAATGCCCTGCGATCCTTTTCAGACCACATTCTACCTCGGTAAGAGTTATCTTTGAATACCTCAGCAACTAAAAACCTACGTTCCCCTGTCAAATCATTCAGATAATCAGGTTGATTAGTAGCCCGTACAAATACAAAGTTTTTCATCAATCGTCTATCTGAACTTGCGTAAGGTGGGCGAAATTCAATTTTTCTATCAGTCACAAACCTTTTTAAAACTTGGAAACTCGCTTTTCTAGTTGCGATCATCTCATCATCAAAAACGCACCAATTCCGCACCATTCGGGCTTTATCGTCTTTTTCTGTGAGTGTATCCACGGTTGTAAAGTATTGATCTGTAAATAACTGCTCAAAAAACTGTGTCTTTCCTACTCCCTGCTCGCCTGTTAAATCTAATACAAAGTCAAACTTTATACTTGGATCAAATACTTTGGCAACTGCTCCACGAAAGAACAGATCAAAGATAATTCGATTGTATTGATTATCTTTCACGTTTAAATAATATCGTAGGATATCAAATGGATCTTTCTGATCTGCTAAATGGGAGTACTCTTGTTCACATTCAAGTAAGAATGATCTCAATGGGTTGTATTGGTTCGATCTAGCTACAACCTCCATTACATCAGCGATATCGGACTTTTTAAAATCGATCTTATACTTTTGGGCAATATACAAGCGAATTTCTTTTATTAGAGAGTCATCAGCAACCCCGTCTAAACGAGTAGCACCGTTCAAATTAATAGAATTTGAAATATCGATTTCATTTGTAAACTCATTGTATTTTAGCTTACCAGCTAACCGAGTATCACGCTCAAGAATTTTTCTGAGATTGTTTAGAGTAGGAGCGTAGCCGTCACCCTTTGCTTTTTGGTCAAGGTTTAAACTATTCTGTTCTGTTTCTCTAATCGCTGTAAGATCAGTGAACTCTTGAGTTAGTGCTTGACTGTATCCAGCATTTGTATATTGTTGTGCTTTATTGTTGCCATTGTTCAAATACTCACCCCCTTATAAATTATTTTCATTTCATCTAGAAAGCACTTTGCAAGTGCCACACGCTTCACAATTGAAGAGAATAGCTGTGTAACCTGCTCGAAGCTATAACCATGCAGGAATAGTAACCGAATAAAAAGCGCTGTATCCTCTTTGGTATAGATTCCATTCGTGATAATATCGAATAACCAGCCATTTAATTCTATTGCTTGATTCTCTCTTGCTTCACTCAACTTACCAGCCTCTAACTTCTGCAATACTGCCAATGGTTCAGGCTTCATAAATTTTGGATAGATCTTTCTCGCAACTTTCCAATGAGAATTTTTCTGTTGATTATCACAAAGTCTTATCGTTATCCCTTTAGTGCGAAAGTCTGTCAATCCTGCTCCAATTGGTTCAAAATAAACAAATTTAAAATAGTTTCCATTTTGCAGTACCAAAGTTGGATTGTCCTTGAGAAAATCCAATGCCGTCAACTTGTCAGAGTGAACAGTAACTTCTATTATTCTCATTTATCAGCTCCCAAAAAGATCAAGATATCACTTACTTTATAATAGGCTTTCCGTGTATCTTCTAGGGGTGGTTGATAGCGTTTCAAGCCGTTTTCTTCCCACCGTTTTAGTGTATTATCCTTTATATCTAACTCATCTTTCAATTGTTTTGCTGTCATAAGCCCCAAAGATTTTTGAAAAACTTTATCTTGTGACTTTAAAAACGTATCAATCAAAGTCAAAACTCCTTGACTTAGTTCTTGTTCACTTTCTTTACTTAAACTAAACATTCATTTTCCTTTCTAAAATCGTTTTTCCTGCGGTTGCACGTTTGGGAGGTATAATCATACCCCTGTTATATTTCAAGTTGAATTTCACCGATTAAAGGGCTAGTTTCAAGCCTTAAAATCGATTCTGTGATTGAATTAAATTATTGGTTTGTCCTTTGCGTTTGTTTCTGACAAATGGACTTACTGAAAAGTTGTCAAGATCTGAAAGTTTGGCACGAATAGAGACAACTCGCCCAGCCTCCTTTTCCTCATTCAATTCTTCAAACGCCTTTGCCATTTTCAAAAACTTTGAAATATGCCGTCTTACGTTTGTTTCAATGTACCAGGCATTATCCTGTTCATCATATCTTACAACTGTTTCCCGTTCCTCTTGCTGGTATGCCATTATCTAGCCTCCATGATCTCAAGCCATTTCTTCATACGTTTTAGCTGTCTTTTGCTGATATATCCTCTTTTCTTGTAAGCTACAGCCCACTCATGGAAACACTCAGCAAGGAAGAATATACTCACGAATGATAGAAAGAAAATACCAACGCCTAATAAATCACTAATCATTTTAGATCCCCTCATCTAGCTTGGTAGCTGTCTATATATGCCCGCCGTGCTTCACCCTCCAATGAAAGAAATTCGTTCAATTCATCAAGAGAGAATTTCTTATGTAGAAAATCAAATAGGATCTGATAAAGATTAGGATCATTCTCTTTCATCTCTTGTACAATTTTGTTAAACCTTAATTGTGCCTGAACCTTTTCCACTTCTTCTAAAAATTCCTCTAATTCTAATTCTGTTAGTTCTAATTCTGTTTTTTCTGTTTCCATTTTATGTACCTCCTGTACAACTTTTTGCGCTCTATACCAAGATATGGTATAATTTAAGTAAATAATATTGCTAAAACCTATAACACGGCTTGCCTGCATTGTGTTGTGTTTTAGTTCATCATTGAAAAAGGCTTGATAGTTTGGCGACTGTGAGCCTTTTTTTTGTTGTCTGTTTTTCAACTATAAAAAAGTTCATCAATTGTAATATCTGGTTTGATTTTGGTAACCATAGATTTAATTAATAAACGTTCTTTATCGTTAAAAGGAGTTTTTCCCAATTCTTTGTTATTGTAAGATTGTAAAGAAATATCTAGCCTATCAGCCATTTTTTTCTGAGTCAAACCTAACATAACTCGGTAACCTTTTAGTTTCTTCATGTCCTATCCTCCTTTCTAAAACCTTCGTCTACAATTTTAAAATCACAGCCTCCAAGGTATCCAATTCGGCTACCTTTCTATGGTATTATATATCCGTTTTGGATAATTGTCAACTATTTATTTCAAAAAAATGTATCATTTATTGATACTTTTTAAATTTTAGGATATAATCAGTTACGAAAGGAATGTAAACTATGAATAGATTGAAAATTTTACGCAAAGAAAAAAAGCTCACTCAAGACGAATTGGCTCATGAAATTGGAGTTTCTAAAATTACTATCTTGAGGTGGGAAAATGGAGAAAGGCAAATAAAACCTGAGAAAGCAAAACAATTAGCCGATTTCTTTGGAGTAAGCGTAGGATATTTGTTGGGATACACAAATGATAGAAAAATATATGATGATGAAAGAATAGAACTTGATTATAAAGGTCAAATTAGGGTATACTCTGAAAAAAGGAATAAAGAAAAAGATCTGCAAACCTTTGTCAATTGTTTAAAAGAATTAGATATTGTTATTAGTGATTATCAAGTAACAGACGTTTTCAATCTTATCCAATCTATGAATTTAAATAATGAAGACAATTATTGGGGAGCTTATATGTCATACGACCTCATGATGTCGCACAGAATAGATGAAATATATAACGATTTGGCTAAAAATGGATACTCATTACTTGTTGAAGACACAAGTACAGATTAAATAATCTTTTCATCATAACAAATACTATCGAAAACTTTCTAAAACCTATAACACGGCTTGCCTGCTGATGAATTAGAAAGGTTTTCGATCATGAAAATTACAGAACACAAAAAGAAAGACGGTACAACCGTGTATCGTGCTAATGTTTACTTGGGAGTTGACCAAGTAACGGGAAAAGATGTAAAAACTAGTATCACAGCTAGAACTAGAAAAGAGGTCAAACAGAAAGCCAAGGAAGCTGAAATAGACTTCATTCAAAATGGTTCTACTAGATTCAAAGAAGCGACAATTAAAACATATAAAGAACTCGCTGAATTATGGTGGGAAAGCTATAAGCATACAGTAAAACCAAATACTCAAGGCAATATGAGTAAGATTTTAAATAAACATATCCTGCCATTATTCGGGGGTTATAAGCTGGATAAACTAACCACTCCACTAATTCAAAAAATAATTAACAAATTAGCTGGAAAGACAAATAACGGGGAGCAAGGGGCTTATTTACACTATGAGAAAATCCATACTGTAAACAAGCGTATCTTACAATATGGTGTAGTTATGAAAGCTATACCATTCAACCCAGCCCGTGAGGTCATTCTCCCAAGAAATACCCAGAAAGAAAAGTGCCAAAAGATTAAACACTTTGATAACATTGAGTTAAAAACATTTTTAGATTATCTGGACAACTTGGATAGTGATAGATACCGCTATTTTTACGAGAAAACACTTTACAACTTCCTACTTGCTACTGGTTGCCGTATTAATGAAGCGTTGGCGCTGGAATGGTCTGATATTGATCTAGATAGAGCTGTAGTTCACGTTACAAAGACACTAAACCGTATGCAAGAGGTGAATAGTCCTAAATCAAAAACTAGTTACCGTGATATCGATATTGACCCCAAAACGGTTACAATATTAAAACAGTACAAACGTAGACAAACCCAAGAGGCTTGGAAGATAGGACGAACTGAAAAAGTAGTCTTTTCAGATTTTATCCATGAATACCCGAATAACAGTACTCTTTTTACAAGATTAAAAACACATTTTAAACGTGCTAAAGTGCCTAATATTGGTTTCCATGGTTTCCGCCACACTCACGCTAGTTTGTTATTAAATGCTGGAATACCATATAAAGAACTCCAACATAGACTAGGACACTCCACTTTATCTATGACAATGGATACATACAGTCACCTCTCAAAAGAGAGTGCAAAAAAAGCCGTTTCATTCTATGAAACAGCTCTAGGGAGTTTGTAACTGAACAAATAACTGAACAAAGTCAGAATACAACGTATTACGACAAGCAAAAAACCCTATAACAATAGGCTTTCTGACAATTCTATCTTTAAATTAAAAGATTTTATGATAGAATAAAGGGGATTTTAATCAAAAGGATGAAGATATGAATAATTTGATTGAACTACAAGACGTCAATTTGATCCGCAATGGAAAAGCCCTTTTAAAAGAGATTAACTGGCAAGTAAAAGAAAATGAATGTTGGGCGATTTTAGGCTTAAATGGAGCAGGAAAATCGACCCTCCTCAAACTGCTCATGTCTGAATACTGGGCTAGTTCTGGCCAGGTAACGGTCCTTGGAACTCGCTTTGGAGAAGGAGGAATTCCTGAGTTGCGGAAGCGTATTGGAATCGTAAGCTCTTTTATTTCAGAAAGACTGCCAGAGCATCTTTTGGCAGAACAAATTGTCCTAACCGGTCACTACAAGAGTAGTATTTTATATGCTGCATACGGAGAGGAAGAACTAAATTGGGCACGGGATATGCTGACTTCAATTGGGGCTAGCTCTTTGATCGGCCGCAAATACCGAGAGCTCTCCCAGGGAGAAAAGCAGACCGTTCTCATTGCACGAAGCCTCATGGACCAGCCAGATCTGATCATTTTTGACGAAGCTTCTAGTGGACTGGATCTCTTTGCCAGAGAAAAACTCCTCCGTCAGATCCATCATATCAAACAACTGGATCACGCGCCTACCATGATTTACGTCACCCACCATGCCGAGGAAATTACAACAGACATGACCCATGTCCTCTTACTCAAACATGGCCAAGTGGTCGAGCAAGGACCAAAGGAAAACATCCTAACTCCCCATGTCCTTAGCCAATTTTATGAAGCACCAGTATCCCTTATTGATCTTGGTGATGAGCGACTCTTTGTCAAACCAGAAATCGCACACTGAAAAGAAAGTGAATAAAGCAAAAAGTGCTAAGATGAGAATCTTAGCACTTCGAGAGTATAGACTAACAGTTCTTCTTTACAAATCTAATAAATTCTATAAAAATAAAAAAATTTATTCGTTAGAATTATTCAATCATCTACTGAAACTTTCCGCCGTGAGAAAAGTACCTGAAACTTAATAGTTTCAGGCGCTCGGAATTATTGAGACCTTAGGCTCAATAATTAGTCATGGAACTTCGTAGAAGTTCGCTGATGTCCGTACTCACTTAAGGAAAGTTTTTAAGATAACTTTGTCCTCAATCTGAAAAGTGTTAAGATATCCATCTTAGCACTTTTACTTTTATCGATTTCGTGCATACTCGATCAAATCGTATGGAAGCGTATTGGCACTTTCTCTTAGGGAATAGCTTTCTAATTCATTGACATTTTGTCGCATACGGCGCGCTTGCTTGGCGGTAATCAGGTGTTGCGCTTCATATTCAAAAATAATCTTACGCTCCAAATAATAACCTCTCAACATTTCATCGATATTATTTGGTTTCACGCGATTAATAACCCGCTCCACAAAGGCCCCACTGGTAATAATAGCTGTCTCTCTCAGACGAGATTCTTGTAGGAAAGAAATCAAACTGCTCCGATAAATCCCCTTGAGGTCTTCCAAACTTTCAATGATGATTTCTGTATTGGCCAAATAGAGGGCCGCAATCTGGTCATAATCAATGGCCTCTAACTTGCTGTCCTCTCGGGTCCACCAGTTTCGCAAGCCAGCCCCAAAGGTTAAGATCTCATGGACTAATAAACGCAAGAGACGGAAAGACACCAAGAGGTAATAGGTTAAACGAGACGAAAGATTGCGATTGACACGTTGCTCCATATTGCGAAGATAGCGTTGGTAGACGCGGTAGCCCCGCTCTCGAATCTTCCCTTCTTCATAGGCTTGTTCCAAGCCGTCACTTTCAATACTCAAAATCAGGAGCTTCAACTGTTCCCAGTCCTTTTGAATGAGCCTGTTTTCTTGGCCTAGAATCAAGTTTTCTATGCGACCATGGTAGTTATCAATTGCCGCATACAAGGGCCCCTTGTGCTTGCTATTCTTTAGGTCTGCTTCTAATTCCATGACGACATCATTTAAAATCGCGATCTGCATCAGGTAGTCATTGGTTTCTTCCTTGTCTTCTGATAATTTTGGAAGTACCACTAAGCCAGCAATAAAGCTGACAAGGGTAACTCCTGCCACTAAAAAGAGTAGGATGGGGTATTCTTTTTCGATCTTGGTTGGAATCAAAAGAATCGTCGCAATCGAAACCGTTCCCTTCACACCCGAAAAAGTCAGCAATAAGGCATCTTTTAGATAATTTCTCAACGATTTTTTTAGTCGAGCCGTTCGGAACCAATAAAAGAGGTAAACCATGACAAAACGAATCAAAAAGAGCAAGGCTGTCAAAAGAAAGACAGAAAGAACTAAAAGAAGATTATTGTAAATGGGACTACTTAAGATGGGCTTGGAAATCATTTCCAATTCCATTCCTAAGATGACAAAGACCGACCCATTTAAGATAAAGTTGACCGTATTCCAGACAGTATGACTCACAGTATCTACCCGCGCTTCAAGGAGGGTAATGTGCTTAAAGCGACTGGCTTTTAGGATCCCTGACACAACTACTGCAATGATACCAGAGACATGGAGTTCTTCTGCTAGGAAGAAGGTCAACAGTGGGAGACTCAGTTCTAATAACAATTCACTGGCAATATCACTAGCGCGAACACTCAAGAGTAAGGTTTGCAGCCACCGGTTCACAAAGGCCGTCAAGATCCCCACCGCAAATCCTCCAATGATGGAGATTCCTAAGGAAACCCCTGCCTCTCCAAGAGAGAAACTTCCGGTCGCAAGGGCTGCCAAGGCCACTCGAAAGGCAACTAGACCTGAGGCATCATTTAGTAACCCTTCGCCTTTTAAGATATTCGAAACCCGCTTTGGAAAGCTAAAGCGCTCAGACAGAGAAGCAAAAGCTACTAAGTCGGTAGGACCAAGGGCTGCCCCCACTGCCATACAGGCTGCTAAAGGAAGGCTCAGCCACAAGGAGTGAGCTGCCCAGCCCAAACTAATGGTTGAGATAAAAATCACTGGGAAAATCAAATAGAGGATGACCCGCCAGTGCTTTAAGACGGAAGTAATATCTGCTTCTTCTGCTTCTCGAAATAAGAGAGGACCAATGACCAAGGCCAGAAAAAGCTCGGTATCCAGATGAAAATTTTCTTCTGGCACAAAGAGGGCCCAACCAATCCCTAGTAAAATTTGAATCAAGGGCAGAGGAAGGCTCGGCACAAGTTTATTCGTGGCATTTGAGATGATCAAAATCATCGAAAAGATCACTGCATAAAGGAGTAGTTCCATATCACTCCCTCCTTACCGTTCTTGGCAACAGGTCTCAAATTGCTGTTTTAACTCCGCAATCTTTTGGTCTGTCTTGGTTACATCCTTGTGCTCAATCTTCTTTTGGCACCGTTCCATCTCAAGCGAAACCAATTTCTTTTTTATTTTGAGCATCTTTTTGGTCATATGGGCTTCATCATAAAAACCTATTGCACGCTCGTGGATGGTTGATTCGACAAAATGATGTCTCAATCCTTCGATTTTATTCTTTAAATATTCTTTATCCATGACGGTAGCTTTCTAATTTTTCGATCATGACCAAAAACGGTGGCTGATTCACTTGATTCAGTGTCCGGTAGATGGTCGCTGTATAGTCTTTTTGAGGGAGCTGACTAACAAAGTCCAGCACTGCATCACGCTCGATATCTCCTCCCTCATGACCATAATAGATCATAATAGCCATTCGCCCACCTTTTTCTAGGCGAGCACAGATTTTCTCCATCGCTTCAATCGTGGTAGCTGGAAGAGTAATGACCGATTTATCCGCAGATGGCAGATAACCCAGATTAAAAATAGCTGCTTTGAGGGTCTCCACATATTGGTCCACATGCTGGTGGCCATCCAAGATCAACCGGACATGCTGAAGTCCCAACTTTTCCAATCTTTCTTGGGTATTTACAAGTGCTTGCTCTTGAATATCAAAGGCATAGACCTGGCCTGCTAGTTGGGCTAAAAAGGCCGTATCATGTCCATTTCCCATGGTCGCATCCACCACCACATCTTCTTTGGTGATGACTTCTGCTAAAAATTGATGGGCCATTTCAAGTGGTCGAAGCATCAGCAGTCTCCTTTTCTTCTAGCTTACATCCTTGGGTACTTCCACGCCGACGCATTTCAGTTTCAATAGCGTTTAGGACTTCCCATTTGTTGAGGCTCCACATAGGGCCAATCAACATATCCCTTGGCGCGTCCCCTGTAATCCGGTGGATGACAATGTGTTTGGGGATGATCTCCAACTGGTCACAGATGACCTTGACATACTCCTCCTGGCTCATGAGTTGAAGTCGTCCTCCATGATAGTCCCGTTGCATCCGTGTATTGGTCATCAAATGCAAGAGGTGTAACTTGATGCCATCAATTTCATTATCGGTCACACAACGGCGAACATTTTCCACCATCATCTCATGCGTCTCCCCAGGAAGGCCATTGATCAAATGGGAGACGATCTCTGCCTTGGGCACCTGTTTGCGAATACGCTTGACTGTTTCAACATAGAGATCATAACTATGGGCCCGATTGATCAATTCAGAAGTCGTTTCATAAGTCGTCTGAAGACCCAACTCAATCGTCACATGCATGCGCTCTGTCAGCTCTGCTAGGTAGGACAAGGTCTCATCTGGTAAACAATCCGGACGCGTACCAATGTTGATTCCTACCACTCCTGGTTCATTGATAGCCTGTTCATACCGCTCTCGAATGACTTCTACTTTATCGTGGGTATTGGTGAAATTTTGAAAATAGACCAGGTATTTCTTCACATCTGGCCATTTCCGATGCATAAAGTCAATCTCTTTGTAAAACTGTTCTCGAATCGGAGCTTCTGGGGCCACAATGGCATCTCCTGAACCCGAGACCGTACAAAAAGTACAGCCACCGTGGGCGACTGTTCCGTCTCGATTGGGACAATCAAAGCCTGCATCAATAGGGACTTTAAAGGTCTTTTCTCCAAATAAGGTTCGATAATAATCATTCAAGGTATTGTAGGATTTCATACCCTTCATTATAGCAAAAAAAGAGTCGAACTCAAAACGCGAGTTCAACTCCTAGTTGTTAGATGCTTATTTTTGCTTGCCTGTAAAGCGCCATTGAAATCGCAAGCGATCATACAAGGGATACTCAAACTGTAAGACAGCAAGGCCCAAAATCATACTGCCGAGAACGTCTGATGGATAGTGGACCCCAACATAAATACGGGAAACCACAATGGTTACAATTCCCAGAACCAGCATGCCTTGAAGGCAATAGCGGGCTGTTTTATTTTTTACATGTTGGCCGATGATGATGATCAAACTTCCCAAAACAAGGGTAGACGCCAGTGAATGACCACTCGGGAAAGAAAAGCCTTTTTCCTCTACTAGATGAAGAATACTTGGTCTCGGTCTCTGGTAGATATTCTTTAGAAGAAGAACCAAAAGACCAGTCAATACCAGATTGCTCCCTAGAAAAAGAGCTTCACTGTACCATTTCTTATAGGCAAAGACCACTAGCAGAAGGCCCACCCAGATGACAATGATCTTGGTATCCATGACATGGGTCACCTTGGTAAAGAAGGCCGTCAGTGTTGCAGGCAGATCGCCTCGAATAGCAGATTGAATCGTACCATCAAAGCCTGTTAATTGTTGCGGGTAAAAGCGAATCACATACCCGAGAATGACAAAAATGAGAAGGGCGAAGCTTGCCTTCGCCCAATGTTGTTGTTTATTTTTCATATTTTTTCAAAATCGGTTGCAATAAGGTATAGATCAACCCAAATGCGATGGCCCAAATCACCCCTTCGATCAGGTTAAACGGTGCAACCATTGCGGCTAAATAGTGGACAAGCCCTAGTGTTTTCGAAATATCATAGTTCATAAAGCGAGCATATAAAGGGATTGCATAGACATAGTTCACTAATACCATCGTGATACTCAAGCTGATCGTTCCAACAATCGTTGCCAGGATAAATCGACCATGGGTCCGTTCCTTGTTCCAAATCCATGCAAAAGCAAGAACAAAAACAAGAACTCCAATGATATTGATTGGTAATCCGATCAAGGTTTCAAGTCCCTTATTATTAAGGGCTAACTTAAGGACAGATCGGATCAAGGTCACCCAAACGGCACTTTTAAAATCCAATAGGACCAAGGCCAACAAAATGGCGATGATACTCAAATCAATTTTGAAGAAATCTATCAAGAAAGAAAATTGATAGAACATCAAAATAAAAGATAAAGCGGATAAAACAGCCACTAGGGTCAGTTTACGTGTATTTGTCATAACAGGTTCCTCCAATTTTTTAAAAATTAGAGAAGCTGGAAAGACGTCTACTCCATCATTCTACTCTAAACTATTTAAACAAAGCTTAAACCAGAAAATATTCTAGTTACTTTAGCTGGTCTCCATCGAAACATGCCGTTAGTCAGTCTTAGACTCCAAGGTACTATTCCCATGCATCAGCTCTAAACAGATCAGAATAGCTGACAATCTATTCGTCTCTCGTCTTCTCCCATCCAGACTATACTGTCGGTTGTGGAATCACACCACATCAGCTTGCGCTCGCGGACTTCTTTTAGAGCATGGAAATGGAGATTTTTCTTTTAGACGAGGCGACAAGCTGTAGGCATAACTTCTAGTTAGGCAAAGCTTGGCAACAAAGTATAAAAGAAAAAGAACATTTCCTCGTAAAAGTCACCGCCGGTCGGGAATTACACCCTGCCCTGAAGACCCTTTTATGATAACAAAAAAAACTTGCCTAGGCAAGTTTTTGTAACGTCATGGATTACATGGTTCGGGTTTTAATTTTTCGTTCTTATTTGAGCTTATCGTGCTCATAACGATGGCTCAACTCCAGCCCTTTGAATCCCTGCTGGCGGAGTGCCTCATAGACAATCATGCAGACGGTATTGGAGACATTTAAACTACGGACATGCTCGTCATTCATCGGAATGCGAATGACCTTCTCTTCGTGCTGGCGCATAAAATCTTCCGGCAAACCTTTATCCTCGCGTCCAAACAAGAAATAATGGGACTTCCCATCCTGATAAGAAACGTCCGAATAGGTCTGATTTGCAAACTTGGACACTAGGTGTACCTGACCGTCACCTGCTGCTTCCATAAACTCTTCCAGGCTATCATAAAAACGGACATCCAGCTTGTCCCAATAATCGAGTCCTGCTCGCTTCATTTTGCGATCATCGATCGGAAAAGCCATAGGGCGAATGATATGCAGGGGGGAATTGGTTGCCGCACAAGTCCGTGCAATATTTCCCGTATTTTGTGGAATCTGAGGTTGGAACAAGACGATGTGGTTTTGAGCTGCTGACTCTTGGTAGTCCAGTTCTTCAATATTCATACTCGATCTCTTTCTGATAAAAAAATAGCCACACTGCCCGGAGTCAAGCTCAGCAAACAGCGTGGTTACAGCTTCATTAACTTAACTCACAACAGGTTTGAGGTAAATCAACGAAGGTACTTTCTAAGTATAACACTTTTGAAGCTCCTGTCAATAGTTTTTTTAGATTTTTTTAAGAAACTTTATCAAAGTTTTCGATCCCTCCTCGTTCTACTCTTTTGACGATTTCTCCTACTTGTTCTTAGCTTCTCAAAATTCCACCAGAAAATCCTTAAAAAAGATGAATTTTTCTTGAAAATAGAGTATGATAGAAGCATACTCTGGAGGTATTCTATGAAAATTATTGTTGTTGGTGGAGGAAAGGTTGGAACGGCCCTTTGTCGTTCTCTCGTTGCTGAAAACCACGATGTTATTTTGATCGAAAAAGACGAATCCGTTCTTAACCATATTACCAAACGGTTTGATATCATTGGAATTTTAGGGAATGGGGCGAACTTCAAGATCTTGGAGCAAGCGGATGTTGAAAACTGTGATATCTTCATTACTATGACCGAGTACGATGAAGTGAACATGGTCTCCGCTGTTTTGGCTAAAAAAATGGGAGCCAAAGAGACCATCGTTCGAGTGCGGAATCCGGAATATTCCAATTCCTACTTCAAGGAAAAAAATATCTTGGGCTTCTCCCTGGTTGTCAATCCGGAATTGCTGACAGCTCGTTATATTGCCAATATCATTGACTTCCCAAATGCCCTCTCTGTGGAGCATTTTGCCAATGGTCGGGTAGCCTTGATGGAATTTAAGATCAAGCCAGATAGCAATCTCTGCAATATGAGCCTCTCCCAATTCCGAAAGAAATACGGAAATGTCATTGTTTGTGCAATCGAGCGTGGCAACGAACTCACCATTCCAAACGGAGATTTTGTCTTGCAACCTCAAGACAAGATTTTTGTAACGGGTAATCGGATCGAGGTCGTTCTCTTCCACAACAATGTTCGCCCTCAGGTCATTAAGAGCATGATGATCATTGGTGCTGGGAAAATTGCCTACTACCTACTCAATATTCTTCAAGATGTGCGTCGCAAGATCGATCTCAAGGTCTTAGAGGTCAATCGCGAACGGGCGGAATTCTTTAGCCAAGAATTTCCTGACCTCTATGTCGTCCATGGAGACGGAACCGCTAAAGACATTCTTTTAGAAGAGAGTGCCAACAACTTCGATGCTGTGGCCACTTTGACAGGAGTCGATGAAGAAAATATCATCACCTCCATGTTCTTGAATTCCGTCGGAGTCAAAAAGAACATTACCAAGGTCAACCGAACCAGTCTGTTGGAGATCATTGGCGATCAGGATATGACCAGTATCGTCACACCAAAGCGCATCGCCGTGGATACCATTATGCACTTTATTCGCGGGCGCTATAATGCACAGTTCTCAAACCTAGAAGCTTTGCACCATGTCGCAAACGGTCGAATTGAAACCTTGCAGTTCCAAATTAAGGAAGACAATAAACTAACCCAATATCCCCTCTCTGAATTGAAATTAAAAAAAGGCGTCTTAATCGCTGCCATTATTCGAGATGGTAAGGCTATTTTCCCTAATGGAGATGACCGTTTGATGGTAGGAGATCGGATTATCGTAACCACCTTGATTCAAAATGTCACTAAAATCTACGATCTACTTGAGAGGTAAGCCTGATGAATAGAAGCATGATTCGTTACCTCTTGTCCAAACTCCTCTTAATCGAAGCTGGTCTTCTGATCGTTCCTTTAGTGGTCGCTGCAATCTATCGGGAACCTGCCAAGGTCTTTGTCTCTATTGGAGCAACCATGGCCATCCTACTTGCGTTTGGCCTCCTTGGTAGTTTTCACAAACCTAAGGATTTTCACATCTATGCTAAAGAAGGAGTCCTGATTGTAGCACTTTGTTGGATCCTATGGTCCTTCTTTGGTGCCCTTCCCTTTGTCTTTTCGGGGCAAATCCCCAACATTATCGACGCCTTCTTTGAAGTCAGCTCTGGCTTTACAACGACAGGGGCAACGATTTTAGATGATGTAGGTGTCCTCAGCCATTCTCTCCTCTTTTGGCGCAGTTTCACCCACTTAATTGGAGGGATGGGAGTATTGGTCTTCGCCCTTGCCATTATGGACAATAATAAGAACAGCCACCTTGAAGTCATGAAGGCGGAAGTTCCTGGTCCAGTTTTTGGGAAGGTCGTTTCCAAATTAAAAAATACAGCTCAAATCCTCTACTTCTTGTACTTGGGCTTGTTCTTCCTCTTTGTGGTTCTTTATTTCCTTGCCGGCATGCCCCTTTATGATAGTTTTGTCATCGCCATGGGGACGGCTGGGACCGGGGGATTTACCGTTTTTAACGACGGAATTGCCCACTACAATAGTAGTTTAATCACCTATTTGGTCAGTATCGGGGTTTTAGTCTTCGGGGTTAACTTTAACCTCTACTACTTCCTCATGATCCGAAAATTCAAGGCCTTCTTTAAAGATGAGGAATTGCGGACCTATATCACCATCGTCCTCGTGTCCAGTGTCTTGATCGCTTACAATGTCCTTCATCTCTATGCCAATGTCGCTAAGAGTTTTGAGATTTCCTTCTTCCAAGTTTCCAATATCATCACCACTACCGGTTTTGGTTATGGAACGACGGAAAAATGGCCTCTCTTTTCTCAGTTCATCCTCTTGATGCTGATGGTCATCGGTGGTTCTGCTGGATCGACCGCTGGGGGGCTTAAAGTCATTCGGTGCTTGACCTTATGGCGAATCGCAAAAAATCAGGTTCTTTCGACCTTGTCTCCGAATCGCGTTCTGACCTTGCATGTCAATGATACGGTATTGGATAAGGATACACAGCATCAGATCCTCAAGTACTTTACAATATACAGTTTTATCACGATCGGCCTACTCTTTGTAGTGAGTCTAGACAATAATAACTTCATGACGGTTGTCAGCGCTGTCTTTAGTTGTTTCAACAACATTGGACCTATGATTGGAACAGGTCAAACCTTCTCCATCTTTAGTCCGATTTCAAAACTGTTACTTTCCTTAGCCATGATTGCAGGACGGCTTGAAATCTATCCAATGATTCTTCTCTTCCTCCCTAAAACATGGTCTAAACGCTGATAGACAACTCTAGTACAAAATCAACACCCTTAGAAAAATAATTTCTAAGGGTGTTTCTGTTTATTTGCGATCGTCCAATTTTGATTCTTCATTTCGCTTCAGACTAAAATGGTCTGGCAAGGGGTCTGGTCCTGCTTTGGTTCCCGGATGGCAACGTAGAATCCTTGCAATCCCCATCAAGACACCTTTCACACCAAATCGTTCAATCGCTTGGATCATATAATTGGAACAGGTCGGTTGAAAACGACAAGAAGGCGGAAATAGGGGAGAGATCCATTTTTGATAGCCTCTGACCAGCGCAATCAGGATTGTTTTCATGCTTTTTTAGATTTAGTTACTGCTAGATTGTGCAGCTGGCTGATTTCTTTTTTGTTCAAACGACGGTATTCACCCGGACGTAGTCCTGAGACGTCCAAATTCCCAAACTGGGTCCGGGAGAGTTTGTCCACTAAAAGTCCCACAGCTTCAAACATCTTTTTAACCTGGTGGTTACGCCCTTCATGAATGGTCAACTGAACCACTGAACGATTCTTTTCGACATCCACTTTTAAAATCTCGTAAGTCGCTGGCTTGGTTTTCTTTCCATCAATGGTCACCCCTCGCGTCAAGGGACGTAAGTTTTCCTTATTGGCAATCCCTTTGACACGCGCCACATAGACCTTATCAATTTCATTTCGCGGGTGGATCATCTCATCTGTAAAATCACCATCATTGGTCAAAATCAAGACACCAGATGTATCCCAGTCCAAACGTCCCACTGGGTAGATGCGCTCTGGTACTTGAGATAAAAGGTCAACGACTGTTGTCCGACCTTTATCATCCGATACACTAGAAATGACGCCACGTGGCTTATTTAAAAGATAGTAGACCTTTTCTTCATTATAGATTGGAGTCCCTTCTACTTCTACCTGATCACCGGTTTTAATGATGGTCGCTAATTCACGCACAACTTGGCCATTGACTGTCACCAAGCCTTGCTTGATCAGTTCTTCGGCCTTGCGACGACTAGCTACGCCTGCATGGGCAATATATTTGTTAATTCTCATCTAGTTCCTCTGTTCTCTCTGAAAATAATTGACCTTCTTCTGGATCAATGTCCACTTCCTCAACCTTTGGCAATTCCTCCAAATGATTGATCCCCATATAATCCAAAAAATACTCCGTCGTGACATACAAATTAGGACGCCCGAGGACTTCTTTTTTCCCATCTTCACGGATCAGATCAAATGACAGTAGTTTGGTAATGGCCCCACTGGAATTGACACCCCGAATATCATCGACCTCCACACGGGTGATCGGTTGCTTATAAGCAATAATTGACAAGGTTTCAAGGGCAGCCCGAGACAAACTTTGGTTCATAGGCGTTCTAGAATAGTCTCGTAAAACCGAAGCGTAGTCTGCCTTTGTCACCAATTTATAACGGGAAGCTGTCTCCATCAAACACAGACTGGTATCTGTATCCTCCTGGTATTTTTGGGCCAATTTTTCTAAACTTTGCACCACACCTGTAGAGGGTAAAGAGAGAAGATCTGCGATTTGTCTGGCAGTAATTCCTTCTTCACCCGCTACAAATAGGAGTGCTTCTATTTCAGCTAATTTGCTCATGTTCAATCCTATTTAAGTAAATTTCTCCAAAAGCCATATCCTGTATCACTGTTACCTCTTGAATCTTGATTAATTCAAGGGTTGCAAGAAATAGGGTAATGACCTCTTGGAGATCCGCTGCTTCTAGAAACAAGTCCTGCAAGAGAACTTGTGAACGATCGTGGAATCGGTGACGCAGCTGGTCCATCAGATCCTCAATCTTGTATTCATCCTTGACAATGGTTGTATGGTTCTGGCGGAATTCTTCTTTTTTCTTGGTCAATAGTTTTGAGAAAGCCAAGAAAAGATCCACCGTGGTGCGATCATGAAGTAATTCGGTATCGTCATAGACCAATTCCATCTTCGGTTTCGAATAATAGAGGGCGCGCTCCTCGTGCTGCGAGGCCATCAACTCTCCCAATTGCTTGTAAGTACGGTACTCTTCCAATTGAGAAAGGAGGTCCTGCTCTAGATCCTCTGCTTCATCCATCTCCTCTGCGACCTTAGGAAGAAGTCTTCGACTCTTGATCAGGGTAAGTTGACTAGCCATCAGCATGTATTCCCCTGCCACCTCTAGTTTCATTGCCTGGAGAGTCGCCAGATAAGCCAGATACTGTTCAATCACCTCAATCAAGGGGACCTCATAGATATCCATCTGGTATTTAGAGACCAAGTGGAGCAAGAGATCCAGAGGCCCTTCAAAATCTTTAAATTTAATATCCATTATTTATATTTTTCTAATGTCACCATAGTTTTTAGGCCCAATTCACGCGCAATACTAAAGAGATCCACACCGAGTTCACGTTGTTTCAAAATATACTGCTCACGAATCGATTGCGCCGAAAGGTCTTGGTTGCCTTTTTCAATCAAGAAGGCTTCTAATTGCCGGAATCCCCACTGACGGGAGTATGATTTTCCCTTATTATCAAAGAGATAGACACCATCGAGGAAGAGCTGCAACTCATCCAGTAAAGGCTCTGGAACTTTTAAAACTCGTTTTTGGCCATCTTTGCCCACTCGAATCACATGAAAGTCCAGCTGAATATCTTCGACCTTGACTTGGAGGATCTCACTTGGCAATAAGCCCATCTCCAGAATCAATAAGGCCATCAAGCGTCCCTGAGGATTGGTTGATTCTTCCCAAAAATGGGTCAGATCCAACAATTCACGATCATGGGTTTTGGCCGGTTGAATTTTAGGCAAGACCAAACGATGATATTCAGAAATAAAGCGTTCTTGATACAAATAATATAAAAATTGGTTAACGGCGGATAATTTTCGTTTTTGAACCGCCGGTTTAAAATCTTTAATCGAAGCTTGGTAAATTCTCAAATTCGTCGGTGTTACTTTTCCATGAATTGATTCAATAAATTGGTCCAAATCATAGAAATAGGCTGACTGAGAATTTTCACTTAGTTCTTTTTGATCAATAAAACTTGCAATAAATTCTTTCATTTTGGAATCATCTCGTATTCATTTGAAAAATTATGCATTAGCGAATTGATGGCTTTGAGGATCGATTTCCGCGTAATAATCCCTTGGAAATAACCTTCTTCATCCACCACTGATAAGAAGGAGTCATCCACCAACTTGTGAAGGACTTCTGTCAAATTGAAGTCTAAGCCGATGACCCCGACCTCCTTCTTTGCAACGTCTACGATATCCATCGAAGCAAAAGTCTCCTCAGGAATCTCGTGTTTCAATTGATAAGATAGAATATCCGTTAGGGAGATCGTCCCCACAAACTTGCGTTCATCCGTCACTACCGGGATGCGACTATAGCTAATCTGGCTCAACAGCAAGACCGCATGATCTACATTGTGGGTATCAATCAAGACCGCTAAATTTTTGGCAGGAGTTAAGAACGTCTCTTCCTGCGCCAGCAAGAAACGTTCAAATTCCTTTGCTATCATCTGCTAAACTCCTTTGTCAATTCAGGATACAATTCATGCTCTCGCGTATAATACTCTACCCTAAAGTTCGAATCCATAATCTCTATCTTGGCATACAAACACTCCCGAATCAGACCACGAGGTTGGCTAACGGATCCAGGATTCACAAAGAGGGTTCTTCCTTCCTTCCAAGCATCTGGGATATGAAGGTGACCGTATAAACAGATATCTGCTTCCTCCTCTTGGGCCCACAAATCCAATTTTTGAAAACTAAAATTGATCTGGAAGAGATGCCCATGGGTCTGGATGATCCGTGTCGGCCCTAGTTGGGTCACCAAGCGTTCCGGATAGCCATCATAAAAATCCATATTTCCTTGGACAACGTGGATCCCTTCCCAGACAGGATCATCACTTTTCAGTTCAGAATCCCCATTGTGAAAGATCCCATCGACCTGGCCTAGGTATTTTTCTTTAATAGCTTCAACAATGGAGCGGTCTCCATGCGAATCACTCATAACGATGATTGTTTGCTTTGCCATGATGGAAATACCTCCAATAACTTTTTAACAGCTAAAGCACGATGTGATTGTGTATTTTTTTCTTCTAGCGTTAATTCAGCAGCAGCACGGCCCGTTTCCCCAACTAAGAAGAGAGGGTCATAGCCAAAGCCGTGTTCCCCTTTGGGCTCAAAATTAATATACCCTGGCCAATCTGCTTCCACCACTAGACTTTCCTTGGCTGGTCTTGCAACCACCAAGGTCGTATGGAACTGGGCCGAACGATCTTTCAAGTCAAAAACCATGGCCAATTCGTGCAACAATTTTGCATTGTTTTCCGCATCTGTCGCACCAACTCCCGCAAAGCGAGCTGACCAAACTCCTGGTAAGCCTCCCAAGATATCTACCTTCAAACCTGAATCATCTGCTAAGACTGTTTTCCCAGTTAGCTCTGCAATCGTTTCAGCTTTTAGGCGGGCATTCTCTTCAAAGGTTATCCCTGTTTCTTCGACTTCTGGAAGCTCTGGGTATTGATTGAGATTTTCCACTTCAAAGCCCAGTTTTTCAAACATATTACGGAATTCTTTGGTTTTTCCCTCATTTCGAGTCGCAATAAGAATCGTATCTTTGACCTTGTCTTGACCCAAGAAGGCTTCCAAATCCACCCCATCACTTGGCAAATGCAAATAGAGCAATTTCCCTTTTTCAACCAAGAGCAAGGCTCCTTGACGCTGTACGATTTCAAAAGCTCTTCCCTTGACTTCATTCAAGATTTCGGTCAAAAAGGTCAGAAAACGAAAGGCTGAACCATAGCGCATCACCGATAGATTGAGAGGGAAGCCTTCAGGATCCTTGGCAAAGAGAAGTTCCAGCTGATCTAAAAGTGTGGAAGCTTCCGCAGGCACTTGACTAAATTGGTTGTAGTCTGCATCTTCTCCCCATTGGGCAATATACCAATCTTGGGGATCTTTGTATTCAAATAGTTTGTCACTCATAAATTTACATGCTCCACATTCACTGAACGTTCTAGCCATTTTTCGGCAATCGCTGCAAAGCTATTGGCATTTGCAGTTGTATAAAAGCGGTGGGTCTGCTCTAAGATTTCGCGACTCTTATTAAGCTCAAAATAGTTTAATAAGACGGAAATATCCCGAACACACTCTGCCCCACTATCAATCAATTTAACATCCGATCCCATAACATTTTGAATGATCGGTTTTAAAAGGGGATAGTGGGTGCATCCCAAGACTAAGGTATCAACCTTTCCAACTAGTGGTTTTAGGGTTTCGTAAACCACCTTTTTGGTCACACTGGATGCCAACTCGTTTGATTCCACTAGAGGAACAAACTTGGGACAAGCTAAACTACTGACTTCCATGTCTGGTGCCAGACTTTGAATCTTCTCTTTATAAATTCCAGAAGAAACCGTCATCGGTGTCCCAATGACCCCAATTTTTTGATGGGTCGTCGATTTAATGGCTGCAGAAGCTCCGGGCAAGATCACTCCCAAAACGGGAATATCAAGTTTCTCCTTGACTTCTTCCCAAACCACTGCCGTCGCTGTATTACAGGCTAAGACAATCATCTTGACATTTTTGGTCAGAAGGAAGTCCACCATCTGCCAAGTATACTCGCGAATTTGGTCTGCTGGTCTAGGACCATAAGGTGCACGCGCTGAATCTCCAATATAGACGACATCTTCGTGAGGAAGCTGACGGAGCAATTCGCGGACAACAGTCAGGCCCCCTACTCCAGAATCTAAAAAACCAATCGGTCGGTTATCCATATCTCTTCCTTCCAAAAGGAGGGACTAAGAAATTCCTCCAAGCCCCTCTCATTTATTATCGTGAGATTGCCCCACTCTTATTTTTTCTTGTTTTTCGCCATTGTAGATTTTTGTTGGTTCACAATTTGGCGATAGACTTGTTGAACTTTTGCTTCGCTTGGACGTTGGCCACTCGCACCTAAAAGCGTACGGACTGCTTCAACATTCAAACGTGGGTTTGATGCAAATTCTTTTTCAAATTGACGACGAAGCAAGAACATCCCTGCAATCATTCCACCAAAGAAAGCTAAAATAATCAACAAAATTCCTAAAAAGAGATTCATACAATTTTCTCCGATCCATTATTTTTACATAACTATCATTATATCAGACAATCGCTTATTTTTCAATGTCAAAGCCGTAGAGTGTCGCAAGATAATCTTCTGGTTTTTCTGCTCGACGAATCAAACGGGCCTGCCCATCTTCTTGAAGCAAAACTTCTGCAGAACGCAACTTGGCATTGTACTGATACCCCATTGAAAATCCATGGGCTCCGGTGTCATGGATCACGAGCAAATCTCCAATCTCCGTCACGGGTAGTTCTCGTTGTTTCGCAAATTTATCGTTATTTTCACAGAGACTTCCCACGACATCGACCACTTCAGTCGGTCCATCTGGACGATCCATATTGGTAATATAGTGATAAGCACCGTACATAGCCGGTCTAAGAAGATTCACAGCTGAAGCATCGACACCCACATAGGTCCGGTAGGTTTTCTTTTTATGAGTGACTCTGGTTACTAAGAGGCCATGTGAAGCCAGCATAAAGCGACCAAGCTCGGTATAGATTTTCACATGGCCAAGTCCCGCCGGTTTGAGAATCGCATCAAAAACGCGATGCACGCCTTCCCCAATAATGGCAATATCATTTGGTTCTTGCTCCGGCTTGTAATTGACCCCAACCCCACCAGAGAGATTGATGAAGCCCAAGTGGACACCTGTTTTCTCAACGACTTCTACTGCTAATTCAAAAAGTTGACGCGCTAGCTCTGGATAGTAGTCGTTGGATACAGTATTAGAAGCTAATAAAGCGTGAATGCCAAACTCTTCCACACCTAGTTCTTTCAACTCGATAAAGGCTTGGATCAATTGCTCTTTGGTCATTCCAAACTTAGCTTCTTCAGGATTGTCCATAATATCGGTTCCCAGTTCAAAAACTCCACCAGGATTATAGCGGCAAGAAATAACCTTGGGGATGCTAGTCACAGACTTCAAGAAAGCAATATCTTCATAGGCATCCAGATTGATAGTTGCCCCTAATTCTCTAGCATAGACAAATTCATCAGCTGGCGTGTTGTTAGAAGAAAACATAATCTCTTTCCCGCTAAAGCCCAGCTTATCCGCCATTAATAATTCCACGTAGCTGGCAGTGTCGACACCACAGCCCTCTTCTTGCAAAATTTTTAGGATCGAAGGATTGGGAGTCGCCTTGATGGCAAAGTATTCCTTAAATCCTTCATTCCAAGCAAAAGCTTGATGGAGGGCACGAGCCGTTTCACGAATTCCTGCTTCATCATAGAGATGGAAAGGGGTAGGGAATTCTTGGGTCAGACTTTCTAATTGTTCACGGGTTACAAAAGGTGTTTTCATAAGCGCTCATTTCTATTCTTTAGTCACTATTAGTATAGCACAAGTCGAAAGACAAAAAAAGCCGAGGCAAATGCCCCAGCTCAATTGCTCTTTGATTAGTCGTTTCTTCCGAAGATACGAAGAAGGCTGATAAAGAGGTTGATAAAGTCAAGATAAAGTTCCAAAGCCATCGCTACTGCCCAACCTGTAGCAGGTTGACCATTTGTTTGATCATAGACATAGCGAATCTTTTGGTTATCCCAAGCTGTCAATCCTGCAAAGAGGAAGACAGAGATAATACTCAAGATATAGTCCATTCCAGAACTTCTCAAAAACATGTTCACAACAGAAGCGATGATCACACCGATCAAGACTCCCATCAAGGCACGTCCCATACCAGAAAGGTCTTTTTTCACGACGCGTCCGATAGCTCCCATGACAATAAACATCAAGGCACTGACCAAGAAAGCCTTATAGACAGTCGCTTGCATGTAGCGAGCAATGATAAAGCTCAACGTAAACCCATTCAAAGCTGAGTAGATCAAGAAGATTGGAAGAGCAGACGGGCTATTTTTAACAGCCTTCCCACTTGCAACAAAGACCAAGATCAATTCTACAACCACTGCTGCGTAGTAAACCATTGGTGCTGTTGTCAAGATTTGAACGAAGAAATCTTGAAAGACTGTCATCATAAGACCAGAGACAAGGGCTGAAATCCCAACACCGATCCCAACTAATGAGTAGATTTTGTTATAAAAAGCATTCAATCCACTTTGTTCTTGGATTACTGAATCATTATACATATAAACAAGTTCCTTTCAAATTTGTTTACTACGATTTTAACATTTTTCGATGAAAAAATCTCCTTTTGGCCATCTTTTTACGCCATGGTTCTGAAGCTTCCTTAACAGCCCAGTATTTATCCACCATGGTCACCACAAAAGATTCTTTGTAGCGAGGCGGAGCAATGGTAGCCCCCCACATGTGTTTAATAATGATGTCTTCTTCCTTGGCATTGAGATCTGTGATCTTTCGCGCATTTCTCACGGCAATGCGGGGATGTATCCAGGCGTGACTCTTGGTAAACTTGGTCTCGCGCCAATCATAGTAAAAGAGGTCGTGCAAGAGGCCACCCCGAGCCGTACTTTTGGCATCCCAACCAAATTTTTTAGCAAGTTTATAACTGGTATAGCTAACATGAATGGAATGCTCCAAACGATTGGAATGAATATGGTGGGGAATGTCGGCTAATTTTTGAACCTTAGGATGCTGGATCAGATGGCCTACATAGGTCATGTATTCTTTGTCACGATGATATTGCATAAGATAACCACCTTTCGTTGATAAGCTCTCCCAACAAGATCTCCATCAACTTCTTCTTACAGGTTAAGTATACTTCTTTTTCTCAAAATTTCCTTAAAGAAAACATCAAAATTCCTGCTGCCACTGCAACATTCAAACTCTCTGCTCGACCTGGCATGGGAATATGAACCAGCTGGTCTGCTTGTGCCGCTATTTCCTGGCTGATGCCATTTCCTTCATTGCCCATAACCAGAATAAACTGATCGGTCTGAGGAAGCTGACGGTAGTCAATGGAAGCTTCTGAAAGCGTCGTTGCGAGAACTGCTAGATGAGATTGCGCAGCTCGCTCCATAAGTTCTTCTCGATCCAGTTTCCAGATAGGAATATGGAAATGACTGCCCTGCATGGATCGAAGGGTCTTGAGACTGTATAGATCTGCGGAGGCTTTCGATAGCATGACGCCATCAAAGCCAGCTGCATCTGCTGTTCGAATCATCGTCCCTACATTACCAGGATCCTGTACATCCTCCAAATAGAGGAAGCGCCCTTGTAGCTGATCCGGAAGTTCTGGCTGCTCTAGAGCGATCTCTGCGACAATCCCTTGAGGAGTCTTAGAATCTGCCAAGTGACTTAAGATCTCCGGAGTCACGACGGTGACTTTTTGGATATCCTCTACCTGGTCTAAATAGGCTTCTAAAACAAAGACCTGCCGAATCTTCGCTTGATTTTCTACTGCCTCTTCAAACAGATGCCAGCCTTCAATGAGATAAGAATCTGTCCGGTATTTTTTTTGATGTAATTTTTTAGCATTTTTGATTACATTATTGGATTTAGACGTTATAATATTCATAGAACTATTATAGCACAAAGAAAAAGAAGAAATCATGCCTCAGATAGATTTCTTCGAGTCAAGGAGGTCGCACATGCAAAAGGTAAAAATGATTGCCCAAGGACGGGTTCAAGGGGTTGGCTTTCGCTGGGGAGTCTACAGTCTTGCTTTAGAGATCGGTGGGATCACTGGCCGTGTCTGGAATAATGACGACGGAACTGTTGGCATTCTGGCCCAGGCAGAATCTAGCAGCCAAATGGCCAAATTCATCCAAGAAATTCGCAAAGGTCCTACGCCTTTTGCACATGTGACTTATTTGGATGTTACGCTCGCAAACTTTGAAAACTATACAGACTTCAAAATTGCAAATTAAGACTAGAGAACTATTGTGTATTTTCAAAAAAAACAGTAGAATAGAAAGGTATCATTAAAAAAAAGAAGGAACTATTTGTGAAAAAAAATAAACTTGCATTACTTGCATCGATGGGACTAGCTTCGCTTGTCTTCTTATCAGGATGCGTGAGTGTCGATCGGAAAACTGGAAATCCGACTGGATTGATCTGGGATCTTCTTGGCCGTCCAATGGGCGAAGCCATCAAATTCTTTGCCAACAACCTTGGCTTGGGCTTTGGGATCGGGATTATTATCGTCACCTTGATCGTGCGGTTAATCATCTTGCCACTTGGTTTGTACCAATCATGGAAGGCCACCTACCAATCTGAAAAGATGAATTACTTAAAACCCATCCTTGGGCCAATCCAAGAGCGCATGAAGAACGCTAGCTCGCAAGAAGAAAAGCTATTGGCGCAACAGGAATTAATGGCTGCTCAACGTGAAAATGGAGTCAGCATGTTTGGTGGAGTTGGGTGTTTGCCACTCTTGATCCAAATGCCATTCTTCTCAGCTCTCTTCTTTGCAGCTCAACACACCAAAGGGGTAGCAGACAGTAACTTCCTTGGCATTGCTCTTGGCAAACCAAGCTTGCTCTTGACGGCTATCGTTGCGGTTCTTTACTATATCCAAAGTATGCTCTCTCTTCATGGAATTGAAGATGAAACCCAGAAGGAAAGCATGCGCAAAGCATCACTGATGAGTCCGATTATGATCGGTGTCTTCTCATTGATCTCTTCAGCCGGAGTGACTCTTTACTGGGTAGTCGGCGGGGTGATCCAAATTATCCAACAATTTGTCATCAACTACTTGATTCGTCCAAATCTTCGCAAACGGGTCGCTGAGGAATACAAAAACAATCCTCCAAAAGCAACCAGTCACCGCGTGAAAAAAGATGTCACACCAACTGCAACGACACAAATCCAACACAAACCAAAAAACAACCGCAATGCAGGAAAACAACGCAATAGAAAGTAGTACAAACTATTAAATTCTAGCGAAAATAGAGCAGCACTTGAACCCAAGGTTCAAGTGCTTTTTTTGATATCGTTCAGTCAGTCAACGTAGAATTTTCACCCTCACAAGGAGATTAAGAGCACAAAAAAATAGGCCCTCTTGGAGAGCCTGCATTTTATAGTTACGCTGTTTTTTCTACGTTCAAAATTTTCACTTGGTAGCTTCCAGCTGGTGTCTCAACAGTGACTACGTCACCTGTCTTCTTACCAATCAAAGCGTGACCGATTGGGCTTTCGTTAGAGATCTTTCCTGCGAAGGCATCTGCCCCTGCTGAACCGACGATACTGTATACTTCTTCATCTGTTTCGCCAACTTCTTGAACTGTAACGGTTTTTCCAATCGCTACTTCGTCTACTGCAACAGCGTCACTATCGACGATTTCCGCATAACGGATTTTTGTTTCCAAGCTAGAGATTTGACCCTCAACAAAAGCTTGTTCATCTTTTGCTGCTTCGTACTCAGAGTTTTCTGAGAGGTCACCATATGAACGAGCGATCTTGATCCGTTCTACCACTTCAGGTCGACGGACCAATTTCAATTCTTCTAATTCTTGTTCCAATTTTTCTTTTTCTGCTAGGGTCATTGGGTATGTTTTTTCTGCCATTATTCTTCTCTTTCTATTATTTGAATGAAAAAGCTGTGGACGCGCCACATGCTTTTTCTAGTTTGAACTTGCTTGTGTCAATTTACTATTGACGTGTTCTTCAACATTTTTATTGTGTTCTTCATATGTCTTAGCGAAGAAAACTTCACCATTTTCGACATTTGCGACAAAATACAAGTAATCGGTCTTACTTGGGTTCACCGCCGCTTCGATCGCTGATACTCCAGGGTTATCCACTGGGCCAGGCATCAAGCCGGTATTCTTATAAATATTATAAGGTGAATCCAGCTCTGTATTGATCGTTGCATCTTCTTTTAAGGTCGTCTTTTGACCAAGTTTCCCTTGCGCATAAAGAATTGCAATATTACTTTGCAAAGGCATGTCTTGGTTCAAGCGGTTATAGAAGACACTTGCGATATCTTTGCGGTCCTGATCCGTCGCCCCTTCTTTTTCAACCAAGGAAGCAAGAGTCAATACTTCGTTTACATTGATGTTCTTGCTCTCAAGTGTTTCATAATAGCGTCTTAAGTTTTGATCCATTGCCGCGATCATCTGATCGATCATCTCTTTCACTGTGGTATCTTTCCCATAGTTATAAGTTGCTGGGAAAAGATAACCTTCTAAACGGTAGCGAACACCTGAATCCTTACTTGGCAGATTCGCCAAGAGCTTAGGATATTTGGCCACCATCTTCTCAATAAAGGCATCGTCTTGGACAGCCTTCAAGAAATCTTCTTTCTTAAACGGAGTCTTTCCTGCCTTCTTAGTGGAGACATCGGTGGTGATAGCCGTTGCAATCTGATCGATCGTATAACCTTCTGGAATCGTCACCTTTCCAAGAACTGGGGCCTGAGGTGTTTTGGTTCCCTCTTCTTGCAGTTTTTGGATGATGGTTTCTAGATCCATGCTCTTTTGCAAATTGAAGTAACCGGATTTGAAATTGCTATAGTTCTTGAACTTGGTATAGTAGTTAAAGAACTGGCCATTTTTCACGAGTCCTTTTTTCTCAAGGATCGCGCCAATCTCACGATTACTTGAACCTGCTGGAATCTCAACCGTTACGAATTCCGTTGCATTTTTATCCATCGGTTTGACAGCTGAATGGATATAGGTCACAGCAAAGATCCCTGTAGCCACGATCACAATCAGCAAAAGGCTGACCACTGTCCGCACAATTCGTTTAGCGATTTTATTTTGTTTCTTTTGTTTTTGTTGGCGTTGGTTACGAGAAGAGCGCGATAAGCTTTCCTCTACCGATTCCTGACTTGGTTCTTTTTTAGCAGGCTTTGTAAGCTCACTCTGTTCTTCCACAGCAGGAGTCGCCTTTACTGGCTCCACTGGTTCTTCTTTGGGAGCCAACGCAGATTCTTCTACTTTTGGAGGCGGTGTTCCTTCTTCCTCCTCTTTCAGTGAAGAAGGGGTTTCAATGCTTCGATTAGGTAGATCATACTCTTTTTCGATCTTTAGAAGTTGCTCATTGGCCTCTTCTAAGTCTCTGAGGATCTGCTCTTTGAAACTTAATAACTTCTCACTGTCTTGTGATTTATCAGTCAAATAATTGACCTCCCTCATCATAATCCTTAATATTATATCTTAAAAGATTTAGAAAAGCAATACAAATCGCCCTTCTTCTTCAAAATACCTATTTAATTAAGGTTTCTATTTTCCCAGACCAGATTGTACCAAACTTCACCCGCATATTGGGATTCTGAGAGACCTTCATTGGTAAATCCTTGCTTTTCGTAATAAGGAATCAAATAATCATGACAGGTCAAATTGATCCCTTGACAGCCATCCTTAATCGCAATCTCTTTCATCGCTTCAAGCAAAAGGGTTCCCACTCCAAGTCCTTGGGCTTCTTTAGCAATAGAAAGACTCGTAATGGAAATAAAGCCCTTTTCTAAATGACTTAGATCTTCAACCTCTAAAAAGGAGGAATCGATCAAATAGCGCTCCGGTCTAACAGGTCCTTCTATATATCCTAAAATCTGACCTTCGCACTCTGCTACAAGAAATGTCGTTTGAATCTTTTCGATGTGATCTTTTAAAATCTGACGCGGAATCGCTTCTTCTTCTGAGAAATTTTCAAGCTCAATGCGCTCGATGGCATCCAAATCCTGCAGCTTTGCTTGTCTAATGTGAATCTTTTCTTTCATCATTAATTCCTTCTATCGTTCCCAAACCATATGGACACCTCGATCAGACTCAGCTTCATCCCGAAATCCTTGCTGGGCAAAGTAAGATAGTAAGTCTTCTGGGCAATCGATCCAAATGGCTTTCTTTCCCTTTTGAACAGCTAGATCCTTTAAAGCAGCGACCAAAATAGAACCATATCCTTGACCTTGAAAGGCTGGCCTCACTGCTAATCGCAATACGATTAGGTCTCCTTTTAAATGCTGGTCTTCTGTCGCCAACAAGTAGGCCACCATATCTCCCGCCTGTTCTGCAAGCAGAGTAATGGCTTCCTTCGAACCTAGCGCTTCCTCAAGAGTGGCCTTGTGCTCCTTCCCTTCATCGTCATGATGTTCTTCTTCTAGCAACAACAGCTGTTCTTGATCAGCTGGGGTGATTGGTCGAATCATCATCCTGCTTTCCTCATCTCATACTCCTTCAGTGGACAGATAAATTTAAGTCTGGAACCAATCGATTCCAGACTCAATCATCTCTTATTGTACACTATGTGTCAAACTAGATAATAAACGCTCAAATGAGTATTCATAGGTTTGAATATCTCCTGCTCCCATAAAGACATAGACTGCATTATCATGGTCAAGAAGAGGAGAAACATTCTCAGCTGTAATAATCGCTGAACGTTTGACAATTTTTGCTTCCAAATCTTCAACCTTCACATCGCCGTGGTCGACTTCCCGTGCAGAACCATAGATCTGTGCCAAGTAAACAGCATCTGCTTGATTCAACGCTTCAGCAAATTCATCTAACAAGGCAATCGTCCGTGTAAAAGTATGTGGTTGGAAAATGGCCACAATCTCTTTACTTGGGTATTTTTGACGGGCTGCATCCAAGGTTGCAATAATTTCCGTTGGATGATGCGCAAAGTCATCGATGATGACTGTTCCATTAACTACTTTTTCAGTGAAGCGACGTTTCACTCCAGCAAAGGTCTTTAAATGCTCACGGACTAAATCTAAGTCAAATCCTGCAATGTAAAGCAAGCCAATGACAGCTGTGGCATTCATGATGTTGTGACGACCAAATGTTGGGATATGGAATTGCCCCAAATCTTCTCCACGGAAATGAACGTCGAAGGTTGAACCTGCCGTTGAACGAAGCAAGTTGCTAGCCACAAAATCGTTCGTCTCCTTATCAAAACCATAGTAATAAATTGGTGCTGACGAGGTAATCCGACGCAATTCTTTGTCTTCTCCATAGATGAAGAGGCCTTTGCTGATTTGTTTGGCATAATCGTTAAAGGCATTAAAGACATCTTCTAAGCTCGTGAAATAGTCTGGATGGTCGAAGTCAATATTGGTGATGATACTGTATTCAGGATGGTAAGGCATAAAGTGGCGTTCATACTCATCTGATTCAAATACAAAGTATTTGGCTGCTGCAGATCCACGACCTGTCCCGTCACCAATCAAATAACTGGTATCAGTGATATTTGATAAGACATGGGAAAGCATCCCTGTTGTTGAGGTTTTTCCGTGTGCTCCGGCAACTCCCATGCTGACGAAGTCACGCATAAATTCACCAAGGAATTCATGGTAGCGTTTATAGGTTAAACCATGCTCATCTGCATAAGCAATTTCTACATTGTTATCTGGACGGAAAGCATTCCCGGCAATGAGGATCTTGTCGCCTTCCAAATTTTTCACATCAAATGGATAAATTTGAATCCCTGCTTGTTCCAAGCCACGTTGCGTAAAATAATATTTCTCAACATCTGACCCTTGAACCGTATGTCCCATTTGGTGAAGCATGAGAGCTAAAGCGCTCATCCCTGCTCCTTTAATTCCAATAAAATGGTATGTGTTAGACATGTTTTCTCCTTATTCTTGATCTAGATGGGTTAAATCCAATTCTTGTTTGATCGGCTGTAGTTTCAGCTTGTGCTGATCTTTATTGTATATTTGGCTAGTCTTTAAGAAATCATAATTGTTTTTCTTTTCAGTCGGTTCCGCCACTTCTGGTTCTCCTACAGATTCAAACTCTGCAAGGATCAACTGATCTTGTCGCAATCGTTTGCTATATTTCAATAATTCACCTGGCTTTTCCTTTTGGAAGGGAGCCGTTGTCTGGCCAGGTTTTCGTTCTGAAATAAACGGTTTTTTCCGCTTACTTGTAGTAGCTGCTGGATCCGTTGTCAGATAGGGGGCTGTGCGTTTCTTTTTCAGATCTTCACGCGCTCGCTCTCTGGCTTCCTCTGCATAACGATTGGCAGGACTTTTTTTATCAATCGGCTCTTTAAAATCAGGTTTTCTTACTGGCCGTCTTTTCGGTAGGGGCTCTTCTAGTGGTTGATGGTAAGGATGCTTGGGTTTGGTATTTTCAGCAATCGGTTGCCATTCCAAATAATTTTTATCCACATAGTCGCCTGTAATGTTACTAATCAAATCTGTTTCATCGTACAGGTTCATGTGGGGCATCTCTGTTAACATCAACTCATTATCCCCTACTTGAGGAAAATATTTTTCTGTCATGGTTTCTTCCTTTCGACACTCCATTAATTATAAACTATTCACAGAATTTTTCAAGCTATTCTGACTGAATTCCAAGAATCTCACGAATTTCCTCAACAGATAAACTGGATCGTGTTTCCGTTCCATCTAAAATCGTTGAGACCAAGTGTCTTTTGGAAGCTTGCAGTTCTTGGATTTTCTCTTCAATCGTACCACGAGTAATCATACGGTAAACTTCAACATTTTGTTCCTGTCCCATTCGATGGGCACGTCCAATAGCCTGGTCTTCCACTGCAGGATTCCACCACAAATCGACTAAGATGACGGTATCGGCACCAGTGAGGTTCAATCCGACCCCTCCAGCCTTTAGAGAAATGAGAAAAGCATGGCGCTCACCTGCATTAAAGGCATTGGTCATTTCTTGACGATCTTTGGCCGGAGTGGACCCCGTGATTTTAAAGGAAGTCATGCCGAGCTGATCAATTTCCTTCTCCAAAATATCCAACATGCCTCTGAATTGAGAGAAGATCAAAACCCGGTGTTCACCATCCTTTATTTGACCCAAAAGATCTCGAAGGCTCTCCAATTTCCCACTATCTCCCTGATAGTCTTCCATAAAGAGGGCGGGGGTATCACAGATTTGGCGAAGGCGCATGAGACCAGAGAGAATTTCCACCTTGCTCCGATTTAGTTCTTCCTCACTAGAGGTTCGAACTCGATCTTGAATTTGTTTTAATTGAGCTAAATAGATCGTTTTTTGACTGTCATCCAACTCATTGTGGTAGGTTGTTTCAATCAAGTCCGGTAATTCTTGGAGCACTTCATCTTTTTTCCGTCTCATGACGAAGGGTTTGACAAATCGCGCAATGGTCTCAGGAGTCAATTTTTGAAATTCTTTTTTAGCTGGGAAGAGCCCTGGAAGAACAATTTGGAAAATGGACCAGAGTTCACCCACATGGTTTTCAATCGGTGTCCCTGATAGGGCAAACACATGCGGAACCTCAAAGCCACGTAAGTGTTGGGCAATCTTGGTTTGGGCATTTTTCATGACCTGGGCTTCATCTAGAATCAAGTACTCATACTGATTCTTCTGGTATTCCTCCACATCTTGACGGAAAGAAGCGTAACTAGTGATAACTACCTGTGGATTGGTTGCGATGAGTTCATCTCGGTGCTGCTTGAGACCGTAGACGACTGCCACTTCCATCTGAGGAGCGAATTTTGAAAATTCTTGTTTCCAGTTGTAAATGAGACTAGACGGAGCTAGAATCAAGATTTTAGTTTCTTTTTTTGCAACACTGGTCAAAAAGGAAATGGTCTGCAGGGTTTTCCCAAGCCCCATATCATCCGCTAAAATACCACCAAAACCATAATGATTTAGCATGGAGAACCATTTGACCCCTGTTTCTTGGTAATCCCTTAGGGTCGCTTGGATTGTCATCTGAGGGAGGTGGTAATCTTCTGGATGAGTCAAATCATGAGCCAAATTTCGAAATTCTTCTGAAAAATGAACATTGTCTTGATCTGCCAACAAATCAGATAACTGATAAGCAGCTATCCGGCGGGCTTGTAGTTTCCCACCCTTGCTCATTTTCGCCCGCAGATCTGCTAAGGCTCGACTGATTTTCTTGGTTTCTTCATCAAAAACAAGGACCTTCCCTGTATGGCTAACAAAATAATCTTTTTGCCCCACCAAAGCTTTGAGGACCTGGTCCACTTCAGCTGGATCCACACTTTCAAAGTCAAAACCAATCTCCAGTAGACTGCCATTGGTTTTAACATCAATTTTTGGACGCTCCACTTGATAAAGATCTAAAAGGTTATCAGAGAGGGTAACCTCTCCTAAGGCTTCAAAAGTCGGGATCTGTTGGTGAAAGAATGGATAGAGCTGCTCACTTGATAAAGGACTTCTTTGGGAAGAAAAGTCGTCTGTAAAACCTGCTGCTAGCATGGTTGAAAAGACTTCTTGCTCCTTATCGAAATCACTGGAATAAGGAAGATTGAGAAGTTCCTCACGCGTGGTCACTGCACGGTCCTGGTATTGAAAGACCACGTCCAGTAAAACGGTCTGGTCCTGTGCAAGATCAAAATAAAATTCCGGAGTAAAATCGTGGATTAAAAAGCTGGTCGGTGCTGTTATTTGTCCCAGTTTTTTGAACTCTTTTAAACTATAGGAAAGCTTTGTTTGGTCCGTTGGATCAAAATGCAGGCGTTTTTTGCGATCCTGATCCATTGGAAGATCTTGGATCGCCTTCCATAGGGTCCGCTGTTGGGGCGTCAGGTGATAGAAGACACCATTTCTAAATAGATAATTAGCCGACTCGATAACCTTCACTTGTGGCTCAGTAATGATCATTTCGTAAAAATCCCCATGGTCCTCCACCTGAAAATGAAAGAGATCTTCCTCCCCATGGACATCCTGAAAATACACTTCTGAAAAGTCATACAAGCTATATTGCAGCAGAAAAGAGTCCAAATTCATCAGTAATTCCACAGCTTCTTCAAAAAGACTCGGTGGAAAATAGAGATGGCGCCCAGCATTGGGAAAGAAATCTTGCTCTTTTGATCCACCATCTGTGACCAAGCCCTGTAGGAAATTAATCACATCCTGGCTAGCCCTATCAAATTCTAAGTAAGAAATAGGTTCATAATAACTTTTGCCAATTGCAAAATAGCCTTCTTTTTGAAGGGTCTGCAAAAAAGCTAGCACATCTCTGATCACATAAGAGCGCTCGTCTGGCAAGCGACGAATGCGAAGAGTCCATAAAAATTGACCAGAATAGTCGTCTTCATGTCCAACAGCTGATAAGATATAGCGGGTTTCTTTTTTCTCGATTTTTGGAAGCACCTGATCTAAAAATAAACTTCCAAAAGAGACCTTCTCCTGAGTTTCTTCAGTTGCAGTGGCGTCTTCTTCAAGACTTGCAAGAGCAGCTTTCCCACTGTCATCATTCTTCAGATAAGCTTCTATAGCTGCCAGATGGGTACAGAATTTTTTCTTTTGAAAGAAAGCACAACTACAAAAAACGGCATCATCATCCAAACTGTAACGCAAGCTTTCTTCTTCCACCCGAAAATACAGGTATTTTTCTTTTACTTCCTGAAGGGAAACTTTCCCATCTTCATAGAGAAGGCTCCCTTGTGAACGAACCTTCCCAGGAATTAATTTTGCCATGTTTACCACCTTAAATTAATCCCTTTATTATAACATATTTAAGGAAAAATTAGAAAAGATAGTCATCATCTTGAAAGGTTTTTAGCCCATTTTTAAATAGAAAAACTGAGACAGCATTGTCCCAGTTTTTTATATGATTTCGTAACTTAGTCATCACAAACAGCTATCCACGCATCTTCTCTTTTGACTGTTTGAGCGAACAATAGATAGAATAGCGAAATAAGGAGAACAGCAAGATCCAGATTGTCCATAGAAAAAACACGACCTTATTTTTTAATAAAATCCCCAGCAATAGGATCAAGAGCTCCAAGCTTACGATCGAACCGATAAACAAGAGATACAGATAGATCTTAAATAATAAGTACACAAACCTAAAGCTCTCATGATGTTCATGAGTTTACTCTACTCATCCTAAAAAAAGCATAAGGAATAAATAATATCCGGACTATGATACTACCCATCTGACTATCCTCAACTTCATTTTACCAGCTTATTAAAAAAAGCAACGCTTATGCGCTACTTTTAGTTGTTTTCATAGTTGGAAGAATGAGCGTTTTATCATTTGAAATATCCTTCTCCACTTTGATCCATTTGTCTCGTAATCCCTACTTCCGTTTCCGCGCAATCAAATGGATCGGGGTTCCTTCAAAAACAAAGGCCTTGCGAATTTGGTTTTCTAAGAAACGAAGGTAAGAGAAGTGCATCAGTTCTTCTTCATTAACAAAGACCACAAAAGTTGGCGGCTTGGTTGCCACTTGTGTCGCATAGAAGATCTTAAGACGTTTTCCTTTGTCGGTCGGCGTTGGATTAATGGCAATGGCATCCATAATCACATCGTTCAAGACAGCTGAAGGAATCCGTGTATTTTGACTCTCACTGATCTGTTTGATCATGTCTGGCAACTTGTGCAAGCGTTGTTTAGTTAAGGCAGAGACAAAGACAATCGGCGCATAAGAAAGGTATTGGAATTGATCGCGAATGTCATCTTCCCACTGCTTCATGGTATGGTTGTCTTTTTCAATGGTATCCCATTTGTTGACAACAATGATCATACCTTTACCAGCTTCATGAGCAAAGCCAGCGATCCGCTTGTCATATTCCCGAATCCCTTCTTCGGCATTAATAACCATCAAAACCACATCTGAACGGTCGATGGCACGCATGGCACGCATGACAGAATATTTCTCAGTGTTTTCATAGATTTTTCCAGATTTACGCATACCAGCTGTATCGATCATGGTAAATTCTTGACCATCTGCATCGGTAAAATGGGTATCGATGGCATCCCGTGTAGTTCCAGCAACAGGGCTTGCGATAACTCGGTCTTCTCCAAGGATCGCATTGATCAAGCTTGATTTTCCAACATTTGGACGACCAATCAAGCTAAATTTAATGATATCTGGATTTTCTTCTTCTGTTTCATTCGGAAGATTTTCGATGATGGCATCAAGCACATCCCCAGTTCCGATCCCGTGGACAGAGGATACCGGTAGTGGCTCACCCAGTCCCAAGGCATAAAAATCATAGATATCATTGCGCATCTCTGGATTATCCACCTTGTTGACTGCAAGAATGACCGGTTTATGGGTCTTATACAAGATACGAGTGACATATTCATCCGCGTCCGTGATCCCTTCTTTACCAGAAACGACAAAGACGATCACATCTGCTTCGTCCATGGCAATTTCTGCCTGATGCTTGATTTGCTCCATAAATGGGGCATCTACGTCATCAATTCCCCCTGTATCAATGATACTAAATTTTCGATTCAACCACTCAGCTGTTGCATAAATGCGGTCACGAGTGACTCCTTCTACATCCTCAACGATAGAAATCCGCTCACCGGCAATCCGGTTAAAGAGTGTAGATTTTCCGACATTGGGACGGCCTACAATCGCAATAGTTGGTAGGGCCATGATTTCCTCTTTTCTAATGAAAGGCATGACTTCGGTTCAAGAACGCCTCTCTTCATTTCATAATAGTTTGTGTTTTTCTAGTAGTTTTTTGGTCTCTTCTTGTTCAGGTTGACCAAATTGAGCTGCAAGGCGCTCGCTCCAGCTATCTGTTGCACGCGCTCCAGCATAATCTGCCTGAACCTTATCATAGGCAGTCACAACTGATAGGTCTTGTTCTTGGTATTCTTCTTCAAAAGCAACCTGCTCCAATGGTAAACGTGGTTTCACTGCATGTTGCTGGTTGGGTACTCCGAGAGCAATCCCAAAAACAGGGTAGGTATAATCTGGCAGACGGAAGAGTTCTGCGACTTCCTCTGAACAGTAGCGCAACATGCCGATAATCACTCCACCATAGCCGAGACTTTCAGCTGCCAATAGCGTATTTTGAGCCGCTAGAGCCGCATCCACTGAGGTGATCAGTAAGTTGTCCACCCCTTCAGGATGGAAATCCTGCTCATGAAGTTTGACAGCTTTTTCAGCGCGGTTTAAATCTCCAACAAAGAGGAGAAAGACATCTGATTGGCGAATCGCTTCTTGAGGAAGCAAATCGTAGAGAGCTTCTTTCTTTTCTTTGCTTTTGACCACAATCACAGAATAAGACTGAAAGTTTTTCCAACTTGATGCCATCTGCCCAGCTGATAAAATTTCCTTGAGGTCAGCTTCTTTGATGGTTTCTTCCTTAAAACGGCGAACAGAAAAATGAGATTTCATTAAACGGATGGTTTCATTCATCGGCGATTGACTCCTTCCAAATGGATTTCCTTGGCTAAAAATTTCACGCGCTCCATGACACGTTTGGCCTGCCAGGTTTCATCTCCATTACGCGAAGCCGCAAAATGACGTTCCAACTCTTCAAAATTAAAGTTAGAAGTAAAGAAGGTTGGGAGATTTTCCTGCATCCGGTGCTGCAAAATCACCTGTAAGATTTCATCTCGCACCCAGGCTGACATCTGTTCCGCACCGATATCATCGAGAATTAAAATTTCGGCTTTTTTCACCTGATCGACGGTTTCTTTGACCAAGCCCGAACTGATGGCATTTTTGACATCGATAGCAAAACTTGGGAAATGAAGTAAGGTAGTAGAGGCCTGACGTTTTTCGGATAAATCATGAGCCAAGGCTGCCATCATGTAGCTCTTTCCTACTCCAAAATCACCATAGAGGTAGATCCCCTTTTGATATTCTGGATAGTTGGCCACAAAATTAGCTAATTCTTCAAAGGCCTCAAATCGTCCCTTATCATCGAGCTCTACCTTAGCTAGACTCGCTTCTTTCAAGGTTGAAGGGAGATTGATCAAGTTGAGACGTTGGTTGATCGCAGCTCGTTTTTGGGCTTCGACTAACTCTGGCGTTTCCTCATAAGCGACATCCGCATAGCCTTCATTCATGGTGAGGATGGGCTTATAACCTTTGGCAATATAATCCGGATCTCCCAATAAGAAACGGTTGCGTTCACTAATGTATTGATTAAATTTTGAAATACTACGTCGAATTTCTTGTTCAGACAAAGACTGGTCCTTGATAAAGGCTGCAACTTCTTGGTCTGCCAAGATCTGTGCGACCAAATCCTCATAGTTAAATTGACGCGCACGGTTCATGTGAGACATGGTTTGACCTACACTTTCCATCTACTCACCTCCTTGATTCAGTTTTTCTAACAGGCGTTGTTTCTCTTTAGCAAGATCCACCTTTTCTGCTTGACTGGTTTGATTTTGATAGTTTGGTTGACTCCACTTGGGAACATTGCTATGCTTGCCCTTGGCTGATGCAGGACTCGTCCCTTTGTTTCCTTGAGCCTTAGCTTGTTCCTGGCGTTCTCGAACTTTTAAAATCGCTAGTTCTGCACTGTTGACCCCTTGATAAGAAAAATCATTTCCTACCTTCAAAGCATACTTTTCATTGAGATTAGCAGACTGGGTCTTATTAAAGGTCAACAATAAGATGATATTGATCACCTCATCTAGTAAGCCTAGATCAGCTAACTTGGATAAAGTCTTGCGTTCGCTCTGCGTAATGGTCGCATTGCGCGCCTTCTTAATCTCCGATAGAAATTGTAGGCTGGATTTTGCCTTAGCTTCTCTCAGAATGGTTTCTTCCTGACGGCTATAGGACATGCGGGGTTGCTCTTGGTTGGCCTGAGCTAATTTTTGTTTCATTCTCTTTGGAGAGACAATCCTGTCTACAGCTGTTTCTTTGGCTAAAAGATAAGTTTCATACCAGGTCCATTGCTGCTCTTCTGCGATGGCAAAGAGGGCTAGAGTCGCTTCTCCTTCATCCGCAAAACGAAGTCCATCACGCCCCATCATTCGCTTAAACATCTCCATATCAAACTGCTGTTTCTTACTTGGAAGAACGGTCGCCTCCCCAGCATCTAGTCCAAAGACTTGCGAGAAGGAAACTTGCCGTCTAGTCCCTAAAGAGCGTGCTGGGAGCAGATCCTCCACGGCTTTTTCCCCGATTTTCTTTTCAAGTAAGCGTTTAAAAACAGCATTCGAAAAAAATTGTTCTGAGGCAAGAGGAGCATGTAACTGGATCGTGATCCCAACTTCTTCCTCATAGAGATCAATCAACCCCATGGCAATTAAGCGATCAAAGGCGAATAACAACTGTGGAAATCCTATATTCAAGTGATTGAGGATTTGAGCAAGTAAATATTGTTTTTCACCCTGATCATAAGAGGCCAGCAGATAACGATAAACTGCTACTGTTTCCGTCTCCAAAATAGGCAGGTAATACTGCTCCAATGCAGCCCCTGCCGGTGGAAGAAGATTATTTTTTAAAAATGCGAAAGGCGTATTGGGCTTCATCTATTTTTCCTTTTTCTTCTTGGTTCCCTTCGTAATTTGTTTCAAGAGGGTCTCTAACTCACCGACATCCTTGAAACTCCGGTAAACACTAGCAAAACGAACATAGGTGATCTCATCCAGATCTGCTAACTCATCCATAACCAACGAACCAATATACTCACTGTAGATTTCATTGTCACTTTGGCTGCGGACCTTTTGTTCAATTCGGTTTACAATTTCTTCGATTTCATCACTAGAAACCGGCCGTTTTTGAGCCGATCGGATAATACCATTAAAGATTTTATCACGAGAAAATTGCTCGCGTGTTCCATCCTTTTTGACAACCACTAGAGTCCGTTCTTCTACACGTTCGTAGGTAGTAAAGCGATAATGGCATTCTTCGCATTCCCTGCGACGACGGATGGTATTCCCATCTTCAGCTTGTCGACTATCCACCACACTAGACTTACTTCCACCACATTTTGGACAACGCATTTGCTACCTCCTTAAACTGTTTTAACACTTCATTTTACCATAAATTGAACCGTAAAGAAAGCAGAAGAACAGGAGAATTCCCTATGCTTTCTCCTCATTGATACATAAAAAAAGAGTCGAAGGACGATTGAATAAAATCATTTTCCTTTCGACTCTCCATTTATATTAAAGCGACAACTCAGCTTCTAAGCCATAGTGATCACTGACATGGGGTTTGTTTTGACCATCAAAAATGACATGTAGACACTGGATGTCCCATTCTGGACTTGCAAAGATGTAATCGATTCGCAATGGAACTTGATTATCCGTCCAGCCATCGATTCCAGGACCTACAGTATAAGTCCCCTTTGTTTCTTTGGCTTCAATAAAGCTGTCTTGAAGCTTAAGGGAACTGGATAGAATCGTCTCATACCCTTCTTGACCAGCAGGATTATTGAAATCACCAGCTAGAATAAAGGGTTTGCCTACTTGACTGAAGTAGTTCTCAATGCGTGGCCACTCAAATTGGAAACCTTTGTCCCACCAAGAAAGATGGACACTAGCAACAGCAATCTCTTTTCCATCAACACTCGTATGGGCAACGGCCACCCGACGGGTATGGTAGTCCGTTGGATCATCCATATTGGATACCAAAATCTCATCCGCCTTCAATGGTTGACGCGAAAGAACGGCCACCCCCTCATTAAGGTGATCATAGCCGATATGGTTGTAGGCCCAAGTCCAATAATAGTGAAGTCCTTGAGCAGCCAACTCTTCTACCAATACGCGAACAAAATGATCCTTGTGAATCGCTACAGCAGAAGGCAAGGCTTGATAAAACTCATCTGTTTCGACTGCTTCTGATGACATTTCTTGATTGACCTCTTGGAAACAGATCACATCATATTTTGCTTCTAAAATTTGCTCCTTGAGGGTTTCAAATTTTTGCTGGACATTCTCTTCCATCCAGCTATGGGAATTTAATGTTAAAAATTTCATCCCCTGATTTCTCCTTCTTTCTAAATCAAGAAACGGCAAGAGGTCGGGGACACTGCCCCAACCTCTTTTTGCCGTCGTCTCTTATAATTCTACTGTTGCAACTGGCGCATTTGCTGCCAATTTACCAGTATGTTCGACGTTAACTGATTTAATCGCATCTGCATTTGTGAAGACAACAATTGTTGATGTTTCACGCCCTGCCTCACGAATTGCATCAAGGTCTGCTTCTACTAAGAGGTCTCCAGCAGCTACTGTTTGACCTTCAGTAACTTTAACTTCGAATGGTTTTCCTTCAAGACTAACTGTATCTAGACCGATATGAACCAAGACTTCCAAACCATTATCTGTTACCAAACCAAGGGCATGTTTGGTTGGGAAGACGCTTGTAACTTTACCAGCAACTGGTGAAACAATACGTCCATTATCAGGCTCAACTGCAAATCCGTCTCCCATCATTTTTTGAGAGAAAACTGGGTCTTTCACATCTTCAATATTGATCACTTGACCATCTGCAACTGAGTGCACTTCCTCTGTCACACCTTTAAATGAGGCCTCAGCCTTTTGAACTGCTGTCATTTGGCTAGGAAGTGATTCAGGAATAACTTCTCCTGAATCAAGTACGTCTTGGATATCAGATTTCAAAACGTCAGCTTTTGGTCCATAGATAGCTTGAACTCCTTGTCCTTTCATGACAAGACCCATTGCGCCTTCAGCTTTCCATTGTTCTTCCGTTCCGACTTTTTCAGCATCCTTAACGGTTACACGAAGACGAGTCATACATGCATCAACATCTACGATATTGGCACGTCCACCAAGAAGGTTGATAATGTTGATCACTTGTGAGCTTGCAGAACTTGTAGTAGCACCAGTCGCTTTGTTATCTCCTGAAGCTGCATCATCATTTTGTTCGTAGTTGCCGTTACGTCCTGGTGTCGCATAATTGAATTTTTTAATCATGAAGTTGGCAATGAGGTACATGATAAAGGCGAAGAGAACTGTTACCCATACAAAGTTAAAGACATCTAGTGCCAAACCAGCATTGATGGCCATTGGAGTACGTGTCAAGAATTCGATTGAACCGAATGAGTGAACACGAAGGTGAACCAAGTCAGCCATTGCAAAGGCAGCACCTTGAACAAAGGCGTAGATCAAGTACAATGGTGTTGCAATGAACATGAACATGTATTCAATTGGTTCTGTAACACCTGTCAAGAAGGTTGCAAGAGCAGTTGCAACAAGCATCCCTTTGTATTTTTCTTTTTTATCTGGGTCCACATTGCGGTAGATAGCCACCACAACCCCCATCAAGATACCAAATGATCCGATCATTTGACCAACTTTGAAACGAGCTGGTACGTATGCTTGAAGCAAGTGTTGATACTGACTAGGATCTGCTTTCTTCAAGTTAACAAGGTCTGTTACCCAAGCCAACCAAAGTGGATCTTGTCCAAATACTGTTGTTCCTTTGGCAGCACCTGTAAGTACTTGGTAGCTACCACCCAATTGAGTATAGTTGATTGGAATAGTCAACATGTGGTGAAGACCAAACGGCAAGAGAAGACGTTCCAAGGTACCGAACAAGAATGGTGCCAATACTGGAGCAGTGGATTGGGAGTTAGCGATCCAAACACCAAATCCATTAATTCCTGATTGAACTACTGGCCACAAGGCTGCCAAAACCAAGGCTGCAAGAGCTGAACGGACGATAACAACGAATGGTACAAAGCGTTTCCCATTGAAGAAAGAAAGGGCTTCTGGGAGTTTACGGTAGTTGTAGTATTTATTGAAGGCTGTTGCTCCAACAAAACCTGAGATAATCCCTACAAATACCCCCATATTCAGAGCTGGTGCTTCAAGAACACTGATAAAGTAGTCCGCAACTTTAATCGATCCACCTAAGATCGTGTGAACGGTAGCATCCTTATCAGCCAACATTGCAGATGTCACTCCAAAAACTGCACCTGTAATACGGTTAATCAAGATGAAAGAGAGACCAGCCGCAAAGGCGCCCCCAGCACGCTCTTTGGCCCAGCTACCACCGATAGCGAGCGCAAACAGGATGTGAAGGTTACCGATAACCCCCCAACCGATTTGTTCGAGAATCCCACCTGTAATAACAAGTGGAGATAAATTCGGGTTAATCATAGGAATTGATTTCCCGATTGAAATCATCAACCCAGCAGCTGGCATAACAGCGATAACGACCATCAAGGCCTTACCGAACTTTTGCCAGAATTCAAAGCTAAATAAACTTTTGAATGATCCTTTATTCATCATTCAACCTCCTTATATTGTTTAAGGCTTTTGTTTTTAAGAAAACGTTTGCGCTTAATTTGTTTCTAGTATACCACATTTTTAAAAAATGTAAAGCCTTTCATCGAATTTTTCTAAAAAAATTTCTTTTTTTTGAACTTTTCCTCTGATATTCCGTTCTAGTTTTTTAAAAATCCTCATATTTCCAACGCAAACGATTTCTTTAAAACTAAAAAACATTCGAATCCTTAAAGGATTCGAATGTTTCATTCTAACTCGTCTTGCATGGCATAGCCAATCCCACGAACGGTCTTAATATAGCTTTTTTGACCGGGTAGATCAATTTTCCCACGGAGATAACGGATATAGACGTCCACAATATTAGTCTCACCTGTACTCTCGTACTTCCAGACACTTTCCAACAACTGATCTCGTGTCACCACCCCTTTGCTTCCCATCAGAGTCGCTAAGAGATCATACTCTCTGCGGGTTAAACTAATCATATCTTTCCCACGATAGACGGTATGGTGTTCCACGTCAATGCGCAAATTACGGTATGACGTTGGGATTTTCATCTGGCTACAATGTTGGTCAATATAATCACGCCCTCTAAAAATGGCTGTGATCTTATCTACCAAATCGCTAATAATAAAGGGTTTGACCATATAGGAAACGGCAAAGCGCTGAATACTCTCTTTGTGCTCAGCAATTTTTTCGCGGCTATCCAAAACAATCAAAACAGAAGCTGGGCGAATCCGACTGATTTCCTCTGCGAATGTTTCACCAGACATATCTGACAAATCGTAATTAAACAAGATCAGATCATATTTGGTCGCAGCAATCAAGGCCAGACCCGCTTTTCCATCCTCGACCACATCAACTTGATACCCTTCTTTTTGAAGTTCCAAATCAATGAAGCGAGCGATTTGCTTCTCATTTTCTACTAGTAGAACTCGTTTGACCATAGAGCAAGATTATTTTTCGTCGTACCAAGAATAGTGGAAGGTACCTTCTTTGTCTTTACGTTGGTATGTGTGAGCACCAAAGTAGTCACGTTGTGCTTGGATCAAGTTCGCTGGAAGATCCGCTGAACGGTAGCTATCGAAGTAAGTGATGGCTGCTGAGAAGGTTGGTACAGGTACACCTGCTTGAACAGCAAGAGCTACAATGTCACGAACTGATTGTTGGTACTTAGCAGTGACATCCAAGAAGTACTCATCCAATAGAAGGTTAGCAAGATCTGCATCGCGGTTGTAAGCATCAGTGATCTTTTGCAAGAAACGAGAACGGATGATACATCCATCGCGCCAGATAGATGCGATGTCCGCAAATGGCAAGTTCCAGTTGTTTTCTTTAGAAGCAACGCGCAATTGTGCAAAACCTTGTGCGTAAGAGATGATTTTTGAGAAGTAAAGGGCTTGACGAATCTTTTCGATCAACTCAGCCTTGTCTCCTTCAAATTTGAATGCAGCTGGTTTTGGAAGAACCTTGCTAGCGTGTACACGTTCTTCTTTGTAGGCAGAGATGTAACGAGCAAATACTGACTCAGTGATCAGTGACAATGGTACACCAAGGTCAAGCGCTGATTGGCTAGTCCATTTACCAGTTCCTTTGTTTCCTGCAGCGTCCAAGATGTAGTCTACGATTGGTCCATCTTGACATTCATCGTCTTTGCGTTTCAAGATATCAGCTGTGATTTCAATCAAGTAGCTGTCCAATTCACCCTTGTTCCATTCAGTGAAGATTTCAGCCATGTCTTCTGCAGAAAGTCCAAGCAAGTGTTGCATGAGGTCATAGCTTTCTGCGATCAATTGCATATCACCGTACTCGATCCCGTTGTGGACCATTTTCACGTAGTGACCAGCTCCATCAGGACCGATGTATGTCACACATGGTTTTCCATCTTCAGGCGCTTTTGCAGAGATTTCTTCAAGAACGTCAGCTACCAGGTCATATGCTTCTTTTTGTCCACCAGGCATGATAGAAGGACCTTCAAGGGCACCTTTTTCACCACCAGATACACCTGTACCGATAAAGTTAATCCCTGAGTTCGCCAACTCTTCGTTACGACGGATGGTATCTTTATAGAAAGTGTTTCCTCCGTCGATCAAGATGTCACCTTTATCCAAGTGTGGAAGAAGGGCTTGGATAGTTGCGTCTGTACCAGGTCCTGCTTGAACCATGAGCATGATACGACGTGGTTTTTCGATTGAGTTTACGAAGCTTTCGATATCATAGCTTGGCACAAAGTTTTTATCAGGATGGCAAGCAATTACATCTTCTGTTTTTTCTTTACTACGGTTATAAATGGCAACTGTGTAGCCACGAGATTCGATATTAAGGGCAAGGTTACGACCCATTACGGCCATACCAACAACACCAAAGTTTGCTTTAGTCATGTGACACTCCTCTTTATAGTTTGCCTTTATTCTACCATTTTTCCTCTTCAAAAGAAAGCAGAAAATAGCTTCTCGCCTTCTCCAAGAGGGAGAAGATCATGCAAATCATTTGATCTTAAAAACAAAAGTGCCCGAGAAACAGTTCTCAGACACTTCTTGATGAATGGCATTAATCTTCTTTAGAAGCTAACTCCTCCGCTTCAATGACCGGTTGTTCTCCTTCTTTGAGTTTGTTGACCGTCATATTGACCCCAAGAGCTCCTGCTAGCAATTGACGAATATCAAATCCAGCTCCTTGAGAGACTTGGTCGATACTTTGCATAATATCGCCCACCATCTTAGAAGCATTGCCTTCGCCATACATCGTGATCTTATCCACCTTGGTTAATGGTTCAGCGACAGCACGAGCAATTTCAGGTAACTTATCAACGACCATTTCAGTAATGGCTGCTTCTTGCATTTTCTTCATCGCTTCGGCCTTTTGGTCCAAACCTTTGGCTTCGGCTTCCAATTTCAAACGAATTGCCTCTGCCTCTGCACGACCTTTGGCTTCAATCGCTTCGGCCTCTTGCAATTGGGCAAATTTCTCAGCTTCGGCTTGAGCTTTCCGAGCTTCGGCTTCTTTTTGTGTTTCGAAGAGTTCTGCTTCTGCCTTGCGTTGGCGTTCGATCAATTCTGCTTCTGCAGCTTGTTGACGCGCATATTTTTCAGCTTCGGCTTGTTTGCGGATGTTGGCATCCAATTCTTGCTCACGGACCTTAACTTCGCGCTCTTTGACTTCCGCTTCTTTTTCTTGTTTCATGATATTGGCTTCAGCTGCCACGCGCTCTTGTTCACGACGTTGCACTTCTGCCTCAATCCCTTTAGCAGCATCTGCCTTGGCTTGGGCAATATCTGCTTCTTGCTTGAGGGCTGCTTGTTTGAGTTTTAATTCGTTTTGTTTTTGCGCAATTTCAAGATCGGCAGCGACGCGTTTGTCGTTGGCCAATTTATCTTGTTCTGCTTCGACTTCCTTGCGTTCGCGTTCTGCTTTGGCTTTGGCAATCAAGGCATCTTTCTTAATGGTTTCAACATTTTCAATCCCGAGGTTGTCGATGACTCCCCCTTCATCAGAGAAGGATTGAACCGTAAAGGCGATGACTTCTAGTCCCATTTTGGCCAAGTCTGGTGCTACGTTGTCCTGCACTTTTGAGGCAAACTCTTGACGGTCATTGACCATCTTACGGAGCTCCATCTGACCGATCACTTCCCGCAAGTTTCCTTCCAAGACATCTTGGACAGAATTGGAAATATCTGTCGTATTCCAGTTCAAGAAGTTCTCTGCAGCCCGTGCAATCATCTCATCGGTTGTACCGATTTTTAATTTAACAGCTGCATCGGCACGGACGTTAATGAAGTCCAGTGTTGGGACTGCTTCAGATGTCCGAACATCTGTCGAGAATTGCTCAATATCAAGATAAGAGCGTTGTTCGACAAAGGGAATCATAAAACCAGCTTTCCCGCGTAAGTGGCGTTGCTTCCGAAGACCTGTAATGACCACGACTTCGTTGGGTTTTGCATTCACATAGCCTTTAACAAGCAAGATCAAAATAATAACCGCGGCTATTAGGCTAGTTATCAACCAACCTGGAATAAATAAAGTATCCATACTTTTTCTCCTTTTTTAGAGGTCTCCCCTCTGTTGTTTATAAATCCTAGTATATCAAAAGAAGTCTTTTCCTCAAAGAAAAGACCTCTATTTTTGGTTTAAATGTTATAAAATCAACACATAGGTTAATTTTTGTCAAATAAACCTTGTAGTCCTGCAAAAGGACTGTTTTCTTCTTTCTTGATCGCTTGAGCGGCTTGGTATTCTTCTTCGGATAGGATTTTCCAATCATTGCCTTCGATAAAACCTTCTCCAGCCTCCTCTTCTGGAGTGAGAACCTTGAGAGGAATATTGAGCAGAATATTATCCGCTACACTCTCACTCAGGTCAATCTTCCCACCTTCGATTGGAAGGATCAAGTCTTCCTCTAGGGCCTCGATATCTGCGTCAGACTGTACATCCTCCGCAAACACCTCTGTTACAGGATAGCTCTCTTGAAGCTCAACAGGCTCCATACTTCGGCTAGATGCCAAAACGATGGTGTAGCTCAACTGATAATCCAAGATAAAGAGGCCTGTATCATAGGCTACTCGTCCTGTCGCTGTCACATTCTTTAAATCAAGAATTTCTGGATTACGTTTTTGCAATTCTTTGAGCAAATCCAACTCTTGATCAAAGGCTAGTCCTTCAGGATTTTTACGGATTTCTTGTGTAAATAGGTTCATTTTTTTGTCCTCAAATCTTCTAGATACTACTAGTATATCATGAAGCTGCCCCACAACCAAGAAGTCTCCTCAAAAATTTGTTATAATCATGAAAAAGATACAGATACTAGGCAAATGGGTGTTGTACACAAGGGCCCCACCATCTCTTGGACAAAAGGGGTTCACTTGCTAGGGCATTGAGCAATGTTAGATAGAGGAGAATTCATGAAAGAAATCGGAGCAGTTTTTCGGCAAATACGTGAAAGTCGCCACATCTCTTTAGAGGAGGCTACAGGGGGAGAATTTTCACGCTCTATGCTGTCGCGATTTGAAAGAGGAGAAAATGACCTAACCACGCAACGGTTTTTTCAGGCCCTTCAACAGATCAAAACAAGTCTCAGTGAGTTCTCTCATCTAGCAGGGATCGATCAGCACTCTTTTATCCCCAAATTGTTGAAAGAGCACTATGAAAACATGAGCTTGGAACACGACCAAGACTTGTACCAAAGCTACCGGCAAGCCTACCAGAAAGATCACAAAAAAGAAGACTTCTTAGCCAGCATTATTCTCAAGGCCAAAATACTTGGCTTATATCCTGAGGTAGAGTTGGCTGCTAGCCAAGAGGAACTAGATTTCCTCTATGACTACCTCTTCTCTGTCATGGTCTGGGGAAATTTTGAGTTAAGCCTATTTTCACTGACCTCTCCTCTTTTCTCTAGTCAGCTCTATCGACAATACACAGAGGAGTTGGTTCAACGGGAGGACTTTAAGCTTCTCCTAGACTCTTCTCGTCCTGCCCTTAACTCTATTTTTCTCAATGGTTTCTTTCTGGCCATTAGTTCAAATGAATTTGAAGATGCATCTTATTTTGACCAACTAATTAACGACCACTTTTACTCTGAAAACGAAGCCTACCTTCGGACGGTTTATCTCTTCGCCAAAGGAGAATTTCTCTATCGAAAGGGAGAGAAAGAAATTGGTCTTGAAAAGATGGAGCAGGCCATTCAGGTCCTATCCATTATTGATTGCAAGGACAGCACCAACTACTACAAACAAAGCATGCAAGAACTCATCAAGAAATCCTGAAAAACTCACAGATCAATTCTGTGAGTTTTCTTGTTGAAAATATGCAACTTTTTGTTTTTCTTGTTTTTGAGGTCTACAATAGGATCATCAAGCAAAGAAAGAAGGTCCCTTCCATGATGACCAAACTAAAAAGATACTTCCTTCATTTGTTTCTTAAGCATACCAGCGTCTACCTAAAAGATCAGAAACTTCTTCTCTCTGAAAAGGAGAAGTTGGACCTCTTCAAACAGATCTTTCGATCCATCAAACAAGTCCTACAAACTAATCACGTGAAGGAGGAAGGCTCATGAAACTCTTAGCTCGTAATAAAATTTTTGCCTTACTTAGTCTTTCTCGCTTTTTGAATACCCTTGGCGCTGCCATCTACAATCTGGTCTTTGTGGTCTTTGCTGCCAGTATGCCGCAACCGAGTCTGGCTGTTGGAATTGCTAATCTGATTGTATTTATTCCTAGCCTCTTTACCATTTTTGTCGGTATGAAGGCTGACCGCACGAAGAAAAAAGCTAACTGGTTGATCCGCATTGGCTATCTTCAAGCAAGCCTCTTCATCCTTATTGCTCTCATGACCAAGATTCCGGGTTACCTAGCCTTTTCGATTGTTTGTTTCTTAAACATTGTTTCAGATTGTTTGAGTGATTATCGCGGAGGCTTGCAACTCCCTATCATGAAAAAGAACATCCCCGACCAGGATTTGATGGAAGCCTATTCCTTTAATCAACTGCTTAGCATGGTCTGCTCGATTTCTGGACAGGCTCTAGGAGTTTGGCTGCTAGCCATCAGCCATCAAAATTTCGCCCTGGTCGCTTCGATCAATGCAGTGACTTTTCTCCTGTCTTCCACTTGTCTCCTGATGAGAAAAAAGCAGCTGACTCATGATCCCGTGATTGAGCCCAAAAGTAAGAATTCTTTGGTACACGAATGCCAAGAAATGTACCAGAACGCTAAAAGTATTTTTGCAGATGAGGAGGTCCACCACTTTGGTAAGTTGCTCTTCTCATTGGTTCTTATCAATGCCCTTGGGGGATCCATCTCTGGTATCTACAATCTGCAACTGCTTCACTCTCCCTTCTTTCAGTTGAGCTTTAGCCAATCCCTCTTGATACTAGAGGCAGTGACTATTTTAAGTATGGTCTGGGCTAGCCTGACACCCCATGACTATTTTTCCAAGCAATCGCTCCACCATACCCTCCTGTGGATCGCAGGTGGGCTGACCATGCTTGGGCTCACAAACATCCTGATGCACTGGGATATTCTTTCCCTTCTACTCATCACTTTCCTTGGTTATCTTGTAGCAAAAATCAACCCAAAAGTTTTCAGTCTTTTAATGAGTAAATTACCCGCTGAAAAATTAGCTTCTACCTCTAGCTTTTTGGGACTGATGGTTAGCTTTGCCATGCCACTTGGGACCGCTCTCTTTTCTAGTCTAGCTATCTGGAGCCTTCCCCTAGCGTGGGGGATCTTTGCCATCCTTGGTTTCACTACCCTCCTCTTAACTACCAAATAAAAAATCCACCGTTTGGTGGATTGAGCACGAAGACAAACTGATTATTTATACAAATCTATTAACTTCTATAATGATAAATAGTTTTTATTCTCTAGAGTTATTCAATCATCTACTGAAACTTTCTGCCGTGAGAAAAGAGCTAGAAACAAGGTTGTTTCTAGCTCTCGGGAGTTTTGGAACCTTAGGTCCAAAACTAAGTCATGGAACTTCTTCGAAGTTCGCTGACGTCCGTACTCACCTAAGGAAAGGTTCTAGATGATTGTGTCTTCAATCTGAATCCACTGTTTGGTGGATTTTTTTACATGTTTCTTAATCTTTCAACCCGCTCAGCAATGGGTGGGTGGGTATAAAAGAGCTTTTGAAATCCGGATTCTTTTTTGGGATCGTTGATAAAGAGAGCACTACTTGCACTATCGACTTCTCGTTGCATAGGCACACTGTTATCCAGTTTCAAAAGAGCATTGATCATTCCTTGAGGATTCCGTGTCAATTCGACACTTGAGGCATCCGCTAGGAACTCCCGTTGACGAGAAATGGCTAACTGAACCAAAGTCGCTGCTAATGGAGCTAATACGATGGCAATCAAGGATAGGATCAGAATAATAATTTCTAAACCACTGCCCCCTTCTCGATCATCATCCCGTCTACGGCCGCCACCCCACCACATCATCCGTCCTCCAATACTAGAGAGCATGGTGATGGCACTGGCAAGGGCAACAGCAATCGTGGAGATGCGGATATCGTAATTGCGAATATGGCTGACTTCGTGTCCGATGACTCCCTCCAATTCCTCACGGTTCATCACAGCCAGAAGACCTGTCGTTGCTGCAACAGCAGCATTTTGAGGATTGGATCCTGTCGCAAATGCATTCATGGACGGATCATCTACAATATAAACCCGAGGCATGGGGATCTGAGCTACCATAGCCATATCTTGTACAATATGGTAGAGTTGAGGGGCTTGCTCTTCCGTCACCTCACGCGCCCCATTCATCCGCATCACAACTTCGGTGGATTGAAAAATCATGCTAAAGGCATAGATTCCGCCAATAATCAAAGCCAGGATGACGCCACCAAGGGAGGAGCCTAACCAGAGGTAGCCAACGGCTGCTCCGATGAGAGCCAAGAGTATGAAAAAAGCAATAAGGAGAAGCCAGGTTCTCCTTTTATTGCTTGCAATTTGGTCAAAGAGCATATTAGTCTCCTAATCCGCTAAAGTCCACCTTTGGTACTGCTTTTTCTTCTTCAGGCACTTGAAGGAATTCGGCTTGTTTGAAGCCAAACATTCCAGCAATCACATTTGTTGGGAAAGTTTCCAATTTCACATTGTAGTTGCTTGTGACACTGTTGTACAATTGACGAGCATAAGAAATTTTATTTTCTGTGTTAGTCAATTCTTCTTGCAATTGCATGAAGTTAGTGTTAGCTTTCAAGTCTGGGTAGTTTTCGGCAACCGCAAAGATGCCTGCTACTTGACGTGAAAGAGCATCACTGGCTGCCATCGCTTCTGCCGGTGAAGTAGCTTGAGCCACTTGTTGGCGAAGTTGAGTTACTTTTGCTAGCGTATCTCCTTCGTACTTGGCATAGCCTTTAACGGTTTCGATCAAGTTTGGAATCAAGTCATTCCGACGTTTCAATTGCACATCAATTTGACTCCAAGCTTCGCGAGTTTGCATCCGGCTTTTCACCAAACCGTTGTAAACTCCTACTACAATCAACACAAGGACCACAATGATCCCAAGAATAATCCAAATCATTTTATTGAATTCCTTTCATTTCTTTCTACCAGTATATCAAATTTCCCTTATTTTGTGGTAAAATAATAGCATGAAACCAGAAGAATTTTATGCCCGTTTAGCCGATCTCGGCTTCCCATTAACTGATCGTCAAAAAGAGCAATACGAACGGTATTTTGAGCTCCTCGTTGAATGGAATGAAAAGATTAATCTCACTGCCATCACCGAAAAAGACGAAGTCTATCTCAAGCATTTTTATGACTCTATCGCACCCATTTTACAGGGCTTGATCGAAAACCAACCCATCCGTCTCTTGGATATCGGAGCTGGCGCCGGCTTTCCGAGTCTGCCAATGAAGATTCTTTTCCCTGAGCTGGATGTGACCATCATTGATTCTCTTAATAAGCGGATCAATTTTCTCCACTTGCTGACTGACGAGTTAGGTTTGAGCGGAGTTCATTTCTACCATGGACGTGCTGAGGACTTTGCGCAAGACAAGGCCTTTCGTGCCCAATTTGATATCGTAACTGCCCGCGCTGTCGCCCGCATGCAGGTCCTCTCTGAACTGACCATCCCTTATCTGAAAGTAGGAGGACGGCTCCTCGCTCTCAAGGCCAGCAATGCTCCAGAAGAGTTGGAAGAAGCCAAAAATGCCCTCAACCTGCTCTTTAGCAAGGTTGAAGACAATCTACAGTATGAATTGCCAAACGGGGATCCACGCTATATCACTCTTGTAGAAAAGAAAAAAGAAACCCCCAATAAATATCCAAGAAAAGCAGGCATGCCAAATAAGCGCCCATTGTAGTAAGATACAAAGGGCTAAGCGGATAACGTCAAATAAGAGGCTGGGACAAAAGTCCTAGCCTCTCAATTATTTTTGGATTGTCAAGCAAGACGCAGTGGTTGAGTGGGCTCTACTACGCTGATTTCATCAGCTTTTACAGCCCTACTCAACTGTGCGGAGGTGGGACGACGAAATCGAATTCTAACGAATTACCGATTTCTGTCCCACTCTCTTTTTTATTTTTGTTTCAATTCTGTTCGTAGGGCTTCTTGCTGCTCTTTTGTCAGATGAACGCCCTTACTTGTAACAATCTGGCTAGAGACTTTGTTGGCAAATCTTAAGGCTTGCGTCACATCTAAGCCTTCTAAACGAGCGGATATGAAGGCTCCCACATGGCTATCTCCAGCACCTACTGTATCGACAACTTCTGTTGGAAAACCGTCTGCCTCATACCAGTTGCCATCATAGGCAACCGCTCCGTTTTCACCCAAGGTGACAATGACTAATTGTCCCGTTCTCTGGTACAAGTGTTCGATGGCTGGCTGGATCTCTCTACACCCTGAAAAAGCCAGTGCTTCAGCCTCATTAACATGGAGAATCGGATGTAGATCATAAATTGCTTCCAGTCGATCCTTTGGAATCAAGAGTCCGCGTGGCCCTGGTGCGAAAATCACCTGGCCTTGTAGTTGCGAAACAGACTGGACCAATGCAAGACCGGTTGGCTCCTCGACTTCAAGGCCACACAAGTAGATGTAATCAAACGGATCTGTCTCGATCTCTTTTAGCCACTCTGCTTGGAAGCTATACTCCACTCCGTGGTCCGATAAGAAGGTCCTCTCACCATCAGACTCTACAAAGCAGTAACAGCAACCATTGGCCCCTTCTAATGAGATGCTAGAGGAAATCCCTAATTGTTTCAGCTCTCTCTGAATAAAATCACCATACATCCCAGAACCGACTGGCGAGACAAACTGGTAGGGTTGCGACAAAAAATGAAGGATATTAACGACATTAAAGGCACAACCTCCCACAGACCATTGCTGGTGATCAATATGGGCATCTCCTTCACGACTCGGCAAACGATCCAAGTAAATCATCACATCACAAACTGTAGAACCAATAATTAAGGCAGCTGTCATCTTTTTCTCCTTACTTTGCCTTCTATTATACCAGAGGAAAGATAAAAAACAACCAACTCCTTGTGGAGTGGTTGCTTCTCTTCTTAATCACGATAAACGGGTTGAGGACCAAAGGTTTGGGAAACCGGCATGATTTCAATTCTGTTGACATTGACATGCTTGGGCTGTTGGATCAACCAAGCTACGGTGTTGGCAATGTCTTCAGGCTGAATGGCATGGGCATCTCGATAGAGGGCTTCTACCCGTTTTTCATCTCCTTTAAAGCGAACAGAAGAGAACTCTGTCCCTTCGCAAAGACCGGGTTCAATATTGCTGACACGAATCTTCTTGCCAGCTAGATCCGCCCGAAGATTGAGGGAGAATTGCTTGACAAAAGCCTTGGATGCTCCGTAAACATTGGCCCCTGGATAAGGCACAGTTCCTGCTGTAGAGCCCAAATTGATAATATAGCCATCATTTCGTTCCACCATCTGGGGCAAGATTTTCCTTGTCAGATAGGTCAAGCCGACAATATTGGTCTGAATCATGGTCAGCCAGTCTGCGACCTCTGCTTCATAAGCTGGGGCGAGTCCTAGGGCCAAGCCAGCATTATTGACCAAAACATCCACTCTCTCCCAAGCTTTTGGCAAACTGGCAAGTGCATGATCTACCTGAGAAAGATCCGTCACATCCATTTGCAGGGGATAAAAGGCTTCTCCCAACTCTTCTTGAAGGGCCTGTAATTTATCGATGCGTCTAGCTGATCCGATCACACGGTATCCATCTGCTACTAAGCGACGGCAGATTGCTTGACCAAAGCCAGCTGAAGCTCCTGTTACTAAAATCGTTTCTGACATGTCATTACCTCCATGGATTGTAAAAACGTCCCTGATTGACAAAGAACCATCAGGTTCTGTCTCGACTTAGAATCTAGATGAAACAATCCTATCTTGCAAAATTACTTCTTGTATTGGAAGGAAAAATCCTTCAGTTCAATCATTGCTTCTTTCATTTAGTTTGCCTTTTCCCAAAAGAGCGCAAATTGGATGGCTAACTCCGCGATTCGATCCTTGCTATCTAAATCCTCATGACTAGATAAGGTTCGGATATCCCATTTTTCTTCCGAGAGGTGGTCTGCTGCGTAGAAGAAATGGCAGAGTTCAAAGCCCCTATAAGCTGCTAAGGCGGCCACTGCCGAACATTCCATATCCACACAGATGGCTCCCGCTTCCTTTCGTCGCTTCATCTTGTCGATGGTTTCCCGGTAGGGTGCATCTGTCGTCCACACTTTTCCTGACTGATAGGAAACCTTGTGGCTTTCCAGAAAGGCTTGGAAGAGAGGAAGGGTTTTCTTGTTTACTTCCACTTCATCACTAGCCGGAAGATAGTGGTAACTGGTCCCCTCGTCGCGAAGAGCAGCCGTTGGAATGATGATGGATGTTGCTTCGATATCTCGATCTAAAACCCCACAGGTTCCAAAGAGCACCAGTTTTTCCATCCCAAATTGAATCAGGTCCTCTATAATTCCCACACAGGAAGCAGCCCCAACGGGTGCATTAAAGGCACCAATCTGTTGGTCTCCAATAGTGATCCCATAGACCAAGACTTCAAAATTAGCCATAGAGGTTCTTGCAATGACCTCATGATCGTAATTCTCAAGGAGGCGAGCAAAAGTTACTCTTGAAAAGCAAGAGATGACTACTTTGGGAAATCCTTCAATTGGTTGGTGTAAGTCTTGTGGATTGATAATCGCCTGTCGATTGGCATCAAATTCTTCTAACAGCATTTCGTGCACCTCTTTCATTCTACTTCTAGGCCCCTATTATACCACAATTAGCCTAGTCATTGGTTTTTGATCAAAGGAAGAAGCATAAAAAAAGAACTGCTCCCAGACGTTAGATTTTTCGGATCAAATGTCTGAGGGACAGTTCACTTCGATATTGTTACTTGTTTTCCAATTGCGCTAATTCTAGCAACCGTTCTTTGGACAATTTTTTAATTTCAATTTGACTAGCATCTAGCAACTGGAATTCATCTGGCTCTAGCGCTGCCAATAGATTCTTCAGAGCAAGAGAGCCAATTGGATGGTAATTTTCTGGCTTATCCGGATCTCCATCGATCGCTACCAATAGCACCCGCCAATCAATGATACCTGCTAAGCCCACAATTTCTACATATTCTGCAGGAACATGTGGCACGCTTGGCAAGACCGTATCCGTATCTTCTGTCAAGCTATAGCTGGCTAAAAAGGCTCCTGTCTCCTCCTGTTGGTAAAAACGGACTTGACTGAAATAAGCTGCACTATATTGAATCTTCTTGATAAAGGCAGAGTAAGCTTCTAGTGGGTGGACATGGTTCAAGACTTCCTGCACTGTATCCCGATCCAAATAAACCGGATGAGCGAAGCCTTGTACTTCAAACTCTTTTAGATCTTTTTCTTTCGTCACATTACCCAGCGTTTCTAGGATGACGACTTCATAATCAAAATGGAAAATAGAATCTGGAGTATAGCTCACGCCGTCACTAGCCACAATCTCCGTTCCTAATACTTCTGCGAGGCGACTAAGCCATCGAAGGGCCAACTGCCAATCTTCTTCTATCGCAAAAGAGGGCACCTGAATCTGATAAGACTCTTCCTCATCAAAATAGCGTAACTGCAGAGGAAGACCGCTCTTTCTATACACGATACAGTTCAAGCCTTCAAAATCATTTAAGGGACGATGAAGGGTGGCAGGATCATAGTTGTAGGTCGTCAACCCTTCCACTAATTTAAGAACTTCCTGTGCTGCGAGTACTTTCTGATAGCCAAATAAGCTCTTTTTATTTTTGATTGAAAACACGATACTCATTTGTTTTCTCCTTTGTGAAATCGCTTACCTAAAGTATAGCACAATTTTCAATCAATTTCCATATAAAAACAGTCTGAGCTTTCAGACTGTTTGTTTCCATTATGCAGGTGCTCCATCAAGCGTCTCACCGATAAGAGCCAAACGCTCACTAACTTCTGCTTGTGACAAGTTGTGTTCTTCAACATAACGATTGCGAGGGTGAACCCGGCACTCATGCGAACATCCGCGAAGATACTTGTCTTCGTTTTCTTCTGAGGTCAAGATGCGACGGTTACAGAAAGGATTTCCACAGTTGACATAGCGTTCACATGGTGTTCCATCAAACCAGTCTTTTCCGACAACGCTTGGATCGACATGGTTGACGTCGACTGCAATCCGCTCGTCAAAGACGTACATCTTCCCATCCCACAGCTCTCCTTGAACTTCTGGGTCTTTCCCGTAAGTGGCGATTCCGCCATGCAATTGACCAACATCTTTGTAGCCTTCACGCACCATCCAGCCAGAGAATTTCTCACAGCGGACTCCACCTGTACAGTAGACGACAACGCGTTTGTCCATGAATTTTTCCTTGTTATCACGGACCCATTGTGGCAATTCACGGAAGTTGCGGATGTCTGGACGAATAGCCCCACGGAAGTGACCAAGATCGTACTCGTAGTCATTCCGAGTATCAAGGACAACGGTATCTTCGTCGAGAAGAGCTTCTTTAAACTCTTTTGGAGACAAGTAAGCACCTGTCGTTTCAAGAGGATTGATGTCATTATCGAAATTATCATCTTCTAAACCAAGGTGGACAATCTCTTTCTTATAACGTACAAACATCTTCTTGAAAGCTTGCTCTTCTTCCTCATCGATCTTGAACCAGAGGTCTTCCATCCCTGGAAGGCTGTGAACGTAGTCCATGTATTTTTGCGTTGTTTCGTAGTCACCAGAAACAGTTCCGTTGATCCCTTCGTCAGCGACTAGGATACGACCTTTAAGGCCGATTGATTTACAGAAGGCCAAGTGATCAGCCGCAAATTGTTCTGCGTTTTCGATGGGAACATATTTATAGTAAAGTAATACACGAATAGGTTTTGCCATGTCATTCTCTTTTCTAAGATTAAATTATCAGAATTTTTCATTCAACTATACCAGTATACTCTCCCAAGAAAACGAATGCAATTTATTTGACTGAAAAATAAAAGCCTGGGGTTCCAGACTTTTACACGACGAAAATAAGGTTCCAACTACCTACTCTTCCTTTTCCAACTGATCTAAATAGGCTTCATAGCGTTTTTTCTCTACTTTTGCAAGAAGCATCACAAGGGTATTCACTCCCCATACAATTGGAAGATTCAGTAAAAAGGTAATTGGAAGTACCAGTAAAAATTTTGAATGGAAGGGATTGGCCTGATAAACAGCTTGGTTTAATTGAAAATTTTGAGCCCAGATGAACAAGGAGAGAATAGAGGTTACTGCTACAATTCCCGTCACATTTAGATAACTATAACTAATAAATTTCACACCCAATCGTTGACAACGAACAGAGTAATACAATCCTGAGACGATGAGTAAGGCTACCACCTTGATTGGACTCAGCACCACCTTAGATGTATAAATGGATCCTACACTAAAAACAGTTAAGGCAAGGAAAAGAAAACCAGCTGTCTCAGCACCAGCCTTATTAGCTAAGCCTTCTTCTCGTTCATCTATGATTTGTTTGTTCAGCAAGTGTAATCTCATTGCTTTCTCCTTATTCTTCATCCTCTAACTCTGCCTCGATCTTCTCTTGTTTTTTCCAATTGATAAGAGCAAGTGGTTTTTCAAGCAGATCTGTCAGGATTGCAAAGACGAGAATTTCTAATAGAATTTTGACCAGATACTTGGGACTGAGCATAAAGCTCGTTACTTCTCGCTTTCCAATCACATCCATAGCTGTCACAAGCACAGCAAAGAATAGACCTGACCCAAGGCGACTCAACCAGCTATCTTTTTCTAACATATCTCGAACATCAATCCCTGAACTGATCCTTCTCACAAAGGCATAGGCTCCCATAGCAATCAGAAGGAACATCTCAGGTAGATAAGCGACTAGGTCTAAGTCCAGGATACTGGATTTCACAAAGGCAGATAGGGCAATAAAGCAGGTCATGCCAAGGACAAGTTCTCCTGCGATTTTTCCATCAAGTAGCATGGTCCGTTCATCTTTTACAATTGGTTCTTTCTTTTGTTTCATATGTTTCCTCTTTCTATATTAAAACTGTTACTTCCAGAACAGTTGATCCAGCGTCTTATCCAAGGTCTTACAAATGGCAAGGCAGAGGCTGAGGGTCGGATTGTATTTCCCTGCCTCAATCAGACCGATGGTCTGGCGCGTCACTCCAATGGCATCTGCAAGATCCCCCTGGGTCATATCATGCTCGACCCGGGCCATTTTTAATTTGAGATTTTTCGCCACAGGCTTTTCCTTTCTTGTTTTTATAGCTTTATTATACACTATATTTTCTATTTTGCAATATATATCTTACATTTTGTAAAAAATATTTTTGATAAAACAAAAAAGGCCTGGTTTCCCAGGTTTTCTTAGTTTCCTCTTCTTTTTGTTAGAAATGACTGTAGGATATATGATAGTCCCCACCCTAATCCAGCACCCAGTATAACTGTGAGGACAAACCATGTAATGGTCGCTAGATCTGGTGATACCATCACTCGATTGACATAGTCTATCGATTTACCACGATCCAGTAACGACATGCGGTAACTGGCTGGATAGAACCACATCATAAGAATGGGCCCTGTCGTCGCAAAGGCAAAAATGACAAAAGACAAAGCATTTCGTAAATTCGAGCGAAAACGACCACTTGAGGCGACCATTTCCGCAAAACTTCCGGCGATCAAGGCTGGAAAAAAGGCTCCTGCCCCGTGACGCGAAAAGAGGAAGAAGGATCCGATCACGCATCCAACTATAAAGATAGATCCAACTCCTTTTATTTTTTCTAGATAATAGCGGTAGATCGTCCCGCCAAACAGGGCTGAAAAGGCAGGAGCATAAAACATATTTCCTTGATGATCGACCAGATTTCCAACTAATACCCCCAGTCCAATCGCAAGAAAATAGAGGAAAGTGAAGGCTCCAACTTGTTTTATTTGATTCACATTTATTCTATTCATTGGATACTGATCCTAACGGTGGCTAATTTTCTTCGAAAGGAAGTCCCCGATAAATTGGACCAGAACGATCAGAATCAGGATCAATAAGGTCGCCACAAAGATGACATCATTGTTAAACATGTTTTTCCCGTAGTTGATAGCCAAGGTTCCTAATCCTCCAGCACCAACGGCACCCGCCATGGCGGTTTCTCCAATCAAGGAAATGATGGTCACTGTTGTTACACGGATCAAATCTGGAAGCCCTTCACGTAGGTAGACTCCAACAATATCCCAGAAGGTTGCCCCACTGGCTTGTGCTGCTTCAATCACTCCTCCATCCAATTCGGACAAGACCACTTGGACTTGGCGGGCAAAGAATGGAAAGACAGCCAAGGATAGCGGAACAAGGGCCGCTGTAGGACCGATGGTATTTTTCAAGAGCAAGTAGGTCAATGGATTAATAAAAGCCAACAAGATAATGAAAGGAATAGCGCGGAACAAGGAAGTAATCTTATCCAAAATATGGAAGACAATTCTATTTTCGATGACACCACCTGGACGTGTCAAGACTAATAAAAGCCCTGTCACCAAACCTAAAAATCCACCAATAATGAAGGAAATAACGGTCATATAAAGAGTCAAGTAAATAGCGGTTCCCCATCCATACTGGCCAGACCACCCTAATTTATAGACATTTGGTAAATATGTTTGAATTAACTGGATCATGCTTTTCTCCCATCTTTCACAATAGTCACGGAAACTCCTGCATTTTCTAACTCAGCTTTGGCTGTTTCCAGATTTTGATTTTCACCTGATAAGATGACCACCAATTCTCCAACAGGCGTGTTATCAAGGATTTCGATGTTCCCAAATAAAATGTTGGCAGAAACTTGGTACTGTTTGTAAATATCATTGATGATGGCTGTATCTGTCACAGAACCCGCATACTTGAGATGCGCTAAAATCGAATCATCTGGCAAATTCTTCACAATCGCTTGTTGGTTGATTTTCACCATGGCTTCATCGATTCCTGTTGCAACAGAAATAAAGTCTTGCGTCAAAGCATTTTTCGGATTCGAGAAGATATCTAAAACAGACCCTTCTTCAATCAGTTCGCCATTTTGCATGACAGCTACCCGGTTGGCAATATCTTTGACAATTTGCATCTCATGGGTGATCAAGACAATGGTTAAGCCAAGTTTTTTGTTCAATTCTTGCAACAAAGCTAGAATTTGTTTGGTCGTCTTTGGATCTAAGGCAGAAGTTGACTCATCTGAGATCAAAATCTTTGGATCGTTGGCAAGGGCACGCGCAATCGCTACCCGTTGCTTTTGACCACCAGACAATTGTGCAGGGTAATTTTCTGCACGGTCAGATAGACCAACCAATTCCAACAATTTCGCCACTTTCTCATTCTTTTGTTCTTTGTTTAATTTAGAATGTTTAAGAGCAAAGGCTACATTTTCTGCGACAGTCATTTGGGCCATCAAGTTGAAGTGTTGGAAGATCATCCCAATATCCCGACGTTTCTCCCGAAGGGCAGCCGGTTTTAAGGTCACCTGATCTTGATAAATCACATCTCCATCCACAGTAATGGTTCCGGCGCTAGGCACTTGCAAGAGATTGATCACCCGAACCAAGGTCGATTTCCCGGCTCCAGAATACCCTACAATCCCATAGATATCGCCTTCATTAATATGAATGGTCACATCTTTGACGGCTTGGACCTGACGTTTCTTTTGCTGGAAGGTCACATCAATGTGGTCCAGCTGAATCATTGCTTTACTCATAACTTGCTATTAACTCCTTTATCAATTCAATATGGGTGTAATAATCGGCAATTTTCACATTTTCGTCGCCCCCATGATCACGGCTATTGGCATTGCCGATTCCAAAGGCTGCCATCGGTACCTGCAAAGCCTCAAAGACCGTATGCATTGGCCCTGTACCCGCTGTTGTTGGAAGAACCGAGACTCCTTCTCTATAGAAATCTTTGGCCAACCGAATGACATTTAAAATCGATGGGGCACTCATATCACTTCGGTAACTTTTTTCACCGAGAGTATAGACCAATTCGACCTGATCATAACCGTTCTTCTTCAATTGTTGTTGGATCTTTTCTAAGACATCCTTGGGATCCAGTCCAGGAACCAAGCGCACCTCCATCTTGGCACGCGCCTCTGCCGGAAGAATCGTTTTAACACCTTGTCCTTGGTAACCAGAGCCAAAACCTTCAATATTCAGGGCTGGTTCAAAATAGAAACGGCGCAGGAATTCTTTTCGGTCTTCCTTCAAGATTGGAAGGGTTAGACCATAGGTTTCCGCTACATCTTCTGGTCCTTTGTTGGCATACTGCTCGATCAAAGCTAGCTCGCGTTCATTGGGTTCTTGAATCTGATCATAAATCCCATCCACCAAGATTCGGCCTTCTTTGTCACGAAGACTGGCGATGGCATTTAATAAATACCAAGAAGCAGAGTCTACCACACCGCCATAGCTGGAATGAATATCCACTTCTGCACTCTTCACCACCATATCAAAGGTGACGATCCCTTTGCTACCACCGGAAATTTCCAACTGACCCTGATTATTTCGGGTACCTTGTTCCCAAACTAAGAGGTCCGCCCCACGCAAGTGTTTCTTATGTTTGGCCAAGTATTTATCCAAGTCAGTCGATGCAGACTCCTCTGCCCCTTCGATGATAAAGGTGATATTGACTGGCAAATCGCCACTTTCACGAATGTATTTTCGAAGAGCTGTGAGACGAGCCGTGATATGCCCCTTGTCATCATCAACCCCTCGACCGTACATGGTTCCATAATGGACCGATAAGGTAAAAGGGTCTCCCGTCCAAGGTTGGTCTCCATCAGCTGGTACCGTATCATAGTGGTTATAAAAAATGATGGTTTTGGCTTCAGGATTTGGCGAGAAAAATTTGGCAATCACAAAAGGGGCTGTATAGCTATCATCAACTTCGACTTTGGCTCCTGCAGCTGTAAAAATTTCCCCCAAATAGTTGGCTACTTCCTTGAGACCAACTTGTTGGGCAAAGATGGATTTTTTTGAAATCAAGGTTCGCAACACTTCAAAATAATGTTGTGCGACCTCATCATTTTCAAATTTACGGATTTGTTCCGCTTCTGTTGCAAAAGGCATGCATTCCTCCTAATACACGATAAGAGGTAGAGAATTGCTTCTCCACCTCCTTCATACACTTGAGATCGAATCTTAGAAGACTGGTTGGTCCATTCCTTCTGAAGATTCTTCGATCACTTTCTTCACATTGTCTTTATGATAGGCTTTGATGATTTCTTTGATTGCTTTTGCTTTATCAGATTTTTCCCAATCTTTCTTAGCAGCGATCACGTTGTACCATTGTTTTGAGTTGTTGTCTTTCTTTTCAACATAGATAGCTTTTTTGAAATCAACGCCTGCTTCACGAACGAAGGTATTGTTGATGACTGCAGCATCTACTGATGGAAGAGCAGATGGTGTTTGTGAAGCATCCAATTCAGAAATCTTCAAATCTTTTGGATTTTCTTTAATGTTTGACACGTTTGCCAATTGACCATCTTTGGTATCCAATTTAATCAAACCTGCTGATTGCAAGACATACAAGGCACGGCTTTCATTTGTTGGGTCATTTGGTACAGCGATTGTTCCACCTTTAGGAATTTCTTTAATTGAAGTGTATTTGTTTTTACCGTTTTCTGTACCAGAGTAAAGACGGATTGGAGCGATGTACGTATCTGCTACTGCAACAAGGGCCTTGTCATTTTTAGAGTTCCAGTTATCAAGGAAGTTGTAGTGTTGGAAAGCATTGATATCCACGCTACCATCTTTTACAGCCACGTTTGGTTGTGAGTAGTCTGTAAATTGAGTGAATTCCAATTTGATTCCTGTTTTAGCGTCATCCAAGTTCTTTTGAACTTGATCCCAACGAGCTTTTTCAGTGTCGCTCAAAGTCATAACACCCACTTTTACAGTTGTTTCACCATCTTTGCTAGATGATTTTGAAGAACCACATGCTGCAAGAGCAAATGTTGCGATAGCTGCAAGAGCTGTTAAACCAAGAATTTTTTTCAATTTCATTTTGAAGTCTCCTTTAATTAAATATTATTCTTTAATATCTTTTGCTTCTGGTAGATAAACTCCACCAAAGTATTTTTTAGACAGTTTTTCAAGGGTTCCATTGTCATAGAGTTCCTTGATACGTTTGTTGACAAATTTTTGAAGGTCTTTATCTTCTTTTGCAATAATTGGATACACATAAGGTTGTTGGTCGCTTGGAAGCTCGATAACCTTCAAGTTGTCATAGCCTTGATCACGAATGATAGTATCTACTGAGATCCGTTCGAAGATCTTGTAATCTGTACGACCATCCGCTAGATTAGCCATGATGGTTTGAATGGTTCCATCTGTGTATTGCAAGTTAGTTGGATTATCTGAATGTTTTTTATTGTAATCTTCTAATTGTTTAGCAGTAGATGTTCCTTGAACAACTTCTGTTTTCTTACCACCCAAATCATCCAAAGATTTAATAGAAGAATCTTTTGGTACGACCAATACTAATGGATTGCGAGCATATGGATTTGGATAGAGGTATTTTTCTTCCCGCTCTTTTGAGTAGCTAATGTTGTTGGCACCGATTTGGAAACGGTCACTATCTAAGCCAGCAAAGACTGAAGACCACTCTGTTTTGTTAAAGTTTACTTCATATTTGTCTGAACCTTTGAAGATTTCACGCAAAACTTCGATTTCATAACCAGTTAGCTTACCGTCTTTTTCCTCGTAAGAGAATGGTTTGGTTGTTCCAACAGTCCCAACTTCAATGGTTTTCTTACCACTGGCTGATTTGTCAGATGAACATGCTACTAAAGCACTGGTTGCAAGGACTGCAACTAATCCTAAAGCAGAATACTTAATCACTTTTTTTAGATTCATAGGATCTCCTTATTCGTTTCAGGCACATAAAACGCTATTTTAAAAGTATTTTTTTATTTTATCAAAAAAGCATTTGCTTGCCTAATATATATTTTTTATGGAGGTGATAGTTTTTCTTTATCACACTTCTTTGGCTTTAAAATACCGCAATAAAGCTTGCGCATTTTCAACATAATAGGGAACCGATACCTCAAAGGCTGCATCATCGATGGTCATGTGATCATGATGGAGGTCTGGCGCATCCGGCTCTCCATTCGAACCGATAAAGGCAAAGACTCCAGGAATTCGCTCTTGGTAAAAGGCGAAGTCTTCTCCAGCTGTAGAAGGATTTGCTGGAATCACTTCAGCCAATCCTTGTGAAGCTTCCCAAACTACTTGCGTCAATTCTTCATCATTAAAGGTAACGGGAGGGGTCACACCCCACTCAAAAGCTACATCTACTTCCAAACTTTCTGCAATGTGTCGAATGATGGAAATAAAATGTGCCTTCAAGTCTCTTTGCACACTCGGATTAAAGGAGCGAATGGTTCCTTCAAAATAGCCTGATTTAGGGAGGACATTCCAGGTTGAGCCCACATCCAGGTGCGTAATGGACAAAACAGCTGTTTCAAAGGGAGAAACGGTCCGTGAAATTAATAATTGTAAGTTCTGAACCATGGTTGTGACGGCCGTTACAGTGTCAACTCCCAAGTCTGGTCTTGCAGCATGGCTACTGACCCCTGTGACGGTAACCTTGAATTTCTCAACCCCTGCCATCATAGCTCCAGCATTCAAGGCAAGTTGCCCTGCTTTTAGCTGGGGAATGTTGTGAAAACCAATAATTCCTTGAACATCCTCCAACAGTCCTGTTGCCAAAACATCAGAGGCACCTTCTGAGATTTCTTCTGCTGGCTGAAAGATCAAGCGTACGGTTCCTTCAAGCTGGTCTTCTTTTTCCTTGAGAAGAGCTGCCGCTCCCAGAAGACTGGTTTGATGAAAATCATGACCACAAGCATGCATGACTCCTGGATTCTGACTTTGGTAGGGCAGATTTGTTTGTTCCAAAATTGGAAGGGCATCGATATCTGCTCGAAGTGCCACCACTGGTTGGCCAGACCCAATTTCTGCAATCAGACCAGTTTTTAATCCACTCTCTAAAATACGAATCCCCAACTCTTCTAAACGCTCTTTTAGAAAGGCGGTTGTCTGGTATTCTTGACCAGACAGTTCTGGGTGTTGGTGGATATAGTGGCGAATCTCTGCTAACTCTTCATAAGAAAAAGCCACAAGCCTTCATCTCCTTTCAAACTTAAAATTATTTTATCACTAATAGGTGTATCCGTCTAATTCTTGTTTCTTGGGTTTTGATATAGTTTCAAACTATACATAAAAAACACTCCTAGATTCATGTCCTAGGAGTGCCAACTTCCGCATTAAGAAAGATTTCCCTCAAATTTTTCCATAAAGCTATCACTATTGTAGGCTTTTTCAACTTCCCATTTGCCATCTTTCTTAACAAAGGTCAACTGGTAGTCGTATCGATCTGGCGTCGTCAAGGGACGATCTGCAAGAGAAGCCATCATTTCCTCTCTATAGGCTTTGTTTTGAGCCTGGTTCGCTTCGATGATCCCTGGGTAGTCTTTACGATGTTCCTGATAGAAGGTCTGCATGTGTTTTAAGATCGTCTTTTCCATACTGACTGTCTCAGGATTCAAGCTAATGACTACCTTGTCTGGGAAGTATTGTTTGACCTTATAGGTTAATTTCGCGCGCTTAGCATTTTCCTTTTCATAAGCATCGATAAACTGGTTCACTTCTTCTTCAGAGAATTGGTAATCATGTAGTTTACGAGTAAAGTCAGCCGCAAATTTCGCACGGAAATCACTGGCTTCCTTTTTCAAATCAGTTCCCAAAACAAAAGCGTCATCCTTTTTAACCTTTCGTTGGCCACTGAAGTAAACTTGATTGATGTATTCATCTGCAAGAAGGGTAGAAGCTTCCACCTTGTCCTCATACTGAGAAGAATCCACCGCAAATTTTAAAGGCTTGGATTTTTTATCAGAACTATAGGTTTTTCGTTCATACTGCACTTCATATTTTTTACCTTTTTCGACTGGAAAAACGATATAGCCGGTTAATTTTTTATCCTGAGCCAACTGATCACTCTTGAGCAATTGGAAGGCTTCACTGTGGTCATAAATTCCTGACTGCAATTTGACCTTGTTATTATCTGCATCGTAAATGGTGATATCTGAATCTGACACGTTGATAGATTCTTTGGCAACATTTTTAAATTCTAATTGAAGGGCTAAATAGGTCCCGTCTTCTGAGTCATTAAGGACAGGTGGTTTAATGTATTGCCCTCCTTTTAAACTCACCTCTACTTGACTGTCAGATTCTGAGCTTTTCGCCGCTTTTTCAATCTTTGCTTGCTGCGAATTTGTCTTTTGAGCAGTGGTGCCACAAGCTACTAGACTCAATGTCGCCACAGCAAATAGGGTCCATTTAAAAATCTTTTTCATCCTTATCTCCTTAAAAAAGTTTTGTTCTATTTTAACATCTTTTTCTATCTATGTATACGCTATATAGTGATAACTCTTCCCTATCATAAAAAGGCCAAGACCTTCGTCTCAACCTTTTAACTAAAATATGTTTGGTCTTGATTTTACAAGATGCCTTTTTCTTTTTGAATCATGAAATCCTTGAGGGAAATCAAGAGAACTGCAAGGAGGATCATGGCCATCCCAATCACATCAACCATAAAAAAATGCTCCTTCATAATGACAAAGGCAAAGAAAACTGCCGAAACAGGCTCAAAGGACGCCAGCAAGCTTCCTTTAACGGCTCCTACCAAAGAGGTTCCTTTCAGAAAGGCTGTATAGGCAAAAATCGTCCCAATCACCACCAAGCCAAAAAGGGCCATCCAGGTATCGAGTCTGTAGTTTCCAGAAGAAGAGAGAAGACCACTAAAAGGGAGCATTAGGATTCCTGGAATAGTCATCCCAACTCCAATCACCAGCATGCTTCCCCATTTTTGAATTAAGTTCAGAGGTAGAATGATGTAAAGGGCATAGGCAAATGCTGACACCACTCCCCAAGCCAAACCTTTGGGATTGATGGCCAATTGATTGAGTTGACCATGGGTTGCTATTAAGAATGTGCCACCAATCGCTAGAAGCATCGAAAACACTTCTGCTAGTGTAGGGGCCACCTTATCCATGATACAGGTATAGGCTAAAATTCCCACTGGACAGAGATACTGTAACACCGTAGCAGTCCCAGCATTGGTTTCAGCAATCGCCTCTAAATAGGTCAACTGAGTCAATAACAATCCTAAAAAGGCAAAAATAAGAAGGGGAAGGTAGGAAGATTTATCTTTGGCAAAGGCCAAAAACTTCTCCTTATCTGCAACGTAGGAAAGAAGAATAAGGACAATTCCAGAAAAAAGCAAACGGAGATTTGTTAACTCAATAGCCGAAAATCCATGAACCATTAAATATTGCCCGCTAACTCCGGATAGTCCCCAAGCGATCCCGGCGATCAAGGTCATGAGTGTTCCTTTCATCGTCTTTGACATAGTCCCCTCCTAAATCTGTTCCTTACTTTTATTGTATCATAAAAGGCCGAAACGAAACGTTTCAGCCTCATATATTTCATATAAATTTATTCGCTTATTCAGGTTGAACCAAAATCTTGATTTGAGATTTATCTTGTGTTAATTCAATAAATCCTTCTTCAACGATATTATCCAATTTAATTTTCTTGGTAACCAATTTTTCAGCAGAGAAGTAGCCTTGTTCCATCAATTCCAATACTTTAGGGAAAATATGACGGTAGGCAATAATTCCTTTGAGAGATTTTTCTTGGATAGCGAATTCATTTGGATTGATGCTAGCTTCACGTTCCCAGATAGATACGACCATACATTCCCCAGCTTTATGAACAGCTGCAAGGGCTTGACCTAAAACAACTGGAACTCCAGTCACTTCATAAGAAACATCTGCTCCACCACCTGTCAAGCGATGGATGGCTTCGACGATTGTTTCTCCTTCTTCTGGGCGAACAACGATTGCTCCCAATTCTTCCGCTTTCGCTTGGCGTTCAGGAGATAATTCAACCGCATAGATTTTTGATGCTCCTGCTGCACGAAGGGCTTCAACAATCAAAAGACCGATTGGACCCAAGCCAAAGATAACGGCTGTATCCCCAGTTTTCAATGCAGATTGACGAACGGCATAAACAGCCACAGCTGCAGGTTCTGTAAGCGCAGCTTGTTCATAGCTCAAGCCATCTGGAATCACATGGACAATGTCACCGTCAAGGACACAATATTTGGCAAAACCACCATCTGCAGCAAGGCCGACAAAGTTCAAGTTTGGATCAAGGTTATAGTCACCGATTAGGTTATGTTTTGCCAAAATTGGTTCAATCGTCACGCGATCCCCAACTTTGACACGAGTCACATCACTTCCGACTTCTACAATTTCACCAGAGAATTCATGTCCCAAAGTAACCGGTGCTTTTTGACCAGAATACACATGTTCTTCAGTTGGGATGAAGATCGGTCCATCCAAATATTCATGCAAGTCCGTCCCACAGATCCCTGTGAACTTAACTGCCACTTTTACTTGATGTGGTTGTACTTCAGGTACTTCCACTTCTTCGATACGAACGTCTTTTGCTGCATGCCAGCGAGCTGCTTTCATAGTAGCCATAGGATAATCTCCTTTATATTTCCATGATTTGCATTTTCCTTTTCAGGAAACTCAACAAATCCATTGTAAGCCTTTTCACAAACTTTGTCAAGAAAAAACTGAAGATGAAAAAAGAGCCGCCCTTCGACTGCTCCTTCTTACCTCTTCTTGATTCGTGAATTCTCTATTCTCCAGCCCACCATCCAACCAAGGACAAGGAGATAATTTTCAAGCGCACCAATCCCATTGACCGGCAGATGATAGTGAAAATAACTGAAAAGATGATTGGTCCCAATTCCAAACCCACCAATGATCAAGGCCACTAGTACCGTCCGAAGATAAAACCAATCGTATTTGAGATTGACGGCAATCAAGATCACAAGGACTGCCATATTCCAAATCCCAATCTCCCGTTGCCAACCGACAGAAATACCATATCCCGAATGACTTCCCATATAGGATGGAAAGAATAGTTGGAAGATAATCGCTCCAGACATAGCGATAATGACTAGGATAAATAAAACTCTTAAAAATTTGTTCATGTGACTCCTCCTAATGATAGTTGATATGTAATGGTCTTTCCTATTCTAACACAATTTTATGGATAGTAAAAACCAACCTCTCGGCTGGTTCTTTTTCTATCAATCTTCTTTCAACTTCGCCAATTCTTGAGCAAGTAACTTGAGGGCTACTTGTGGGTTAGCTTGGCCTTTGGTTGCTTTCATGAGGAAGCCTGTGAAGGCCTTGTCCGCATTCCGTTTCCCTGACTTGAAGTCGGCTACGGCTGCTTCATTGTCTGCGAAGACTTGGTGGATGATTGGAATCAAGACTTCAGGGTCTGAAATCTGTACCAATCCGGCTTTTTCGACGTATTCACGCGCACCGCCACCGTTTTTCGCCAAATGAACGAAGACTTTCTTGGCAATCTTAGAAGAGATGGTTCCATCTTCGATGATGGCAATCATTTCTACTAAGTTTTCTGGTGTTAATTGGATTTCTTCCAGTGTTTTGCCTTCTGCATTCATGAATTGCGCCACTTCACCTTGGAGCCAGTTAGACACTTGCTTGGCATCTCCACCAAGGGCTACGGCTGCTTCAAAGAAGTCAGAAGTGACTTTCGTCGCTGTCAATTGGCTGGCATCATAGTCAGACAAGCCAAGCTCTGCCACATAGCGAGCACGGCGGTCTTTTGGAAACTCTGGCAACTCCGTGCGCATTTCCTCAATCCACTCATCTGAGATTTCAAACAATGGAAGGTCTGGTTCTGGGAAGTAACGGTAATCCGCTGCTCCTTCTTTGACACGCATAAGAATCGTGCTCTTGTTGGCCTCATCATAACGGCGTGTTTCTTGACGAATGACACCACCTGAACGCAAGATTTTCGCTTGGCGCTCAACTTCGTATTCAAGACCTTTACGGACGTTGGAGAAGGAGTTCAAGTTTTTCAACTCCGTCTTGGTACCAAATTCCTCTTGACCGTATGGACGAAGGGAAATATTGGCATCGACCCGCATCGATCCTTCTTCCATCTTGACGTCAGAAATACCTGTGTACTGGATGACTTCTTTGAGGGCTGTCAAATAAGCATAGGCTTCTTCTGGAGAACGCATATCTGCTTCAGATACAATCTCGATCAATGGCACCCCTTGACGGTTGAGGTCTACATAAGAGAAGCCATCTGTTCCGTGTGTGTTCTTACCAGCATCTTCTTCCAAGTGGGCCCGTTCAATCCCGATTTTCTTCGTTGAGCCGTCTTCCAATTGCACTTCAATCCAACCGTTGTAACCGATTGGCTCATCAAATTGTGAGATTTGGTAGGCTTTTGGATTATCAGGATAGAAATAGTTCTTACGGTCAAAGTGCATGTGCTGGTGGATATCCATATTCAGGGCCAAAGCAGCCTTGATACCAGCGTCCACAACACCCTTGTTCAAGACAGGAAGCACCCCTGGGAAAGACCAGTCGATCACATTAGTATTGGCATTTTGCTCGTTCCCAAAGTGAGCAGAGGTTGGTGAGAAAATTTTTGAGTTTGTATTCAATTCAACGTGGACTTCAAGTCCGATGACTGTTTCAAAGTTCATTAATTGTCACCTCCGAAAATAAGGGGTTGTTGCTTGTGATAATCCGTTGTTGCTTCAAAGGTAGCTGCAGCTTGGTAGATGGTCTCTTCCGAATACTTCGGACCAATCAACTGCAGACCAACTGGAAGACCTTGAGCAAAACCTGCAGGAATCGAAATCCCTGGAAGACCTGCCAAGTTAACTGGAATGGTCAAGAGGTCCGCCAAGTACATAGCAACCGGATCATGGTTAAGCGAATCCAAATCAAAGGCCACGCTTGGAGCTGTAGGACCAAGGATGAGGTCGTAATCCGCAAAGACTTTTTCGAAGTCTTGGATAATGAGGGTACGAACTTGTCCGGCTTTCTTGTAGTAAGCATCGTAGTAACCAGATGACAAACTGAAGGTTCCCAGCATGATCCGACGTTTGACTTCATCACCAAAGCCTTGGCTACGAGTGTTCACGTAGATATCATCCAAGTTCTTAGCATCTTCCGCACGGAAACCATAACGAATCCCGTCAAAACGTTGCAAGTTTGAAGAAGCTTCAGATGAAGCGATGATGTAGTAGACAGCAACCCCGTATTTAGAATGAGGCAGACTGACTTCTTCGACAGTTGCTCCCAATTTTTCAAAGTGTTTCGCCGCATTAAGGATGGTTTCTTTGACTGCTGGATCAATCCCTTCACCGAGGTATTCCTTCGGAAGGGCAATCTTCATACCTTTGATGTCTTTACCAATCTTAGAAGTAAAGTCTGCTACACGAACAGGTGCAGATGTTGAATCCTTGGCATCTTCGCTGGCAATGACATTAAGCAAGAGCGCATTTTCCTTAACGGTTGGTGCAAACGGTCCAATTTGGTCAAGTGAGCTACCAAAGGCAATGAGACCAAAACGGGAAACCGTTCCATAAGTTGGTTTGAGACCAACAATCCCGTTGAAGGCAGCAGGCTGGCGGATAGAACCACCGGTATCTGAACCAAGGGACAAACGGACTTGACCTGAGGCGACAGAAGCTGCTGAACCACTAGAAGATCCACCAGGCACCTTGCTGTGGTCCCAAGCGTTTTTAGTCGCGCCATAGTAAGATGTTTCACCAGATCCACCCATGGCAAATTCATCCATGTTGGTCTTACCGATGACAATCATATCTTTGGCTTTAGCATTGGCAACAGCTGTCGCATCAAAGATTGGCTCATAGTTATAGAGCATTTTTGAAGCCGCAGTGGTCAAGATGCCATCTGTTGAGATATTGTCTTTGACAGCGAGTGGAATCCCTGACAAGAGGTTGTCTGCATCGATTCCTTTTTCATCAATGGCCTTAGCTTGCGCAAGGGCAGCTTCTTCGGCCACCGTTACAAAGGCGTTAACTGCTTCTTCACGCGCCTTAATATCGTCAAGCGTTGCTTGGGTCAATTCCGTTGCCGAAATTTCCTTAGAGACAAGGAGGTCGTGCAACTCTTCAATGGTTTTATGGTTGAATGACATTAGGCATCTCCTCCATCTTCTAGGATAGCTGGTACCTTGATGTAGTAATTATCTTTTTCAGGTACATTTTTAAACAAGCGGTCACGGTCCGTCCCTTTTTCAGCAACATCCGGACGCAATACGGTCTTGCGATCCGCCATAGTCGTTGTTGGGGCAACACCTGTTGTGTCCACTTCTTCCAACAATTCCACCATATCGACAATCTTCGACAAGGTTGTCGCAAACTCAGCTGTCTCTTCTGGAGAGAATTTCAATTTTGAAAGATTGGCAACGTGGGTTACCTCTTCTTGCGTAATTTTCATCTTGCTTCCTTTCGTGAAATGATGATTTTCCAATACCCTCTATTTTACCATAATTTAGCCTAATTTGCTTGCCTTAGAAAAAATCTGTAGGACTTTTTTGTCACTACAGATTCTTCTTTTTATATTTCTTTTCCGCCTAATTGCCCCATCTCCATTAATGTCTCTTTCCAGATTTCCTGGACGTTAGATGTGAGATAGGAAGAGGCCAAGTCATAAGAAGCCTGGTGAAATGGAGCAAGGTCGCTTTCAAAGAGCTGGACCAGCTTTTCTGCCAACTCTTTCACCAATTGTTCTTCTGGCATTATCTCGCTATAAGGGACCAAAAAGCCATTTTCACCCTCTTTTATAAAAGTTGGATTACCATAACGGGCATCAAAGCCGAGCAAGGCTAACCCTGCTCCAGCCGCCTCCATCAAAGTCAAACCAAAGGTCTCCCACTGAGAAGTGGTGAGGTAAACTTGGTAGCAAGGATAGATCTGCTGAAGATCCGCATGACCGCGTAGGTGAATATAATCTTGTGCTGCAAGCTCCTGAATCAAGTGTCGCAAGTTGTCCGCTTCTCCACCCTTTCCATAAATATCAAACTGAAGGGCTGGAAGTTGTTCATGAGCTTGGGCCACTACTCGAATAGCCAAATCGATGCGTTTTCTTGGATCCAAACGGGAAGCTGTGAGCACACTAAAGGGAGATCTGTCTCCTTGTGATTCCGTCAATTCTTCTAGATGCCCTACCGGAATGCTATAGATTGGAATTCCTTTGCAGCCTTGTTTAGCAAGTGTCTGCTCCAAGACTTCTTTTTGAAGATCCGTCGCCGTGATGAAGTAATCGAAGCGTTTGGCATACTTGAACACATAATAATACTCATAGTTGAGATGCCCATTTTCAAATTCATGCTCCGAATGAAACACCATGGCGAGCTTGGAAGGAGCAGCTTTCTCCAACAAAGGGCGGGCAAAATCCATGCGTGAGGCCCGATCAAGCAGAATCAGATCTTCTTCTTTTAACGATAGCTGCAACAAAAAACGTCTCATCACTTCTGTATGGTTGGTCAAAACCTCAGGTCCCAGTTTATAGAGCCAGCTTTCACCCAACCTCAATTCTTCAAAAGCGATACTTCCATCTTGATTGTGATAGGTCCGTCTGAGTATCCTACCATATTGAAAATACTCTGTAGCAAGTTTACAAGCTCCATAATACTCTCGTTTGATCATATTTCCCGCTAAAAGATAGTCTACATAGCGGACACAGTCTGGATGATAGGGATCCAGATAAAAGGTTAGTTCGTTTTTATCCGCAAATTGGTAGCGAATGGCTCCTTCCGTTTTTTCAATAGTATCTAAACGAGTCAGTTGAAACTCCATTTGCAAGTCCCCCACTGTCTTTTGAGGAACACTGGTTTTTTGATCTGTAAATATCAGATGAGCAAAGAGTAATTCCTCATCCCGGTGCCCCAAAGAGAGGTAATAGGCTAATTTTTCTGGAGTGGGCCATGTGGTAAAGACAAACTTCGCTGTCACTCCCAAGCCCCGGAGTATCTTTGCCCGAGAGGCTTGTGCAACATCGACCCCATTTGGTTCATATCCTACTAATAGATTAAAGGTATAAATGGTCATCCTAGACCTCCCTCTAATCGATTAAACAGCTCTCCCAAAACTTCTTTTTTAGGCAGTTCTAAGATTCGTGCTTGCTCTCTTAACATTTCTTTGAAGGCCTCTGGATGCTGGAGCAATATTTCTAGTTGCTGTTTCATTTCTTCGACTGTATCTGTGATCGTGCTCAATTCTTTATAGGCTTCATCATGAACCGTACTCTTCAAACCAAACAAGACTTGCTCATTTTCAAGAGCTTGAAGACTACTGCTCCACACTTCTTCTCCTTGGTTGCAATCCAGATAAATAGAGCAACTGGATAACAACTCCTCATATTTTCCCAGTGAAATCCCTGGATAGAGGCGCACATTGAAGCAACTCGCTAAATCTGTTAATTTCGGACCCATGGCCGTCAAAGCAGCAACGTGAAAGGTCACTTGTGGGAATTGATGGACCAAGCTAGATAAGCCTTCGACCTCTTGAGAAGCCGTCATGACTAGAGCTTCTGGTTGAAAACTTTCCTGCTCCACATCTACTAGCCCTGACAAGACTGTGATCCCGTCTTTTCTCTCACTCAATAGACCATCTTCTAACAATAAAATCTGGTCAACATGCTCTTTGATCTCATCTAGATCATGAGTTTCTCGTGCACAGTAGGCCAGTCTTTCTTTAGGTATCTCTTTCACAACATCTAGCAATGTCTTATCCAACAAAAGAATAGCTTCATTTTCGGGCAAGAGTTGTTTCAGAACAACTCTTTGTAGCTCTTCCTTATTAGCATACAGGTGATCAAGTCCTTTAGAAGGTTGATGCAAAAAGATTCCTTGTGAGACAAAGTGAAGCAGGACTTCTTCTTGCTGACGGTTCAAATAAATATCTAAATATGGTTGACCGGCTTCCGTTAGGAGACTCCGTTTGCTTCTCCAGCCATAGCGGTTGTATATATCAATGGATACGACCTCTTCTCCCTGACCAAACCACTCCACTCTTTCAACCGTTCGTGACAAAATATCCTCTCTCAAAACCACGTTGGCGCGCCGTTCCTCACCATCAAAAAGATAGGTTGTGATCCCCAGGGTCCAACATTCCCATAATTCTGGGACTGCTAAATCATTGAAAAATAATGGTTTCCCAACTTTTGATGTTGGGTCTTTTTGGGTAAAAAAGGTCGCAAGACTATCTGTCTGTTCAGCTAAATCAGTTTCCAGATTGGTCACAAATACTCGATAGGTCTGGCCAAGTTTGGCCAATAATCTTTGCAAACGATCCAGCTCTTTGGTCTGCTCTGGTGCAATAATGAACATGCTGATCCTTTCTCGTCAATAATTAGTTAGCCTAGGGTTTCAATGAAACCGAGGTTGATCACCACACGCTCATAGGTTTCTGACCCTTGCAAGCCTGCTTCCTCTAATTTTTCAAGGGCCCGTTTCAAGCGCGTTTTGTAGATATAGCGATGCCAGGTCAAATCATAGCCTAACATCCCCAGTAGAGCCAATTTTTCTTGCTTAGCTTCCATCTCATCGACGACTCGCTTTTCTGTCCAAACCTGGGACAGAGTATCTGCACGGCCCACGCGATACCAATAAATACATTTTTCCGTATGAACTACCCGATGGGCTTTTAAGAAGAGCTTATACATCAGGAAGTTATCCTCGACATTTTTTCCAACCGGAAAACGAAGCCCTTCAAATAAGCTACGCTTATAGAGCTTCATCATGGCACAAGCCCAGGCCATATCTCTGGTCTCCTGGATAGCATCGTGGTCCATGATCTCGCGTCCCTCATAAAGAGATTCTGAATAATCGTCGTCCGTTACCTTGATCAAGTATTTGCTACTACTGTCATCATAGAGGTTATAGTTGGCTACTGAAACATCCGCACCATACTTTTGAAGTTGACGATAGAGCACTTCTACATAGTCCTCCGTCACCCAGTCATCTGGATCAATAAAGGTGATGTAATCACCAGTTGCTAGCTCAATCCCTGTATTCCGAGCAGCAGATAAGCCCCCATTTTCTTGGCGAACGTAGCGGATGCGCGCATCCTTCCTAAAAAATTCTTTACAGATCTCTTCTGACTGGTCTGGCGAACCATCATTGACCAGGATAATTTCCAAATGAGGGTAGGTCTGATGGATAACCGTTTCCAAACATTGTCTCAAATAAGCTTCTACATTATAGATGGGAATGATGATACTCACTACTTCATTTGTTTCCATGCTTCTTCTCATTTCTCTTTAAATAATCGCGAATCGCTGCCACCATCTCCTGCACCTGGTCATCCGCAAACACTTGGTTCTCACCATTTTCCACATGATTCGTTCCTTCAAAAGAGAAAATCGGTAAGCCCAATTGATGGACCGTTTGCGTCATCTGATCCACCTCATCATAAGGATTGATATCCAAATAGAAATCCAATTTTTCTAGGACCTTTCGACTGGTCAAGGGATCAAAAGAGGGATAAAGAAAGAGGTTGGGATAGCGTTCCAATTGCACCAAGTTAAAACCAAAATGGCTATGGGCAAGGACATGAATCGCTACGTCTGGCAATTCTTTTAACAAAGTCTCCAACTCGTAGATATCTGCTGTATGGGTATAAATGGCGGCATGATAAGGAAATTCTCCCACTAGATCTGGATAGGTTTGCTTTAAAATTGGTTTTCGAAGCAAAATTTCCTCCCAAGAGAGGGCATAGTAAAACCACCATAATTCACGAAAACGATTGAAGCGTTTAGAGGTCCATGGTTTATTATGAGAGGTATAATGAACGACCGCGGGAATCCCTTGAAAGGCATCGTACCAGTCTAAATCTCCATAGTGATATTGATCCTTATCAGACCCTACTTGTAGATTATAGGTCCAAGGTAAAGGGTACCACGCATCTTTGAAATACAGATTCAAAATTCCTTGGTCTCCGTATACATGCTGATGGTACTCGCGAGTAAGGTCAAAAAGTGCCTCTGTCACTTGGTGCTCTTGCCACCAAACCCTATCAATCACCAAAAGTCCAGCATTAAAACCATCTGTCGTCGTCGGCTTATCTACCACTGCCCCCAGTCCATGACCTTTTAAATCGACCTCAAACAAAGGCGATAAATCCTGTGTAAAGATCATGTCACAATCCAGATAGAGGATCCGCTTTTCCTCCACAATCTCTGGAATAGCGTAACGGAAATAGGTTGCATAGTGAATATGGTTACTTGGAAGCGAGAAGGACTGGAATTGCTCGGGAGACATCCGACAATTGATCACTTCTGAATCCAACTGGCGCAAGCGCTGATTCATGATAGCAAACCACTCTGTTGGTAGATCTTCATTTAAAACATAAATTTTCAACCGGTCCTGATGGGCGCACAATGACTTCATAGCGGTTTCCAATTTTTCCATATAAGATAGATCGGCTGAAAAGACGACAGCTTTTTTATTCATAACTCCCCCTTATATTCTTCCATTAGGATACCATTTTCGAGAGAGGAAGACAATCTCTAAGCCCTAAAAAGAGGTCCAGACAAATGTCTACGACCTCTTTTACATTGTTTTCTTATTTTGTGTCTAATACAGCAAGTGCATCGTCGACCAAGCTTGCCCCTAAGACATGCTTGAAATGATTCAAGGCAAACTGATGATTTTCAGGAGTAAGTGACGCCACTGCAGGTTCCACGACTTCGATCTGATAGCCGAGATTATATGCATCAACCGCAGTATGGAGGACGCAGATATCGGTCAAGACACCTGTCAAAATAACGGTATCTACATGACGTTCCCGCAGGCGGATATCTAGGTCCGTTCCTGAAAAAGCAGAATAATGACGTTTATCCATCCAAAAAACTCGTGGATCCGCTTTGTGCTCCCGATAAAAATCTGCCAAAGGGCCGTACAAATCACGTCCGCTGGTCCCAATGATATTATGAGGTGAGAAGAGCTTGCTTTCAGGATGAAATGGATCCTCTACATCATGCGCATCAATGGCAAAAAAGATATAGGCTCCTTGGTCAAAGGCCAATTGGGTCACCTGAGCAATAGTCTCAGAAATGGCTTGTGCAGGAGCACCTGCCGTAAGCTTACCATCATCTGCTACGAAATCGACAGTATAGTCAATTGAAATCAAAGCTTTAGTCATTAGTAATCTCTTTTCTTAATTTCCTCAAAGATATCTGGAATCAACACTTTGAGATAGGTTCCCTTCATTCCAAGTGAACGGCTTTCAATAATACCAGCTGACTCCAATTTCCGAAGTGCATTGACAATCACAGAGCGGGTAATGCCAATCCGATCCGCGATGATAGAAGCAGTCAACTGCCCCTCATTTCCTTTCAATTCACTAAGGATGGCAGAAACAGCCCGCAACTCAGAGTAAGACAAGGTATTGACAGCCATATTCACCGCTGTACGACGACGAATATTCTTCTCGTCTTCCTCGCGTTGGTAGTTCAACATTTGAATCCCTACCACGGTACTCGCAATCTCAACCAAGATCAAATCATCATCATCAAACTCTTTATCATTCCGCCAAATGATCAAAGACCCCAAACGAATCCCAGAAACATGAATGGGCGCAATGGTCGTCAATCCATCAGGAAATTCCGACTTGGTCTCAATTGGAAAGACCGTCAAATCATGCTCGATGGGAAGGTTTGCTTCCGTATCATAAACTAAGCTTGCTGCTTTAGCATAATCTTCTGGTAATTTTTTATTTTGAAAGAAAGCTTCTACCCGGTCATTGTTGGTCTTGTAACGCATGAAATAACCAAGGAGGGTTCCTTTGCTATTAATGATACAGGCATTACAGTGAATAATATCCGCCAATTGCTGAGCAATATCATTGTAAGGCATCTCAGCCTGCAACTGTTCATCTGTCCGTTTCAAGATAGATGTAATTTTTCGTGTCTTTTCTAATAAATTTGCCATAATAAACCTCGCATATAGTCAGCTCAAGTATATCATATAAGTGTGGGAATTTCAATCGAATTATCTGAAAATTATTTATTTTTTCTACAATTATGCGCAATTCAGAAAAATATCGATTCGATGACATGGATTTTATAGAATGAATCAAAAAAAGATTGAAGACTTTTCTCTTCAATCCTTTATCTAATTAGCGTTTGTATTGTTTCAAGAAACGAGTCATTTTTTCTTGAATTTGAGCCAACTCATCGACACGTGGAAGGTAAACGATCCGGAAGTGATCTGGATCTTTCCAGTTAAAGCCGCGGCCATGAACCAAGAGAATTTTTTCTTGCTTCAAGAACTCTAAAACAAATTGTTCATCATCATCCACGCGGTACATGTCCCGATCAATCTTAGGGAAGATATAGAGACCAGCCTTTGGCTTAACAGCTGAGAGGCCTGGAATATCATTGATGGCTTTGTAGATAAAATTGCGTTGTTCGTAGATTCGACCACCTGGAAGCAAGAGTTCATCCACGGATTGGTAACCTCCAAGAGAGGTTTGCACAACATGTTGAGACAAAACATTTGAACAAAGACGCATATTGGACAACATGTTCAAGCCTTCAATATAGCCCTTCACATGATGCTTCGGACCAGACAGAACCATCCAACCAACACGGAAACCGGCAATCCGGTGAGATTTTGACAAGCCATTCATACTTACACAGAAGAGATCAGGCGCTAAGCTTGCAATAGCCGTGTGTTTTTCACCATCCATGACCAAGCGATCGTAAATTTCATCTGCGAAGATAATCAAGTTATTTTGGCGAGCGATCTCCACAATCTCAAGCAGGATCTCATCTGGATAGAGGGCACCTGTTGGGTTATTCGGGTTGATAACAACGATAGCTTTAGTGTTTGAGGTGATTTTCGACTTGATATCCTCGATATCTGGGTACCAGTTTGCTTCTTCATCACAAAGATAGTGAACCGCATTCCCACCAGCTAGGCTGACAGCTGCTGTCCAAAGAGGATAGTCCGGCATGGGAACTAAGACCTCATCCCCATTGTCGAGCAGTCCTTGCATCGACATGACGATCAGCTCACTTACTCCATTACCAAGATAAATATCATCAATATCCACATTTGGAATTCTTTTCAACTGGCAATACTGCATAATGGCCTTGCGGGCTGAAAAGATCCCTTTTGAATCCGAATAGCCTTCACTATCACGCGCATTCATGATCAAATCATGGATGACTTCATCTGGAGCTGTAAAGCCAAATTCAGCAGGGTTCCCTGTATTCAAACGAAGAATTTTTTCTCCATTTGCTCGCATGCGCATGGCTTCTTCCAAGACTGGACCACGAATATCGTAAGCGACATGTTCGAGTTTGCTTGATTTATTATATTCCTTCATATTCTGCCTCGATTCACGAAATTATCTCTATTATACCACTAGTTGAAATAGAGTACAAACCGAGGACTTTAAAAATTCAGCAAAAATATGGCAGAAAAACGAGACTTTACCTTTACATTCTGCCCTAAAAGGGATAAAATATAAGTGTATAAGGAATAGGATTCCTTTCTATTCTATCCATGTTTTCAAGCTATAAGGAGGTAGGATTATGTCTCAAAAATACGAAAACATTATGGTCGCTGTCGACGGTTCCCATGAAGCAGAATTAGCCTTTGAAAAAGGGGTTAATGTTTCTCTTCGCAACGGCTCTAAATTGACCATTGTCCACGTCATCGATACCCGTGCCCTTCAAAGCGTCTCAACTTTTGATGCTGAGGTCTACGAAGAATTGCAAGAAGAAGCCAATGAATTGCTCAAAGGCTACCAGGAACGTGCTGAAAAAGTCGGCGTTCAAAATGTTGCGACTGTTGTGGAAATGGGAAATCCAAAGGTCCTCTTGGCTAATGATATCCCAAGTAAAGAAGGGGTTGACCTTATTATGGTCGGAGCTACCGGACTCAATGCCTTCGAACGGTTAATGGTCGGATCCTCCTCAGAATATATCCTTCGCCACGCTAAAGTAGACTTACTAGTGGTACGTGATAAGGATAAAACCATGTAAGAAAGAAAAAGTTTGGAACAAAAGTTCCAAACTTTTTTAGTTGTCTTTTTTTGCTTCTTTTTGTTTTGCATGTTTTTCGTAGGCCTTGAGCTGGCGATCGAGTTCTTTTTTGATGGCTGGTTCCGGGGCGTATTTTTCTTCCCAATCATCTGGCTTCAGAATTTTGTGGCTTACTGGATCAAAGTGCGCCTTTCCATCTGGGAAAATCTTGCCCATATTGGCCCGATGAACAATCTCAAAGACCTCTTCAGGATCAACTCCCATTAGAACAAAGCTACCATAAGTCAGATATAAGGTATCGATTAAGGCATCAACCTGCCCCACCATGGAAATTTCAGCTGGATGCTTGCTACGAACCTTATCTGCAGCCTTATCCAAAGCTTCGTGAAGGGCTGCTACCGAGCGATCGAATTCTTCCTCACTTGAGCTAGCTGCTCGGACAAATTCCACTAATTCCTCTTGCTTGAACATGGTCCGATAGAGGGCATCTTGGGGTTGCCAGACAACTGGTTTCTCCTGGGTTTTCCCATCCATCACTCCATGGAAGGTTTTGACCTTATTGAAGTGATCATCCTTAGAAATAAAGAGCTCTTTCTCTGAGAGAATACCAAAGTGCTGTAGGGCCTTTTGAATGCCATCCTTGTCATTGCTGGTCGTGGTATGCTTGGCAATCGCCTTAACACTTGTCGTCCCATTTCCCATCGCAATAGATAAGCCAACACCTGAAAGCATCTCTAAGTCATTATCAGAATCTCCAAAAGCCATCACTTCATCGATGTCAAAGCCAAATTCCTGACCAACGATGCGGATCCCTTCTAACTTGGAAATCCCTGGGTTGAGGACATCTGCTGCAAATGGGCTAGACCGCGTGAATTTCAGATGTGGAAACTCTTTTTCAATTTTTGCAGTCTCTTCTGGACTCGATAAGATCAACACTTGGTAGATTGGTTCTTGCGCTAGTGCATAGAGGGTATCCTGGTCTTGTGGGATGACCTTGCTAACCACTTTGTTAAATCCTCGACTGACTGTACGGGCCATTTTGCGGGGCACAAAACGACTAGACCAGGTTGAAATAGGACTCATCCCAAAACTCATGATCCGAGAACCAAATACCCCATCCTTGGTACCGAGAGCAATTTCCTTACGGTGTTCTCGAGCATAGTCAATTAGTTGGTGCAGACTCTTTTTATCGATTGGGCTAGTATACAGCACGCGGTCCTTGGTCAAAATATACTGACCATTATAGGTCACTGCAAAATCAAAACCATAGCGTTCCATAAACGGTTTGACAAAGGCCGGTCCCCGCCCTGTCGCAAGGCCTACATAGATCCCTTCTTCCTTTAAAGACTGAATGGCTTTTTCTGTTGATTTTAGGACTGCTCGACTATCATTAACCAAGGTTCCATCAATATCAAAAAAGACTGCTTTTATTTCCATGTCTACTGTTTCTTTCTTTTTATGATAAAATAAATTATATCACATATTCCAAGGAGCTTCACATGTTTAAGAAAATTTTAGCACTACATACCGGAGGAACCATTTCGATGGCGGCAGACGACTCTGGGGCAGTGATTACCAATGAAGTCAATCCCATGACCCAAGTCACTTCACCAATTGAAGGGATTGCAGTCACCTCGGAGGACTTCTTCAACCTTCCCAGCCCTCAAATGACCCCCCGTCACATGTTAGCCCTATATCAAAAAATCAAAGAGGAAGCTCACAACTACGACGGCATCGTTATTACCCACGGGACAGATACGCTGGAAGAAACGGCTTATTTCTTGGATACTATGGAGTTACCCGAGATCGCTGTGGTCATTACAGGAGCTATGCGAAGCTCCAACGAGCTCGGAAGCGACGGTGTCTATAATTTTCTGACAGCCCTTCGAGTGGCTGCCGATCCAAAAGCACGTGATAAAGGGGTCTTAGTCGTCATGAACGATGAAATTCATGCGGCTAAGTACGTCACCAAAACCCATACCACCAATGTCAGCACCTTCCAGACACCAACCCACGGTCCACTAGGTTTGGTCATGAAAAAGGAAATCCTCTTCTTTAAAACAGCCGAGCCAAGGGTTCGCTTTGATCTCGATACCATCGATGGTTTCGTTCCGATCATTGCTACCTACGCAGGGATGAAAACCGATCTGCTGGACATGCTGGATCTTTCAAAGCTCGATGGCCTCATTATCGAAGCCTTTGGAGCTGGAAACATCCCTAAAGAAACGGCACATAAACTCCAAGAATTCATGGATGCAGGTCTTCCAATCGCTTTAGTATCCCGTTGCTTCAATGGAATCGCTGAACCCGTCTACGCATATGAAGGAGGAGGTGTCCAACTCCATCAAGCAGGTGTCTTTTTCATCAAAGAATTAAACGCCCCCAAAGCGCGCATCAAACTCCTCATCGCCCTCAATGCCGGCCTAAAAGGACAAGAACTCAAAGACTATATCGAAGGGTAAACTAAGATACAAAGCCCGTAAAATGCCATATTAAAGGGAGTAGAGTGGAATCCAAAGAATTTCCACTCTACTCCCTTTTTATATTTTAGTCTAAATGTTCTTTCTTTTCTAAGTAAAGCGAGAGCAAATCCCAATCGGGGTGTTCGCGCCAATCTGGCGTGGCTACAATCTTGCTGGCGACTTTCCGCGCTTCTTCCAGAATGGGATAATCTTCTACCAAATCCGCCACTTGAAATTCTGGAATCCCAGATTGACGGGTTCCAAAGATTTCACCTGAACCTCGCATTTTCAAATCTTCTTCCGCCAGCACAAACCCATTGGTTGTCTCTGTCATGATTTTCATGCGCTGCTTGCCACTATCTGTCTTAGGATTGGCTACTAGAATAGCATAGGATTGCTTGTTTCCCCGACCAACCCGACCTCGAAGCTGGTGAAGCTGGCTAAGACCAAACCGATCTGCATCCATAATGACCATAACGGTCGCATTGGGCACATTGACTCCTACTTCAATAACGGTCGTAGACACCAAAACATCGACTTGGTGCTCTTTAAAGGCCTGCATGATGGCATCTTTCTCTTCACTTTTCATCTTCCCGTGAAGAAGAGAAACGCGTGCTCGCTGTCCAAAGAAGGTCTCTAGCTCTTCTTGGAGGGCAAGGGCGTTTTTCAAATCTAGCGCCTCTGACTCCTCAATCAATGGAGAAATAAAGTAAGCCTGAGAACCTTTGCCAAGTTCTTTGACTAACCAGTCGAGGACCACTTCTAACTGCTCATGCTTGACCCAACGTGTGATGATTTCCTTTCGTCCAGCGGGCATCTGGTCAATGATGGACACATCCATATCTCCAAAGGCTGTAATAGCCAAGGTCCGGGGAATAGGGGTAGCCGTCATCATCAGGACGTCTGGATTTTGTCCTTTTTCTCGAAGGATACGGCGCTGGGAAACCCCAAAACGGTGCTGTTCATCAATAATGACCAAGCCTAGATCTTGGTAGTGAACTCCCTCTTGAATCAAGGCATGTGTCCCCACAATCAGTTGAGCTGTTCCTGAGGCGATCTCTTCTAAGACTTCTCGTTTCTCAACCGCCTTTAATCCTCCTGTTAAAAGGGCAATTGGCAAATCAGGAAAAAGATTTTGCAAGCTTTCCTTGTGTTGCTCTGCCAAAATCTCCGTTGGAACCATCAAGGCTGCTTGCTTCCCAGCGCTTAAGGCTGCATACATGGCAAGACCGGCCACGACTGTCTTCCCGCTTCCCACATCCCCTTGCAAGAGGCGGTTCATATGATAAGGAGAAGCCATATCTGTCAAGATTTCATTCAAGCTGTTTTCTTGAGCTTGCGTTAGCTCAAAGGGAAGCTGTTTTTTTCGTTCTGCTAATTTTTCTGGATTCCAGGCCAAGGAAATCCCTTGGCTGGCATCGTGATTTTCTTCTTTTAGCACTTGGAGTTGCAACTGGAAAAAGAGGAGCTCTTCAAATTTTACCCGGCGAAGAGCTTGCTTGTACTCTGCCAGATCCTTAGGAAAATGCATAGCTTGTACTGCTTGGGAACGAGACATGAGTTGATAACGCTCTCGTAAGATTTGGGGTACATTCTCTTCTAAAAGCTGGTCCAAACCCTGGTCGAATGCTATTTTGATCAATTTCACCAGGCTGTTTTGGCTGACTCCTTGCGTCACTCGATAGACTGGCTGCAAATCATCTTCCACTTGAGCCAGGAGCTTCATTCCTGTCAAACTCCCTTTGGCCTTGTCCCATTTCCCAAAAATCGCCACTGTCTGCTGGACCTCGATTTTGTCTGCTAGATAGGGTTGGTTAAAAAAATTAACCGCAATCACTTGGTCTCCCTGTTTGATCGAAAAACGCAAGCGGTTTCGTTTGTAGCCATAATATTGAACATTGGCTGGTGTTGCTACCACCCCAGAGATGACGGCTTTTTCCCCATCTTCTAATTCTAAAACATTGCGCGTTTTGAAATCTTCATAACGAAAGGGGAAATACAAGAGCAGATCTTCTAAAGTTTCAATCCCTAATTTTTTAAATTTTTCCGCCGATTTTGGACCGACTCCAGGCAGTACGGATAAGGGTTGGTGTAGATTCATTTCTCCTCCTTTCTTTTATAAAAAAGCAGGTCCATCCGGGAAAATCCCACCTGCTTCTTCTTATTCTTCACCTGTATAGTCACGAGGAATCCGATCGCTCAAGAGACAGACCACTTCATAATTAATGGTCCCACGGTAATCTGCAACCTCTGTTGCTGTGATTTCTTTCTCGCCCTCTCGTCCAATCAGGGTAACCTTGGTCCCCAGAGGCAATTCTTCGGGAAGGCGAACAGTAATCTGGTCCATCGAAACGCGACCAACAATGGGACAATAGTCCCCCTTAATCAGCACATGGAAGTTTTGCATCTCTCGGATCCAACCATCCGCATAGCCAATAGGAATCGTCCCAATCCATTGGGGTTCTTCTGTCGTATAGGTTGCCCCGTAGCCAATATCTTGACCAGCTTCTAACTGTTTCACATGAACTAATTCGCTCACCAAACTCAAGGCCGGCTTGATTTCATAAGGCAAGGCTAACACAGATCCACTCGGATTCAAGCCATACATGACATCTCCCAAGCGCACAGCTGTGAAAATCGTATTCGCATGCCACAAAGAGGTAGCAGAATTACTCGCATGGACAATGGGAGGAAGGGATTCAAGAGCAGCCAATACTTCTTTGAAAAACTGGTATTGCTCTTGAAATTTTCGATCATCTGCCTCATCTGCTGTCGCAAAATGAGTAAAGATCCCTTCAATTTCAGCTCCAGCTGCTAAGAGGAGGCGTTCAGCCTCTTTGATCTCTTCGATCCTTCGGAATCCTATTCGCCCCATTCCTGAATCCACCTTGATATGGACCTTCAATTCTGAAAGATCTGCTTCTTCTCCAAGCAATTGATCCAACCAAGCAAGACTAGCCACCGTTAAGCGGATGTCATGCTCTTTGGCTAGATTCACTGTTTCACTTGGCACAACTCCCAAAATTAAAATAGGGTGTTGCAAGCCTTCTTCACGGATTTCGAGGGCTTCATCCATATTGGAAACACAAAAACCATCTACCTGAGGCGCCAATTTTTTGGTCACCGCAACGACCCCATGACCATAGGCGTTGGCCTTGACGACTGCATATTTCAAGGCTTGACTCGGAATATGCTCACTGACTTGTTGCACATTAAAGGCAATGGCATCCAAATCGACTCTTGCAACAGTTGGTCTATGTTTACTTGCTTTCATTTTCTTCCTCCAAAATGACACTGGTCGACACTAGGTCTCCCTTATGACTGATCGAAATCCAGACCTTCCCAGAAAAAGGAGATTTGGAAAAATAGGGAGCTCCGTGGGCATCATTTAAAATCTCTAAATCTTGAAAACCAACCGGTCCAATCCCTGTTCCCATTGCCTTTGAAAAGGCTTCTTTGGCGGACCATCGGCCCGTTAAATATTCCATTTTCCGTTTTCCAGACAATTCCTCAAAGCGCTCTCGCTCAGCCTCAGTTAAGACTTTTTCAGCGAATCGGGTATTCTTCTGATAGGCTTTTTCAATCGCAGCGATCGATTCGATATCGATGCCATGTCCTTTGATCATCTTGTTTTATCCTTATTTATCGTTTCAGTATCGTTTTACTGACAAAAGAGAAGGGGCTAAAGAATCACTCCTTCCGCCCCTGCCTTTTACTTATTCATCGTTGCAATTTCTTTGACCAAGGCCTGTGTTTTTTCCCAACCCAGGCAAGGGTCTGTGATGGATTGACCATAAACCACTGGTTCATTTTGACGGCCATCTTCTAGATAGGATTCAATCATGAAACCACGAACTAAAGTTGCCAAATCCTTGTTCCAAGCACGGTTCATCATGGTTTCTCTCACGATGCGTACTTGCTCTTCGAATTGTTTGCCAGAGTTGTCATGGTTGGTATCCACCAGGATGAAGGGATGTTGCAAGCCCATTTCGCTATAGCGTTTTGCTGCCGCTAGCAAATCTTCATAATGGTAGTTTGGAACATTCTTACCACTTGCATCCAAGCCCCCACGAAGGATCGCATGGGCTAAAGGATTTCCTGATGTTTCCACTGCTTGGGCATTGAACAAAAAGTTTTGGGGATGTTGGGCAGCATAAATCGCATTGAACATGACAGAAAGATTTCCAGAGGTTGGATTCTTCATGCCTATCGGAGCAGAGATCCCACTAGATACAAAGCGATGCTCCTGGTCTTCAACCGAACGCGCTCCAATGGCATGATAAGAAATCAAATCCTCAACATACACAAGACTTGCTGGATAAAGCAACTCATCCGCAGTTGTCAAACCAGTTTCTGTAATCACACGGTAGTGGAGATGTCGGACCGCTTTCAAACCATCCACAAAGCTTGGTGCTCCATGAGTATCTGGTTGGTGCATCAAGCCTTTATAGCCATCCCCATTGGTCCGAGGCTTAGCCGTATAGACCCGCATCACAATGAAAATCTGATCTTTGACTTGCTCTTGCAAGTCTGCCAAACGACGGGCATACTCCATCACAGCTTCTTCATTATCAGAAGAGCAAGGCCCGATCACAAGAAGGATCCGTTGGTCTTCTCCTTTGATAATCGCTTCCAACTCACGATCACGCGCTTCTTTGCGCTCCAAGGCTGGACCTTCCAAGCGGTAAAGCGAAGTGATCTCTTGCTCATCAATCTTATTGCTCTTCGTAATGAATACCATACGGCCTCCTTATGCTACCTAGACCCATCCTCTTTCTATTTCAGAGGAGCTCTTAAAATTTACGTCCGTGACAGTTTTTAAATTTCTTACCTGAACCACAAGGGCACAAATCGTTGCGTTTCACTTGTGACAAGTCAATATCTGCTGGAATATCTTGTTGTTGCGCTGCAATGTTGCGAGTCGCAGTTGTTGAAATACTGTGTTCCGTACGTGGACGTTCTTGTTCGTGAATTTGGGCTTTCATCATGAGACGAGTCACATCAAATTCAATCGATCCGATCATATCGTTAAACATACGGAAACTTTCTGATTGGTATTCTACCACTGGGTTATTTTGCGCATATCCACGAAGTCCAACCGCATTTCGCAATTGATCCAGAGCATCGATATGGTCCGTCCACTTGCTGTCCACCACACGAAGGATCAAGACTTTTTGGAATTCTTGCACAGACTCTTCGTCACGCAATTTCGCTACTTGGCTGGCATAGATTTCTTCTGCACGTGCATACAAGTAATCAATAACTTCCTTGTCAGATTTTCCTTCAATATCGCTTTCAGAAATCGTATCTTCCGGAACCAAATTGTATTTGGCAAAGTTCAAAATCGCTTCGATACGTTCTTCCTTGCTTGAGTGGCTGGCTCCTTCAACAATCCGTTTGATGGTCCGTTTGATCATGGCCTTGATTTCAGGCGCCAAGTCACGGTTAGCTGTGATGACATCATAGCGTTCAGCGTAGATAATTTCCCGTTGTTCCCGCATCACGTCATCGTATTGAAGGACTTGTTTACGAGTATCGTAGTTGTTTCCTTCAACCCGTTTTTGTGCACCCTCTACCTGACGGGTGAACATGTTTGAACGGATGACCGATTCTTCTTCACTCAACTTGAAGCGATCAAGCACTGCTTTGATCCGTTCAGAACCGAAACGGCGCATCAATTCATCTTCAAGAGACAAGTAGAATTGAGATTCACCTGGATCCCCTTGACGTCCTGAACGTCCACGAAGCTGGTTATCGATCCGACGGCTTTCGTGACGTTCTGTCCCGATGACACACAGTCCACCGAGTTCGCGGACACCTTCACCAAGTTTGATATCCGTACCACGTCCGGCCATGTTGGTCGCAATGGTAACAGCGCCACGTTGACCAGCGTTCATGATAATTTGCGCTTCTTTGTAGTGGTTTTTCGCATTCAAAACTTCGTGAGGAACACCTGCTTGAACCAACAATTGAGAAAGGTAATCACTGGTTTCAACGGCAACAGTACCCACGAGGACTGGTTGACCTTTTTCATGACGAGACTTCACATCTTCCACAACAGCCTTGAATTTTGATTTCAAGCTTGGGTAGAGAAGGTCTGGATGATCAATACGGGCAATCGGACGGTTGGTTGGAATTGGAATCACGCGAATGTTATAAATTTCACGGAATTCTTCTTCTTCGGTTTTCCCTGTCCCTGTCATCCCTGACAACTTCTTGTACATACGGAAGAGGTTTTGGTAAGTAATCGATGCAGATGTTTTAGTTTCTTCTTGAACTGGAACACCTTCTTTGGCTTCGATCGCTTGGTGAAGACCATCAGAATAACGACGTCCTTCCATGGTCCGTCCAGTAAATTGGTCGACGATCAAGATTTCTTGATCTTCGCTAACCACATAGTCGATATCCAAAATCATGATGTAGTTTGCACGAAGGGCATTGTCGATAAAGTGAGTCAAAGCTACGTTTTCAATATCGTACAAGTTTTCAAGATTAAAGTAGCTTTCTGCCTTGTCAATACCAGAATCAGACAAACCAATGGTTTTAGAGGGAACATCGATAATGTAATCATCCTCTGTCAAGGTTTTCACATAAGCATCAGCCATGTGATAGAGCTGACTCGTATCAGAAGCTGTCTGACCAGAAACGATCAATGGAGTACGCGCTTCGTCAATCAAGATTGAGTCTACCTCATCGACCAAGGCGTAGTTCAATGGACGTTGAACCATGTTTTCTGCACGCACAACCATGTTGTCACGCAAATAGTCAAATCCGATCTCTGAGTTGGTTGAGTAAGTGATATCACAGAGGTAAGCTTCTTTTTTCTCAGCTGGAGATTTCGCTGCAAGGTTGATCCCTACTGAAAGGCCAAGCCATGAGTAAAGTTCTCCCATCTCTGTTGCATCCCGCTCTGTCAAGTATTCATTGACGGTAACAACGTGCACGCCTTTACCAGACAATGCATTCAAGTATACAGGCATGGTAGCTGTCAGGGTTTTTCCTTCCCCTGTACGCATCTCTGGAACGTCACCATGGTGAAGAACGATCCCCCCCATAACCTGTACCTTGTATGGGAACAAACCAAGTACCCGTTTCGCCCCTTCACGGACAACCGCAAAAGCCTCATACAAGAGATCATCCAAAGACTCACCGTCTTGGTAGCGTTGTTTAAACTCAACTGTTTTAGCTTTTAATTCGTCATCTGACAAAGCTGCCATTTGGTTTTCATAAGAAAATACCTTATCAGCCATTTTTTCCAGGCGTTTGATTTCGCCTCGATCATTTTCAATAATTGTTTTTAATAAATTTGCCATTTTTTTCCTTACTTTGAATCTTTTAAAATTTAAAACGTTCTTTTTATTCTAGCATTTTTTTAATATTTTTTCAAGATCAATGCTGTATCTTACAGGACATTTTAATAATTTTTTTCGTGTTGAAGGATTCAAAAAAATGCCTGCTAAAGCAGACATCTTTTCTTTGTTCGATGTTTATTCAGACAAATGGTAAGAATAGCTTGCTACAACCACTTCTTCATGCCAACGAAGAGCGTACTTCAATTTCAAACTCATCTGGTTGTGGAGAACATTTTGCCAATGTTTTTTAGGGATGAATTGAGGAACTAAGACTGTAACGGTATTCCCCTTTTTCTTAGCTTCCTCAGCTACTTTCGCAACAAATTCAACCGTTGGCTGGATAATATCCCGGTAACTCGTCATGACATTTTCAAAGCGAATATGAGGGAAATAATGCTTAAATTCTTCTGCTACCTCAGCATCTTTGGCCTTGGTTTCTTCCGTTGAGACGTGCATGGCTACAACATCGTTTCCTAGGCTGTTTGCATAACTCATAGCTCCCACACTTACCTGAGTGACATTCCCAACAAGGACAATCACGGTATTGCCCGCATAACTTGTCTTTTCGATCTGACCTCCCAAGCGCAATTGGGCCGCAACTTTATCATAGTGATTACGGATGCTCAAGAACATCCAAAGCAAGAGACCAATGATAGGGAAGAAGGGCCAGATCTCACGCAAACGGAATAATAAGAGGATCAAGACAATCCCATAACAGATGGCTGCCCCCAGGATATTGGCAAGCGAATACTTAAGAAATCCTTTTTGATATTGGCGTTTCCAGTGGATCACCATCCCTGTTTGAGAAAGTGCAAAAGGAATGAAGACCCCAATGGTATAAAGCGGAATCAAGCTTTCTGTTTGTCCATCAAAAATCAAGAGCAAGACGATCGCACCAATCGCCAAGGTCAAAATCCCATTAGAATAGCCCAGACGATCCCCTTTTTCCATATACATGTGGGGCATGTATTTATTTTTAGCCATGTTAAAGGCCAACATTGGAAAGGCGGAGAAGCCAGTATTAGCCGCAACTGCCAAGATCAAGGCTGTTGATAATTGGAAGACATAAAAGAAGGCTTGTCCGACTGGGGAATTCCCTAAGATAGCTTGGGCCATTTGGGCTAGAGTCGTTACCCCTTTTGCCGGAACGACACCCACCCAGTAATTGAGGAAGGTAATCCCTGCAAACATGATCCCCAAAATCAAAGCCATAATGGTCAAGGTAGAGGCTGCATTCTTTGCTTTTGGTTTCTTAAAGAAAGGAACCGAATTGGAGATGGCTTCAACCCCTGTTAGGGAAGCGGATCCACTCGTAAAGGCCCGCAATAAGAGAATGATACTAACCCCTGAAATAGTTTGACCCACATGAGCAGTTGCGTTATAGGCCAAGTGACCCGTCAAGATTTGGATCACACCATAGCCGATCAAGGCAATGGTACTGACAATGAAAAGATAGACCGGAATCATCAACGATGTCGCTGATTCGCGCAATCCCCTCAGGTTCATTAGCATCAAGATCAAGACCAATAAAATGGAAATGTGAAGATTATAAGGATGAAGAGATGGAATCGCTGACGTGATGGCATCTGCACCGGAAGACACAGATACTGCTACTGTCAGCATGTAGTCGACCAAGAGACTACCACCAGCGATCAAACCCGCTTTGGGAGACAAGTTCTCCGTAGTCACCATGTAGGCCCCTCCCCCTTGAGGGTAGGCATGAATGACCTGGCGATAAGAAATCGTTAAACTAGCTAGGAGAACCAGGACCACAATCCCAATTGGAATGGACCACCAAATGGCTCCCGCTGAAACGGTCATCAAGACCAGGATAACTTGCTCTGGACCGTAGGCGATAGAAGAAAGCGCGTCACTAGAGAGCATGGCCAAGGCCTGCATTTTCCCAAGCAACCCGCCTTCACCTTCTGCACCAGATTTCAACGGACGGCCAATAAACCATTTTTTCAATGTTGAAAACATAAAAAACTCCTTGAAAAAAGTTCATGAGGCCGGGAATTCCCTGCCTCTTTTCATAAAACAGGGGTTATTCTACTCTTTTTTTTCAAGACTGTCAACCAAAATTATGAAATTTTCATAAAGTTTTCATTGTGTTCATTCAACCTCTCTTAGATAAGTCAGCTTCTTTTCAAATTTATCCAAGCAAAAAACGAGGCTGAGACAAAAATCCTAGCCTCTCAATTATTTTTGGATTGTCGAGCAAGACACAGTGGTTGAGTGGGCTCTACTACGCTGTTTTCATCAGCTTTTACAGTCCTACTCAACTGTGCGGAGGTGGGACGACGAAATCGAATTCTAACGAATTACCGATTTCTGTCCCACTCTCACTTTTTTATTTTGCTTGATTTTCGACATAAAAGGCAATGACATCCGAAGTGTACTGGGCTGTGCCAGCTCCAAACTTGTCGATGTTTTCCTTGAATTCTGGATTATAGACATAGCCTTTGCCGATATGACCAAAAACTTCGATAGAGCAGTCAAATCCATACGTTCGAATCGCGTCTAAAAGTTTGGCTGCTTCTTCTTGGTTTTCCGATGCTGTTACTGGCAAACCTGCTTGGAGGTTTTTCGCCAAGGCTTGAAAGACTTGATTAAAGGCTCTTGTCGCCTCCTCTTCTCGACCTTTTTGACGTTCAAGCGCTTGATCCATGACTTCTTGACCGTACTTATCTACCGCCTCTTGCTGGTATTTTTGAGTATCTTGGTAGCTAAATCCAGTAAATTTTTCCTCAATAGTCATTTTTCTTTCTCCTTTTTGTTCTTGAATGGTTTTTTGCAAGGTAGAAATCAAGGTATCCAGACGTTGTCTTTCTTGAGTCAAATAGTCCAACTGTTTGGTCAAATGGGGCAATAAGTTAGATTTTTCTTCGGCTAAGAGTTCTGCTATTTGGTCTAAGGAAAATCCTAGATACTTGTAGTAGAGAATCACCTGTAATCGTTCTAAATCTTCTTGACTGTATACCCGATAGCCTTTTTCAGATTTGCCAGGAACGAGAAGTCCTATCTTGTCATAGTGGTGCAAGGTCTTGACAGAGACACCTGACAGCTCTGCAGCTTCTTTGATATGGTACATGATTTCCTCCTTACAAGGATAGTATAATCCCTCCCCTTAGGTCAGAGTCAAGGCTAAACATAAAAATAGTTTTCAGATAAAAAAGGCTTGAGTTGTTTCACAGCTTTTAACTCAAACCCTTTCTTTTTTATGGATGACTCACGATCAATTCTAAACCTTGCCCTTCCAAAGTCCAAGATTCAACATCGCTCGGTAAGATAAAGTGGCTTCCTTTTTGAATAGGATAATCCTTTCCATCTACCGTCAATTTTCCTTCTCCGGCTAAGACGCTCAATAAGCTGTAATCAGCAGTCTTTTCAAAATCAGCTTTTCCAGTCAGTTCCCACTTATAAACGGTGAAGAAATCACTTGCAACCAAGGTGGTCATACGAAGATCATCGATCACAACTGTATCTGGATGGCTATTGGCAGGCTCACCGATGTTTAACACATCAATTGATTTTTCCAAGTGAAGTTCCCGCAAGTTTCCTTGAGCATCCTTACGGTCAAAATCATAAACCCGGTAGGTGGTATCACTCGACTGTTGGGTTTCAAGAATCAAAATTCCAGAACCAATGGCGTGCATGGTCCCACTTGGCACATAGAAGAAATCTCCAGCCTTGACAGGAACCTTTGTTAACAAGGCATCCCAGTTTTTATCTTCGATTTGCTGGCGGAGTTCTTCTTTTGACTTGGCATTGTGTCCATAGATAATCTCAGATCCTTCATCAGCCGCAATCACATACCAACACTCAGTTTTTCCAAGTTCTCCTTCATGTTCCATTGCATAGGTATCATCTGGGTGCACCTGTACACTGAGCCAATAGTTGGCATCCAAAATCTTTGTTAATAAAGGAAAGACAGGTTCTTTACGATTCCCGAATAATTCCGGATGCTCTTGATAGAGCTGGTCCAATCCCATTCCTTCGTATGGACCATTGGCTACTTTAGAAACTCCATGTGGATGGGCTGAAATCGCCCAAAATTCACCGACATGGTCGCTCGGAATTTCGTAACCAAATTCTTCTTTCAGACGAGTTCCTCCCCAAATTTTTTCCTGCATGACTGAATGTAAAAATAATGGTTGTCCCATAATATCCTCCTCGCATTTCATGTTTCTATTATACAAAAAAAAGAAAGTTTTTGAAAGCCCTTTCTATTATTTTCCTCTCTCGCCAGAAACTTCATTTTTGTGTATAATGAAAGGGATGACACTAAAAAAAAATATTATCCAACTGGCGCATTCTATTGGGATTTCAAAAATTGGATTTACAACTGCTGATGACTTCGATTATTTGGAAAAATCGCTCCGCTTGGCCGTTGAGGAAGGACGGAATTCTGGATTCGAGCATAAGAATATTGAAGAGCGCATCCACCCCAAATTAAGTCTCTCCTCCGCAAAGACCATCATCTCAATCGCTGTCGCCTACCCCCATAAACTCAAGCAACAACCTCAAAAAACAGCCTATAAAAGAGGAAAATTTACGCCCAACAGTTGGGGATTAGACTACCATTATGTTCTTCAAGACAAGCTCAACCGCTTAGCAGCTGGGATTGAAGAAATGACGCAAGATTTTGAATACAAGGGCATGGTCGATACTGGAGCACTGGTTGATACGGCTGTCGCCCAACGAGCAGGGATTGGCTTTATCGGAAAAAATGGCTTGGTCATTTCAAAAGAATACGGTTCTTACATGTTTCTGGGGGAATTGATTACCAACCTCGAAATCGAACCAGATCAGCCAGTCGACTATGGTTGTGGAGACTGTCGACGTTGTTTGGATGCTTGTCCAACCTCCTGTTTAATCGGGGATGGCTCTATGAATGCCAGACGCTGTCTGTCCTTCCAAACCCAAGACAAGGGCATGATGGACCTAGAATTTCGCAAGAAAATTAAAACGGTCATCTATGGATGTGATATCTGTCAGATTAGTTGTCCTTATAACAAAGGGCTAGATAATCCCTTGGCAACAGAAATCGATCCTGATCTGGCTCATCCAGAGTTGATTCCTTTTATCGAGCTGTCCAACGGACAATTTAAGGAAAAATTCGGACATATTGCTGGAAGTTGGCGAGGCAAGAACATCCTCCAGCGCAATGCCATCATTGCATTAGCCAATGCCAATGACCGCTCGGCCATCCCTAAGCTCCTGAACATCATCGAAACTTCACAAAATCAGATTCATATTGCAACGGCTATCTGGTCTTTAGGGCAACTGCTTCGTGAAGTCACGCCGGACCTTGTTGAGCTCTTACGGAATATCAAACATCCGACGGACGCTATCATAGAAGAACGAACTGCTTTCTTTGAAAAATTCGGTGTTCGAGCTGATCCACAACTACAATGAAAAAACACTAAGGTTGTAACCTTAGTGTGAGGGCGTATACAAATTGCTATTTTATACAAATCTATTAACTTCTGTAAAAATAAAAAAATTATTCGTTAGAATTATTCAATCATCAACTGAAACTTTCCGACGTGAGAAAAGCTCTTGAAACTATTCAGTTTCAAGAGCTCGGGAGTTTTGAGAGTAAAACAGTTCGGGGAACTGTTTTAGCCAGAGTCCAAAAATTGAAAAGCGAAGGGGCTCAAAACTAAGTCATGGAACTTCTTCGAAGTTCGCTGTCGTCCGTACTCACCTAAGGAAAGTTTCTAAAATGACTTTGTCATCAAGCTGACACTAAGGTTGTATCCTTAGTGTTTTTTTAGTTCCTTCAAGAAATACCAACTACCCATCTCTACTTGATTAAAGCTAATCTCACTTGAATAGACTTCCTTGTAACCATTTTTCGTGTAAAAATAGACATTTCCTTTGGTATTGGTATAAAAGGCTAGTTATTCCCCTTTGATCTCTTCCAAGAAAGGCTCAATTCCTTCTGTCATAAAGCGACTGCCATAGCCCTGCCGTTGGTGTTTAGGGGCGACTGCGAGAAGCATCAAATACCAATCAAAGTCTACATTTTGCTCCAATTCCTTATCCGTGTCCTCCATAAATTTAAAGTAGGCCAACATATTTTTCAAGGAAATAAACTTGAGCAAACCAAATCCCCCATTTAATAGATAGGCCCGAAAAGGAATCGGTCCCTTTTGCAACAAGGCTACCGCATAAATTTCATCGTTTTTTTCTGCCACAAGGCAAATATGGTGCTTAAGAAAAACCTTCACCAAGATGCGCATCATTGCCTCAACAAAGGCTGGGTATTGCTTGGGATCCCGAACCAAATCCTTGATAACTTTTAAAAATAGATAGTCCTCAAAGGCTGTACTGGCTACTCGAACCACCTGATCCAGATCTGCTTTTTCTGCTTTTCTGTACTTCATCTTCTCTCCTATTCTAAGTCCACTTTCCAGTATACACTATCCCTCGCTCTTAGACAAAGGTCAATTTTCAGCAATTTGTTCATTCAAACCAGCAAAAAGAGTCCTCCCCAAACGAGTCCCAGCCCCCAAGCGACGAGAACATCCTTGGGATAATGAACCCCTCCAATAACTCGGACAAGGGCTAATAGAAGAGATAGGAGCATGGAGCACATTCCTAGAGAAAGCGACAACTGACAGACACACATGGAGATAATGGTCGCCGAAAATACATGTCGGCTAGGAAAGGAATGACCAGATGAATTTTTTTCTAATAACGGTTGAATCTCCCATTTTTCATAAGGTCTTGGAACATTGACCCAATGACGAAAGAGACTAAACAAGACAAAACCCGAAGCAGGGATCCAGATAAAAGGCCAGATTTCTCCCATTGAAGTTTTCTTTAAAAACAGCCAACAAAAGACCAGGCCGTAGATGCCTGGCATGGCGAACGTCAGGATTCGATTCATCCTTTGAAGAACCTGCACACGACGTGGCTTTCTCGTAAAAGGCAGGGTTAGCCAACGATAAAATTTCAGATAATCTTGAAGATTGGGCTTCATGTTGGCACTCCTGTCTATCATCTCGTTTTTGTACTACTAGTATACGCGATCCTAAGAAAGCCTGTCAAGCCAGGCTTCTTTTTTATCCTCTCTTTCTTCTTTTTAACATTAGAAGCGATCTATTTTTGACGCTTTGTCATTTTTCTGTACCTAAGAATCGTCTTTCCCATCCCTTCTTCCAGCATAAAAAATAGGATAGAAGCACATAGAATTGCCTTCTATCCTATTTTTTTACTTTACATTTCACAAGCCTTGTATCTTGATTTCATGCTACTTCTTCTGTGAATTGGCTATTATAGAGATCAGCATAGAAGCCATTTTGGCTCATGAGTTCTTGGTGGTTGCCTTGCTCGATAATATTTCCATCTTTCATCACGAGAATCAGATCCGCATTACGGATAGTGGACAAGCGATGGGCAATGACAAAGGAAGTTCGGCCTTCCATGAGTTTGTCCATGGCTTTTTGAATCAACTCTTCTGTACGGGTATCGACAGATGAGGTTGCTTCATCCAAGATGAGGAGCGGAGCATCCTTCAAGAGGGCACGCGCAATGGTCAAGAGTTGCTTTTGACCAACGGACAAGGTCACTGAATCATCTAATACAGTATCATAGCCATTCGGCAAGGTCCGAATAAAGTGATGGACCCCAACAGCTCGGGTTGCCGCTTCGACCGCTTCATCTGAAATATCAGTTTGATTGAAGACCAGGTTTTCTCGAATAGTGCCTTCAAAGAGCCAGGTATCTTGCAAGACCATCGAAAAGGCATCATGAACTTCTTCACGGCTCATGGCCTTGGTATCCACTCCATCGATAGCAATTTTACCAGCTTGAATATCGTAAAAACGCATCAAGAGATTGACCATGGTCGTCTTACCAGCACCTGTCGGACCAACAATAGCCACTTTTTGCCCAGGCTTCGCTTCAGCTGTAAAGTCATGGATAATGGTCTTATCTGGTGAATAGCCAAAGCGCACATGTTCAAAGGTGACATGACCTTTTGGTGTTTCCAATTGACGAGTTTTTTGGGATTCGTCTTCCATTTCTTCTTCATCCAAGAATTCAAAGACACGCCCCATAGCAGCACTGGCTGATTGCAATTGGGTAATTCCTTGGGCCATTTGACCAATTGGTTGGGTAAAGATGCGGACATAGGTCATAAAGGCCACAATGGTTCCGATGGTAATATCCCCATTAATGGTGAGGACAGCCCCAACGATACAGACCATGACATAGCCGAAATTCCCTACAAACTGCATCAAGGGCATCATGATCCCAGAGAAGAATTGGGATTTCCACATGCTATGGTACAAATCTTGGTTGATGGTATCAAAATGATCTTTGGCCTGATGACGGCCATTATAGGAAATGACAACATTGTGGCCACTATAGATTTCTTCAACATAGCCTGAAACTTTGGCAAGATTATCTTGTTGCTGTTTAAACAAAGGCTGACTCTTAACCATAATGATGCTGGAAAGAGCAAAGCCGGCAAAGACGGATACAATCGCTGTGACAGCCAAGTGCCAGTCCGTCTTAAACATCATAAAGATGGAGCCAATTAATAAGACGATAGAGGAGACCATTTGAACCAAACTTTGGTTAAAGGATTGGGTCATCAAATCCACGTCATTGGTCACACGAGACAAGGTATCTCCTTGTTCATGACTATCAAAATATTGGAGAGGTACACGATTGATCTTTTCAGCGATGGCATTGCGCAAGCGTTCTGCGAAGCGCTGAATCATGGTTGAGATAATGAAACTACTGCTGTAGGACACCAGTGCTCCAACTCCATAAAGAATGGCTAAGGTCAGGGCAATCGAAGTGATCTTGTCAATATCAATGGCGCCTCCCATCCCTTTTGTGATGGTATCCGTGATTTCTTTTAACTTATCCGGTCCAATAACCGTGATAATACTCGATACGATTGAAAAGAGGATAGCAACTAGGAAAAATAGGTGGAAGCCCTTCAAATAGGGAGAAAGTTGTCTCCAAAGGGACGAATCTTGTTTTGTTTTATGCATGTTCCAACTCCTCCTTAGACAATTGTGAATAGGCAATTTCTTGATAGACTTCATTGGTCGCAAGCAATTCTTTGTGGGTGCCTTGACCGACGACCTTCCCTTGATCCAAGACCAAAATCAAATCCGCATCCATAATGGTCGAAATCCGTTGGGCAACGATCAATTTGGTCGTATCTGCCAGCTCTTCTTTCAGGGCTTGGCGCAAGATACGATCCGTTTTATAATCCAGGGCTGAGAAAGAATCATCAAAGATGAGGATCTCGGGCTTGCGTGCCAGGGCACGCGCAATGGCCAAGCGTTGCCGTTGACCGCCAGAGAAGTTGCTTCCTCCTTGCGCTACTTCTGTATCCAAGCCTTTTTCTTTTGCGGAAACAAATTCTTTGGCTTGAGCCAATTCAAGAGCTTTCCAGATGGCTTCATCCTCTAATTTTCCTTGACTACTTTCTCCAAATTCCATATTGGAGCGAATCGTGCCACTAAAGAGCACTGCTTTTTGGGGAATGTAGCCGACTTTATTGTTCAATTCTTGGTGGCTATAGTCCTTGACATTGATGCCATCCACTAAGATCTTTCCTTCTGTCGCATCGTAAAAACGTGGAATTAAATTGACCAAAGTGGATTTACCAGAACCAGTTGATCCGATGAAGGCAACAGTTTGTCCTTTCTGAGCTGAGAAGGTCACGTGTTCAATCACCGCACGAGAAGTCCGTCCATAGCGGAAGGAAACATCTTGAAATTCAACGGTACCCTCTTGGCCTGTTGTTTCTTTTGACTCACTTGGGAAGGCTACAGACGGCTCTAAAGCTAAGACCTGGTTGATTCGTTTGGCAGATACCAAGGCACGAGGAAGAATAATCAAGATGGCCACCATCATCATAAAGCCAACGACAACCTGCATAGCGTAAGAAGAGAAGGTGATCATATCTGAGAAGACCTTGGTCCGATCCGCTAATGCAGGACTGGTGAGGATCTTTGTAGGATCTTTTGGCATGGCGATATCATTGATCAAGTGCGCCCCAATCCAGTAGATAGCAAGGGTCAACCCACTTGATACCACTGTCATAACCGGGTTCATTAAAGACATCAAACGATAAACAAAGAGATTTAGACGGGTTAGGCCCTTGTTTTCAGCCTGGAATTTTTCATTTTGATAAGCTTCTGCATTGTAAGCACGAACCACTCGCACCCCAGTCAAACTCTCCCGTGTCGTCGCATTCAAGGCATCGGTCAAACCTTGAACCTTTTGCTGGCGAGGAAAGGCAATAAGAACCAAAACAGAAAGAAGAATCAAGACCATCAAGACTGCAATCCCAACAGAAGTTGTCCAGGCACTGCTCTTCCCCCAAATCTTGGTCAAAGCCCAAATCGCCATAATGGGACCACGCGTCACAACTTGCATCCCCATCACAATCATGATTTGAAATTGAGTCAAATCGTTGGTCGTCCGGGTCAAGAGAGAAGGAACGGAGAATTTCTTGATCTCGGCATCAGAGTAATCCATCACTTGATGGAAAATCTCTCCTCGAAGTCGCGTCGTAAAGCTGGCAGCGACTCTTGAAGCCAAAAAGCCCACAAAAACTGCCATCAAAAAGCTTCCAAAGGAGAAAAGAAACATCTTGCTTCCCGGATCCATAATATCAGAAGCCTTGGTCCCATCCTTAGCTAAGAGGGTCGTGATATCAGATAAGTATTCAGGAGTCTTTAAATCCATCCAAACAGCCAGACAGATAAAGACCGTACTAAGAGCAATCATGCCCCATTCTTTGGCGGTTAACCGCCGAAACATATTGATCATTCCACGCTCCTTTTTTTCATATTCTCATAAAATTGATGCATAACCTTGAAAAAGATGGCCAGTTCTTCTTCTGATACACCAGCCATCATCTTCTGGTCCACTTCCTCAAAGAATTGTTTCATGCCATTCAACTTGTTTTTTACACCGTCTGTTAGGTAGACATACTTGGCCCGTTTATCGGTCGGACTAGCCTCTAAATAAATAAAGCCATTTTTCTCCATCCGCTTGATCAGGTTACTGGTCACGGATTTTGAGATATGAAGTTCCTGCTCAACATCCCGAATCAAGGTCACTTTTCCCTCTTTTTCACGATGAGATAAGAAGCTCAATACCTGACCTTGTGGTCCTGCGCTAAATTCAAAACCACGCTTTTTGGCCTCTCTTTCTACCATGAGGTGAATGAGATGGCCGATTTTTTTAAATTCTTGTAACGGTTTGTCCATCATTCCTCCAAATAGTTCTCATAAGAACTTTAAAGTTACTATGAGAACTATTTTAGCACAAAAAAGATCCCTGTCAAGAAAAAAGTTTCCATAAGAACTAAAAAATGGAGCCGAATCGACTCCATCCTTCATCTTTAGATAATAATGCCTTCTAGATGATCCATTTCATGCTGACAGATCTGGGCTGGAAAACCTGACAAACGAATCGTTTTTGCTTTCCAATTCACATCTCGATAGGCCACTGAAATCTCCTCATAACGAGTGGTTGGCCGACTCCCTACCAAGGATAAGCATCCTTCCTCTGTTTGGTAAGGCTTTTTCTTTTCAAGGAGAACCGGATTAAACAGGACCAGATTTTCACTTCCCATTCGGATGATAATCGCCCGTTTTTTCACCCCGATCATATTAGCCGCTAAACCCACACACTCAAGGAGATGAGCATTTAAGGTGTCCTGCAAATCCAAAGCCAAGGTGCGATCCTCAGGTGTTGCTTCTTCTGACTTTTGACCCAAAAATAAGACATCTTTTACAATATTCTTTTTCATTCCTTCCTCACTTCTTGATAGATAGATGAAA